>NZ_JBJGZA010000001.1:0-363571 GCF_054050255.1 Geodermatophilus sp. SYSU D00700 | reverse complement strand
GCTTCCTCGCCGGCCAGTCCTCGCTGCTGGGCATCACCGGCTGGCGCTGGATCTTCTACGTCAACGTGCCGCTCGGCCTGCTCGCCTTCGCCGCCGTGTACCGGGTGCTGCACCTGCCGCACGAGCGCCGGGAGCACCGCATCGACTGGCCCGGCGCGCTGTCCCTGGTCACCTGCATCGTGCCGCTGCTGATCGTGGCCGAGCAGGGCCGCACCTGGGGCTGGACCTCGGCTTCCGCCGTGGCCTGCTACTGCATCGGCGCCGTCGGCTTCGGAGCCTTCCTGCTCGCCGAGCGGGCCTACCGCGACGAGGCACTGCTGCCGCTGCGGCTGTTCCGCAACCGCACCTTCCGCATCGCCATCGTGGGCAGCACGGTGGTGGGCGCGGCCATGTTCGGCGGGCTGCTCCTCCTGCCCCAGTACCTGCAGATCGTGCACGGCTCCAGCGCCACGGTCGCCGGCCTGCAGATGATCCCGCTGGTCGCCGGCATCATGGCCGGCGCGGCGAGCTCGGGTGTCGTGATCTCCAGGACCGGCCGCTACAAGGTGTTCCCGCTGGCCGGGACGGTCCTCATGGCCACCGCCCTGGCGTCGTTGTCCGTCGTGGTCGGCGCCGGGACGTCGCTCGGAACGCTGGCGCCGTTCATGGTCCTGCTCGGCATCGGGCTCGGCTTCAACTTCCAGCCGGCCGTCCTCGCCGTGCAGAACGCCGTCCCGCCGGACGAGATGGGCGTCGCGACCTCGTCGGTCACCTTCTTCCGCCAGATGGGCGCCACGCTCGGGACCGCCGCGTTCCTCTCCGTGTTGGTCATCCGCCTGCCCGTGGAGATCGAACAGGCGGTGACCTCCGCCGCAGCGGGCGATCCACGGGTCGCCGAGGCGGTGCAGAGCGGCCGGTTGCCGGCCGGCGGGGACCTGTCGGACACCTCGTTCGTCCAGGGACTGCCGTCGCACCTCGCGCTGCCCTTCGAGGCCGGGTTCTCGGACGCCATCGACCTGGTGTTCCTCATCGCCGCGTGCGTTGCGGCGCTCGGGTTCTTCGTCTTCCTGCTCCTGCCCCAGCTGGCGCTGAGCACCACGTCCGGCATCGAGGCGCGCCAGGCGGCCGCCCGGCGGGCCGCCGGCGCCCCGGCGGCCGGGGCCACCACCGAACAGGCCGTCCTGGCGGCGGGTGCGGCGGCGCCGATGTCCACCCCACGGCCCACCGGCCGGCCCAGGCACGCGGCCACTCGCCGCACCCGGCCCCCCATCCCCGTCCCCCCGGGTCGCCGGTGGCTCCTGGCGGGCCTCGGCCGGGCCACGTCCGCGGCCCCGCCCCGTCGGGTCCGCGGGAGGACCAGGCACCTCCTGGTCAGCGCCGCCGCGCTCGGGATGCTCATCGGAGCCGGCGGTGCCGTGCAGGCCTCCCGAGACCCCGGGGACGGTCAGGCCGCGGACGGGCGGACGTCGGCGGTCGGCGGTGGAAACGCCGACACGCCGGTCTCGACCGGACCGACCCTCATACCCTCGCCGCTCGCCGACACCACCCTTCCCGAGCCGTCGCCGCCGGTGGAGCAGGAGACCACGAGTGGCGGGGCCGTGCCCTCGCCGGCGGCCGGCGGCACCCCGCTCGTCCAGGCGCCCCCCGCCACGACGGCCGCTGGGACGACGGCCGCTGGGACGACGGCGGCTGGGACGACGGCGGCTGGGACGACGGCGGCTGGGACGACGGCGGCTGGGACGACGGCGGCTGGGACGACGGCGGCTGGGACGACGGCGGTGCCGACCACGGAGACGGCGGTGCCGACCACGGAGACGGCGGTGCCGACCACGGAGACGGCGGTGCCGACCACGGAGACGGCGGTGCCGACCACGGAGACGGCGGTGCCGACCACGGAGACGGCGGTGCCGACCACGGAGACGGCCGTGCCGACCACGGAGACGGCCGTGCCGACCACGGAGACGGCGGTGCCGACCACGGAGACGGCCGTGCCGACCACGGAGACGGCCGTGCCGACCACGGAGACGGCCGTGCCGACCACGGAGACGAGCACCCCGGCCGTCTCGACCGGTCCCGCCGACGAGGGCACCTCCGCGACCCCGTCGCCGTGACGGCCAGCGGCACCCGGTGACGGCGGGACCCATCAGCTACAGCGAGGTCGTGCACGAGGTCGAGGGGAGTGGACCCGGGGATCGAGCTGGCGCGCTCGGAGTGTCGGGTGTGCGCCCGGTAGCACTCACCAGCCGCGGGCGCGCCACTCCGGCAGCGAGGGGCGCTCGGCGCCCAGGGTCGTGTCCTTCCCGTGCCCCGGGTAGACCCAGGTCCCGTCGGGCAGCACGGCGAACAGCCGCTGCTCGACGTCGTCGATCAGGCTGGCGAAGTCCTCCGGTGACCAGGTCTTGCCGACGCCGCCGGGGAAGAGGCTGTCGCCGGTGAAGGCGTGCGTGCCGGCGTCGCCCGGCCCCCGCCAGACCAGCGTGATGCTGCCCAGCGTGTGCCCGCGCAGGTGCACCACCTCGAGCACCTGCTCGCCGACCTCGACGGTGTCGCCGTGCGCGACGGTCCGGTCCACCGGCACCGGCAGGTCGGCGGCGTCGGCCGCGTGCGCGACGGTCGTCGCGCCGGTGGCCGCGACGACGTCGGGCAGCGCGCGGTGGTGGTCCCAGTGCCCGTGCGTGGTGACGACGGTGCGCAGGTCGGCGTCCCCGATCAGCGCCCGCAGCGTCTCGGGCTCGGCCGCGGCGTCGACCAGGAGCGCCTGGCCGGTCGCGGTGCAGCGCAGCAGGTAGGCGTTGTTGGCCATCTCGCTGACCGCGACCTTGCTGACCACGAGCCCCGGCAGCTCCCGCACGTCGGCCGGGCCGCCCACCTCGACGTCGCCGGTGTAGCTCATCGGGCCTCCGTTCGAGAACTGTCGTCGACCGCGGTTACGGTCGCGTCCATGGACGCTAGCGGAGGTCCCGGCGGCGCCCGGGTCGTCGGTCTGCCCGCCACCGCGATCGCCGCCCGCGTGCGCGCCGGGGAGCTCTCCGCCGTCGAGGTGGTGCGCGCGCACCTGGCCCACCTCGCCGACGTCGAGCCGCGGATCGGCGCGTTCCGCGTGGTCCGCGCCGAGGCGGCCCTGGCCGAGGCGGCGGAAGTCGACGCCCGGCCCGACCGCGCGTCCCTCCCGCTGGCCGGCGTCCCGGTGGCCGTCAAGGACAACGTCGCCGTGGCCGGCGAGGCGGTGACCGACGGCTGCGTGGCCCACCCGGGCGTGCCCGCCGACGCCGACCACGAGGCGGTCGCCCGGCTGCGCGCCGCGGGAGCGGTCGTCGTGGGCGTGACCCGCGTGCCCGAGCTCTGTCTCTACGCCGCCACGGACGGGCCGGGCACCGTCACCCGCAACCCGTGGGACACCGCGCTGTCGCCCGCCGGGAGCTCCGGGGGCAGCGCCGCCGCGGTCGCCGCCGGGGTGGTGCCGCTCGCCCTCGGCAACGACGGCATGGGGTCGCTGCGGCTGCCGGCGGCCACGTGCGGGCTGGTCACCCTCAAGCCCGGCCGGGGGGTGCTGCCCACGCTGGCGCTCGACTGGGGCGGCATGGTCGAGAACGGCGTCCTGGCCACCACCGTCGCCGACGTCGCGCTGGGCACCGCCGTCCTCGCGGGGCGTCCGTCGTCGCCCCCGGCCGACCCGGGCCGGCCGCTGCGGATCGCCGTCAGCCTGCGCTCACCGCTGGCCGGGAGCCGGCCCGACGGCCCCACCCGGGCGGCGGTCGAGCGGACGGCGCGGCTGCTCCGCGGGGCCGGGCACGTCGTCGTCGAGCGGCACCCGGGGACGACGCCGGACGCGACCGTCGGCACGATCGCCCGCTGGCTGGCCGGCGGGGCGGACGACGCCGCGGCACTCGGCCTCGACCCGGGGGCGCTGCAGCCGCGCAGCCGCACCCACGCCCGCCTGGGCCGGCTGGTCCGCCGGGCGGGGCTGGTCCGGCCCGCGACCGCCGAGCGGTTCCGGGCGCGGACGGAGGCCTTCTTCGCCGAGGACGACCTCGACGTGCTGCTCACGCCGATCACCAACGGCCCGCCGCTGCCCGCGCGGCCCTGGCACGAGCGCGGGTTCGTCGTGAACGTGGGAACCCAGGCCCGGTGGGCGCCGTGGGCCGCACCGTGGAACCTGGCCGGCGTCCCGGCGGTCGTGGTGCCCGTCGGTACCCGCGCCGAGGGGGTGCCGCTGGCCGTCCAGCTGGTCGGCCCCCCGGACAGCGAGACGCGACTACTCTGGCTGGCCGGAGAGCTGGAGCGCCGGCAGCCCTGGCGCCGGCACGCGCCGGTCTTCGACCCCGCCGGAGCGCCGTCCCCGGCTCCCGTCTGAGCACACCCGCACCAGGCGGCAACGTCGCCCTCGTCACGGATTGCGCCCGGGCAGTGACGGCGTTCCCCGTATCGACAACTCGACACCACCACGCAGGGCCCGGCGAGACCGGCCGGCCCGGCTGACCGACAGGGATCACATTGGACCGTCTCGTCGTCCGCGGCGCCCGTGAGCACAACCTCAAGGACGTCCACCTCGACCTGCCCCGCGACGCCCTGATCGTCTTCACCGGGCTGTCGGGGTCGGGCAAGTCGAGCCTGGCCTTCGACACCATCTTCGCCGAGGGCCAGCGGCGCTACGTCGAGTCGCTGTCGGCCTACGCCCGCCAGTTCCTCGGCCAGATGGACAAGCCCGACGTCGACTTCATCGAGGGCCTGTCCCCGGCGGTCTCGATCGACCAGAAGTCGACCAACCGCAACCCGCGCTCGACGGTGGGCACGATCACCGAGGTCTACGACTACCTCCGGCTGCTCTACGCCCGCGCCGGCCAGCCGCACTGTCCCAACTGCGGCAAGCCGATCTCCCGGCAGACGCCGCAGCAGATCGTCGATCAGGTGCTGGCGATGGAGGAGGGCACCCGCTTCCAGGTGCTCGCCCCGGTCGTGAGGGCGCGCAAGGGCGAGTACGTCGACCTGTTCAGCTCGCTGCAGACGCAGGGCTTCTCCCGCGTCCGGGTCGACGGCACGGTGCACCCGCTCACCGAGCCGCCGAAGCTGAAGAAGCAGGAGAAGCACACGATCGAGGTGATCGTCGACCGGCTGACGGTCAAGGAGAGCGCCAAGCGCCGGCTGACCGACTCGGTCGAGACCGCGCTCGGCCTCGCCGGCGGGCTGGTCGTGCTCGACTTCGTCGACCTGCCCGAGGGCGACCCCGAGCGGGAGCGCACCTTCTCCGAGCACCTGGCGTGCGTCGACGACGGCCTGTCGTTCGAGGCGCTCGAGCCGCGCAGCTTCTCGTTCAACTCGCCGTTCGGCGCCTGCCCGGAGTGCACCGGCATCGGCACCCGCAAGGAGGTCGACCCCGACCTCGTCGTCCCCGACCCGGGGAAGAGCCTCGCCGACGGCGCGGTCGCCCCGTGGGCGGGGTCGATGAGCAACGAGTACTTCCAGCGGCTGCTGGCCGGCCTGGCCGACCAGCTCGGCTTTTCCATGGACACCCCGTGGGAGAAGCTGCCGGCCAAGGTGCAGAAGGCCGTGCTGCACGGCTCTCCGGACCAGGTGCACGTCCGCTACAAGAACCGCTACGGCCGCGAGCGCAGCTACTACGCCGCGTTCGAGGGCGTATTGCCCTTCCTGGAGCGGCGGCACGAGGACACCGACAGCGACTACATGCGGGACAAGTACGAGGGCTACATGCGCGACGTGCCCTGTCCCGTCTGCCACGGCACCCGGCTCAAGCCCGAGATCCTCGCGGTCAAGCTCAACGGCCGCTCGATCGCCGAGGTCACCGGCCTGTCGATCGGCGAGGCCGCGGACTGGCTGCGCGCGCTGGAGCTCGGCGAGCGGGAACGGGCGATCGCCGACCGCGTGCTCAAGGAGATCCAGGCGCGGCTGTCCTTCCTCGTCGACGTCGGCCTGGACTACCTGTCCCTCGACCGGCCGGCGGCGACGCTGGCCGGCGGCGAGGCGCAGCGGATCCGGCTGGCCACCCAGATCGGGTCGGGGCTGGTGGGCGTCCTGTACGTCCTCGACGAGCCCTCGATCGGGCTGCACCAGCGCGACAACACCCGGCTGATCGAGACGCTGGTGCGGCTGCGGGACATGGGCAACACGCTCATCGTCGTCGAGCACGACGAGGACACGATCAAGACCGCCGACTGGGTGGTCGACATCGGTCCCGGCGCCGGCGAGCACGGCGGCGAGGTGATCGTCAGCGGTCCGGTCGAGGAGCTGCTGGCCAGCGAGCGGTCGCTGACCGGGCAGTACCTGTCGGGGCGCAAGGAGATCACCGTGCCGGCGGTGCGGCGGCAGCCGCAGCCCGGCCGCGAGCTGGTGGTCAAGGGCGCCCGCGAGCACAACCTCAAGGGCGTCGACGTCACCTTCCCGCTGGGCCTGCTGGTCGGGGTCACCGGGGTGTCCGGGTCGGGCAAGTCCAGCCTGGTCAACGACATCCTCTACACGGTGCTGGCCAACCAGCTGAACCGGGCGCGGATGGTCCCCGGGCGGCACCGCACGGTCACCGGTCTGGAGCACCTGGACAAGGTCGTGCACGTCGACCAGTCGCCGATCGGCCGCACGCCGCGGTCCAACCCGGCCACCTACACCGGGGTCTGGGACCAGGTCCGCAAGCTGTTCGCGCAGACGTCGGAGGCGAAGATCCGCGGCTACCAGCCGGGACGGTTCTCCTTCAACGTCAAGGGCGGGCGCTGCGAGGCGTGCTCGGGCGACGGCACGATCAAGATCGAGATGAACTTCCTGCCGGACGTCTACGTCCCGTGCGAGGTGTGCAAGGGCGCCCGGTTCAACCGGGAGACCCTCGAGGTGCACTACAAGGGCAAGACGGTGGCCGAGGTCCTCGACATGCCGATCGAGGAGGCCGCGGAGTTCTTCGCCGCCATCCCCTCGATCTCGCGGTACCTGCGCACCCTCACCGACGTCGGGCTGGGATACGTGCGGCTCGGCCAGCCGGCGACGACGCTCTCCGGCGGTGAGGCGCAGCGCGTCAAGCTGGCCAGCGAGCTGCAGAAGCGGTCCAACGGCCGCAGCGTGTACGTCCTCGACGAGCCGACCACCGGCCTGCACTTCGAGGACATCCGCAAGCTGCTGCTGGTGCTGCAGGGGCTGGTCGACAAGGGCAACTCGGTGATCGTCATCGAGCACAACCTCGACGTCATCAAGAGCGCCGACTGGCTGATCGACATGGGCCCCGAGGGCGGGTTCCGCGGCGGCACGGTCGTGGCCGAGGGGCCGCCGGAGTTCGTCGCATCGGTGCCCGAGTCGCACACCGGGCGGTACCTGGTGCCGCTGCTCGACCCCGAGGCGATCGAGGCCGCGGCGGCCGGCCCGAAGAAGCGGGCCACGCGCAAGCGCGCCAGCTGACCGCCTGTCCGCGCACGACGGCGCCGGTCCCGGAGTCCCGGGACCGGCGCCGTCGGCGCAGAGGGGGGCCGCTCAGCCGCGGCGGCGGAGCCGGAGGACCGTGGCCGCGCCGGCGGCGAGCAGGGCCACCGCGGCGGCGGGCAGCACCCAGCCGGGGAGGCCGCCGTCGTCGGACGCCGCGGACGCCGTGTCGGTTTCGGCGCTCGACGGCGTCCCGTCGGCCGTCGGGCTGGCCGCGGTGCTCGTCGGGTCGGTCGTGGGGGCCGAGGACGTCGGGGCGGAGGTGGTCGGCGCGGTCGCCGGCGGGGGAGTGGCGGGGGCGTACTCGAACGCGAAGGTGCCGTCCAGGGTGTGGCCGTCGTCGGCGACGGCCGACCAGGTGACCGTGTGCCGGCCCGCTGCGACCAGGGTGACGGGCGCGGTCAGGACGGCGCCGTCGTGGACCACCGGGCCGGCGCCGACGGGCGTCCCGGTGGGGCCGGTCACTGCGACCTCGCCGCCGAGCACGCTCGCGCTGAAGGTGAGGGTGACCGCCTGCGGGGTGCTCGTCACGGTGCTGTCGGCGGCGGGCTCGGTGGCGCGCAGGGCGGTGTGCGCCGAGGCAGTGCCCGGGACGGCCATCACGAGGCCGAGGGCGAGGACCGCCGTCGCCAGGGGCCGCACGAGCGCGGCGAGCGGACGGGGGACAGGCAGCACGGGACCTCCAGGGCGCAGGGTGTTCTCGTGCTTGGTCGTCGGCGGAGGCCGTGTGGTTCCCGGCTGGTCCGCTTTTCGGGGCCCGTCAGTAGGGCGGTGGGGTGGTGGCGGCGGTCAGTCCGGTGGGTGTGGTGACGGTGAGGGTGCCGTCGGGGGCGAGGACGTGGCGCCAGCCGGGGGCCTGGTGCTTGCCGCGGTGGTGGCCGGTGCAGTAGCCGGTGAGGTTGGTGGCGGTGGTGGGGTCGGCCGGCCAGGGGGTGGCGTGGTCGAGCTCGCCGGCGCGGGGCACGGGGCGGCGGCAGCCGGGGAAGCGGCAGCGGCGGTCGCGGGCGCGGACGTGCCGGTCGAGGGCGGCGCTGGGCCGGTAGCCGGCGGCGGGTCCGGGAGCGGCCAGGCCGTGGCCGCGTCGGTGGGCGCGGTGCAGGGCGGGCAGGTCGGTGAGGGCCAGCAGCGCACCGCCGGCCGCGTGGGTGAGCGCGATCCGGGGCCGGTCGGCCAGCCCGCCCCCGGCGGTGGCGGCGAGCAGCGCGGCGAGGTCGGCGCGGGCGGTGTCGGTGGCCGCGGTGAGCGCGGTCAGCGCGTCGGGGGCGGCGCTCACCCGGCCGGCCGCGCTGCGTGCCCAGGTGGCCTCGTCCGCGGCGTCGGCGCGCCGCGCGGTGGCCACCGTGCGGCGGGCGTGACCGAGGGCGCGCTCGAGCCCGAGCAGGGCGGTGCTCGCGTGGTCGACGGCGCGGTCGGCGCGCGCCCACCAGCCATCGGGGTCCGGTGTGGCCACCTCGTCGGCGTCGGCCGTGGCGTGCGCGTCGGGCGGATCGTCCGGTGGCAGGTCCTCGTCGAGGTAGCAGGGCCCGGGGCGGGCATCGAACTCCCCGGCCAGGATCCGCGCTTCCAGCTCCTCGGCCCACCGGGCGAAGTGCTCGTCCTCGGTGAGGGGCGCCCCGGCTCCGACCGCATCGACCCCCAGGGCCGTGTCGGTGCCGGCTGGCTCGGTGTCGGCCGCGGTGGTGCCGGTCGCCTCGCCATCGGCCGCGGTGTCGGCCGCGGTGTCGCCGGTGTCGGTGTCACTGGCGTCGGCCCGGTGGCCGGTGAGGGCGGCCAGCAGCGCCCGGACCAGCTCGGCGGGCACCACCTGCCCGTCGACCTCGCACGGCTGGTCCCCGCCCCGCAGTGCCCCGACCGGGGCGACCACGGTCAGGGTCACCTGCACCGGCGGCAGCCCGGACTCGCCCGGGCGGAGCACCAGGTCCAGCAGGCAGTCGGCCATCTTCTGCCCCCGGCTGCGGCCGTCGGCGGGCAGCGCGTCGGCACAGGCACCCAGCGCGGCGAGCAGGGCGGCGGCCTCCGGGGTGGTCAGCAGCGCCGAGACCACGCTCATCCCCTCGACCCGGGCCGGGCGGGCATCCACGCCGCGCCGGCGCACCGCGCGCAGCAGGTCATCGGCGGCGGTGCGGGCGGTGCGCGTGAGCAGCTCCCGGCGGGCCTTGTCGCCCAGCTGCGCCGGCGTGGTGTGCCGCCCGGCGGCCCACGCGAGCAGATCGGCCTCGATGGCGGCACGCAGCGTGTCGTCGGTGATCGGGGCGACCTTGTCCAGCAGCGGGCCCAGGTGCCCGATGTGCAGCGCCCCGGACTCCAGGGCGGCCAGCGTGCCCGGCAGCCGGTGCACCAGGGTCAGCGACCGCTCCAGCAGCAGCTGCGCGGCCTGCGTCGACAGCGCCAGCGCGACGGCCAGCTCGTCGGTGGCCCACTCGCTCACCGGCCGCAGCAGGTCAGGACGGGCGGCCCACCGGTCGGCCGACATCGCTCCCGGCGAGCCTTGCGGCCGGTCGGCCGACGACGGCCGGGATGCGGCGAACGCGGCCACCGCCCGGGCCCGCAGCGCGGTCTGCCGGGCGATCTCCCGGTCGGCGGCCTGCACCGCCCCCAGCGGCCCCGACGCCCACCCCACCAGGGGCTCGTCGACCGCCCGGACTCCCGTCACGGGATCGATCATACGTTCGAGCGACGATCGCAGCAAGTCCTGTGGACGACGAACTCGCTGGTCAGACGGCTGGCCGGTGCTCCGGCCGCGGAGCCCGGCGTCAAGGCTGCAAGGGGTGGCGAGACACGACCGCAGCCCGTCCTCAGCGGCCCCGCCGGTAGAGGGCGGCCGCGGCCGGCGCGAGGACGACCAGCAGCCCGGCCGCCCAGGCCAGGGCCGGCCAGACGCTCGCGTCGCCGACCCCGGTCAGTGCCCGGACGGCGTCGGCGGTGAGGGTGACCGGCTGGCTCTCGGCGAAGCCGCGCAGCCAGCCCGGCATCGTCTCGGTGCTCACGAACGCCGAGCTGGCGAACGTGAGCGGGAAGGTGAGCACGAACCCCGCCGACTGGGCCGCCTCGGGGCTGCGCACCGCCAGTGCGATCAGCACGTAGAACCAGGTGACCGCGTAGGACAGCAGCAGCACGACACCGAGGCCGGCCACGACCCCCGTGACGCTGTCCGGCCGGTAGCCCACGGCCAGGCCGACGCCGAGCATGAGCAGCAGCGTCACCACGGTGCGGGCGGCGTCGGCGAGGGTCCGCCCGGCCAGGACGGCGGAGCCGGCCATCGGCAGGGTCCGGAACCGGTCGACCACACCCCGGCCGAGGTCCTCGGCGAGCCCGACGCCGGTGGCGACACCGGAGAACACGGCCGTCTGCACGAAGATCCCGGGGAGCAGGTAGTCGACGTAGTCGACGCCGGGGGTCGAGATCGCCCCGCCGAAGACGTACCGGAACAGCAGCACGAACATCACCGGCTGGACCAAGGCGAACAGCAGCACCTGCGGCGTGCGGAACGCCCCCACCAGGCTGCGCCAGCCGGTGGTCAGCGCGTCGCGCACCGCCCAGCCGACCACCGGCCGGCCGGCCGGCACCGCGGGCGGGCCGAGGACGGACGGGCGGGCCACCGCGTCGGTCCGGGGCGCGGGGTCGGTGACGAGGGAGGTGGTCATGCTGCGCTCCGGGTGCTCGGGTCGGCGGTGCGGCCGGTGAGGGCGAGGAAGACGTCGTCGAGGGTGGGCTCGGAGATCCCGACGCCGCGGATGGCGACCCCGGCGGTGTCCAGCCGGCGCACCAGCTCCGGCAGTGCCGGGCCCGGATCGGCGACCGGCAGCCGCAGCACCCCGTCGGTGACCGCGGCCGGCCCGGTGCCCAGGCCGGCCAGGGCGGCCACGGCCGCCGCCGCACGCCCGGGGTCGGCCAGCGGCACCTGCAGCGCGCCGCCGCCCAGGGAGGCCTTCAGCTCGGCCGGTGTGCCCCGGGCGATCACCCGGCCCGCGTCGACGACCGCCAGCGAGGAGGCGAGCCGGTCGGCCTCCTCGAGGTACTGCGTGGTCAGCAGCACCGCCGTGCCGGCGGCCGCGAGCTCCTCCACCACCTCCCACAGCGCCAGGCGCGACCGCGGGTCCAGCCCCGTGGTGGGCTCGTCGAGGAACACCACCCGCGGCTCGGCCACCAGCGCGGCAGCGAGGTCCAGCCGGCGTCGCATGCCTCCCGAGTAGGTCCGCGCCGGCCGGTCGGCGGCGTCGGTGAGGCCGAACGCGTCGAGCAGCGCGTCGGCGCGCGCCCGCCGCGACGCCCGGGTCAGGTGCCCGAGCCGGCCGAACATGCGCAGGTTCTCCCGCCCGGTCAGCGCCTCGTCCACCCCGGCGTACTGGCCGGCCAGGCCGATGCGCGCCCGCAGTCGAGCGCCGTCGGACACGCCGTCGGGACCGAGGGGCACGCCGGCCACCGTCGCGGTGCCGGCAGTGGGGCGCAGCAGGCCGGTGAGCAGCCGGACGACGGTGGTCTTGCCGGCGCCGTTGGGGCCGAGCAGCCCGACGACGGTGCCGGCGGGCACCTCGAGGTCGACGCCGTCGACGGCGGTCACCGCGTCCGGTCCACTGCCGAACCGGCGCACCAGCCCCTCGGCGACGACGGCGGGCGGGTCAGTAGCCACGGAAGGCCTCCCGGCGGACCTGGCGGCGCGGGATGCCCGCGGCGGACAGCGCGGCGGTGGTGTCGCGGACGAAGGCCGGGGAGCCCGACACGTGGTAGGTGGCGCCGGGTAGGTCGGTGGTGAGGCGTTCCAGCTCCCGTCCGAAGGCCGCGCGGTCGCCGGGATAGACGGCGGCGTGCGCGAGCTCCTCGGTGTCGGCGCGGAACGGGTGGTCGCGGCCGACGTGGACCAGCGTTCCGCGGCGCCGGGCGCCCGTCGCCGCGAGGTGGCGCAGCAGCGCCCGGTGCGGTGTCACCCCGACGCCCTGGGCGAGCAGTACGACGTCGTCGGCGGTATCGGCCAGGGCCGATCGCTGCAGCGGCCGGCGCAGCCGGACGCGGTCGCCCGGGGAGAGCCCGGTGAGCGCCCGCTTGAACCGGCTGCCCGAGGCGAGCCGGGTGCCGATCAGCACCTGCGGGTCCTCGGGGGCCGAGGCCAGGGAGAACGGCTTGGTCCCGCCGTCGGGCAGCGAGAGGAAGGCGTGGTGGCCGGCGAGGTGGTTGAGCGGCTCCACGGGGGCGAAGGCGAACGCCGTGACGCCGCCCTCCGTGTCCGTGCGGCGAACGAACTCCAGCGTGGCGGTGCTGAGCAGGGCCATGGCGGTCTCCGAGGTCGGTGGGTGGGTGCCCGGCGCCGTCCACGGTAGCCGATCGTCGGTCACTGTCAACGATTCGGACCCTAGAACAGTTGGCTCCGCTAGACTGCGCCCCGTGGGGATGCCCGTGCCGATCGAGGACCTGCCGCTGCCGGTGCTGCTCGCCCAGGCGGGTCACCGGGCGGCGCTGCTGCTGGGCCGGCAGTTCTCCGACTCCGGGCTGCGCCCGCGGCACGGCCAGATCCTCATGCGGCTGGAACAGACCGGGTCGGCGACCCAGCAGGAGCTGCTCGAGCAGCTGGCCGTGGACCCGAGCGTCCTGGTCGGCCTGCTCAACGACCTCGAGGACGCCGCACTCGTCGAGCGGGTGCGCGATCCCGCCGACCGCCGCCGGCACATCGTCCGGCTGGCCGGTGAGGGGAGGGCCGTGGCGGCCGACGTCCACCGGTCCGTCGCCACCGTGCACGGGCAGCTGTTCCCGGACGCGAGCGAGCGGGACCTGGCGACCCTCCGGCGGCTGCTCGTCGCCGTCTGCGCCGCGGGCGAGGACGACTGCCGCTGAGCGCCGCCGGACCCCGGTGATCACCTCTTGAGCGGATCCGGCCCCGGACCGTATCGTCCCCTGTGACGGACGTCACGCCTCCCCATCGGCGTGCCCGGTCCCCGATGGAGGAGACGCCGATGAGCGCGCTCACGCCCGACTGCGATCCCGACCTGTCCCACTGCGGGCAGCCCGTACGCAAGTCCGGCGGCGTGCGCTCCACCCTCGTCCTCGTCGCACTGGTGGCCGTCGCCGCGCTCGCCGTCACCGGGAACGCCGTCCCCGGTGCCGTCGCCGTCCTGGCCGGCGGGGTGGGGCTCCTCGCGGCGCTGGCGCTGGCCGCCAGGGTCGTCCGCCTGGGGCAGCGGGCCCTCGGCGCCGTACCCCTGCCGGCGCTGCACCGCTCCCGCGCCGCCGGCTGACCTCAGCCGTCCCGCGGCGGCCGGGAAGATGGCCCGGTGAGCCGGGCCGTCGAGGACTCCAACCTGCGCATGCTGCGTGCCCGGGACGTGATGGACCGCAGCTACGCCGAGCCGCTCGACGTGGCCGCCCTGGCCCGAGTCGCGCACGTCTCCGAGGCGCACTTCATCCGCACCTTCAAGGCCACCTTCGGCGAGACGCCCAACCGCTACCTGCAGCGCCGGCGGGTGGAGCGGGCGATGTTCCTGCTGCGCAGCACCGACCGGTCGGTGACCGACGTGTGCATGGCCGTGGGCTTCGCCAGCCTGGGCACCTTCAGCCGGGTGTTCGCCGGGATCGTGGGGGAGCCGCCCAGCGCGTACCGGCGGCGCGGGCCGCTGGCGCCGGTGCCCTCCTGCTTCGGCATGCGGTGGCTGCGGCCGAGCGAGAAGACAGCAGTTCCGGAGAAGCCCGCGGACACCGCCGGGTCCTAGCGTCGTGATCATGTTGAAGACCATCTCGATCACGTCGATCTACGTGCTGGACCAGGACCAGGCCCTCGACTTCTACGTCGGCAAGCTGGGCTTCCAGGTCCAGGTCGACCAGCAGTTCGGGCCGATGCGGTTCCTCACCGTCGCGCTGCCGAGCGACCCCGGTCACGCGGTGCTGCTCGAGCGGCCCGCGCCGCCGTCGGTGAGCCCGGAGATCGCCGACACGGTGCGCGACCTGGTCACCAAGGGCGCCGGTGGGGGGCACCTCTTCCTCACCACCGACGACGCGCACGAGACCCACGCCGCGCTCAGGGAGAAGGGCGTCGACCTGCCGGAGGAGCCGGTCGTGCAGCCCTACGGCATCGACTTCGGCCTGCGCGACCCCTTCGGCAACTCCGTCCGCATCGCCCAGATGACCCCGCCTCCCTCGAGCTGAGCCGCGACTCGACGGTCCGGCCGGGCCCGTCCCGCGGGCCCGGCCGGAACGCACCGGCACGGCCGGGAACCACAGCGGTGTGGTTCCCGGCGACGGAGGGCGGGCGGACCGTCGTCCGGGGCACCTAGTGTGGAAGCGTGCCCGACCCGTCCACGTACCGACCGGCGGTCGGCTCCATCCCCGAGTCGCCGGGGGTCTACAGGTTCCGCGACCCGAACGGCCGCGTCGTCTACGTCGGCAAGGCCAAGAGCCTGCGCCAGCGGCTCAACAGCTACTTCGCCGACGTCGCCGGCCTGCACCCGCGCACCCGCCAGATGGTGACGACGGCGTCCAGCGTCGAGTGGACCGTCGTCGGCACCGAGGTCGAGGCCCTCCAGCTCGAGTACAACTGGATCAAGGAGTTCGACCCGCGGTTCAACGTCCGCTACCGCGACGACAAGAGCTACCCGTCGCTGGCCGTGACGCTCAACGAGGAGTACCCGCGGCTGCAGGTCATGCGCGGGCCGAAGAAGAAGGGCGTCCGCTACTTCGGCCCCTACGCCCACGCCTGGGCCATCCGCGAGACCCTCGACACGCTCACCCGCGTCTTCCCCGCCCGCACCTGCTCCAACGGCGTGTTCAAGCGCGCCGGGCAGATCGGCCGGCCCTGCCTGCTCGGCTACATCGGCAAGTGCGCCGCGCCCTGCGTCGGCCGGGTCAGCGCCGAGGAGCACCGGGCGATCGTCGACGACTTCTGCGACTTCATGGCCGGCCGCACCGACCTCATGGTCAAGCGGCTCGAGCGGGAGATGGCCGAGGCCGCCGAGGCGATGGAGTACGAGAAGGCCGCCCGGCTGCGCGACGACCTCGGCGCGCTGCGGCGGGCGATGGAGAAGCAGGCGGTCGTCCTCGGCGACGGCACCGACGCCGACGTCGTCGCCTTCGCCCAGGACGAGCTCGAGGCCGCCGTGCAGGTCTTCCACGTCCGGGGTGGGCGGGTCCGCGGCCAGCGCGGCTGGATCATCGACAAGGTCGAGGAGGTCAGCACCGGCGAGCTGGTCGAGCAGTTCCTCCTGCAGGTCTACGGCGGCGTCGACGAGGCCACCGGCGTCACCGAGGGCGGCGAGGCGGTGCCCAAGGAGGTGCTCGTCCCCGAGCTCCCCGACGACGCCGACGTCTACGAGGAGCTGCTCAGCGAGCTCCGCGGCTCGCGGGTGTCGCTGCGGGTGCCGCAGCGCGGGGACAAGCGCAGCCTGCTTGAGACCGTCGAGCGCAACGCGAAGGAGGCCTTCGCCCGGCACCGGGTCAAGCGCTCCAGCGACCTCACCGCCCGGTCGCTCGCCCTCTCCGAGCTGCAGGAGGCCCTCGAGCTGCCCGAGGCGCCGCTGCGCATCGAGTGCATCGACGTCTCGCACGTGCAGCAGACCAACGTCGTCGCCTCGATGGTGGTCTTCGAGGACGGACTGCCCAAGAAGTCCGACTACCGCCGCTTCTCCGTCCAGCACGGCACCGACGACACCGCGGCCATGGCCGAGGTCGTCCGCCGCCGCTTCGCCCGGCACCTCAAGGAGGAGGCCGACCGCCGCGACGAGCAGGGGATCGCCGCGGAGGAGGGCCGGCCGCGCCGGTTCGCCTACCCGCCGAACCTGCTCGTCGTCGACGGCGGCGCGCCGCAGGTCGCGGCCGCGGCCCGCTCGCTCGACGAGCTCGGCGTCGTCGACGTCGCCGTCTGCGGGCTGGCCAAGCGCATGGAGGAGGTCTGGCTGCCCGGCGAGTCCGACCCGGTGGTCCTGCCGCGCACCTCCGAGGCGCTCTACCTGCTGCAGCGGGTGCGCGACGAGGCCCACCGGTTCGCGATCACCTACCACCGGCAGAAGCGTTCGGTCAGCATGCTGGTCTCGCTCCTGGACGACGTCCCCGGCCTGGGGGACACGCGGCGGAAGGCGCTGATGAAGCAGTTCGGGTCGCTCAAGCGGCTGCGCGCGGCCACGGTCGACGAGCTCATGGCCGTGCCGGGCATCGGCCGGCGCACCGCCGAGGCGGTGCTGGCCGCGGTGGCGGAGCCGGCGGAGGGCACGGCGGATCCCGCGGAGGAGGGGCCCGCGGAGGAGGTCGTGGAGAGCACCACGGCGCCCGCCGGCCCGGCCGAGCGGGGCACCCCCACCCCCGGCGCGGGCGCCACCGCCGAGGTCGGCCGGGTCGCGTCGTGAGCGAGGAACAGCTGACCGGCTCGGGCATCGACGCCCCGACCGCGGCCGCCGCCGCGCGCGAGGGACAGGCCGGCCCGCAGGCCGACGTCCCCGCCGGCCTCGACGCCGCGTCCACCGAGACGCCGCCGGTCGAGGTCGTCGTCGTCACCGGGCTGTCCGGGGCCGGCAAGAACAGCGCCGGGCGGGTGATGGAGGACCTCGGCTGGTACGTCGTCGAGAACCTGCCGCCGGCGCTGCTGACGCCGATGGTCGAGCTCGGCGCCCGCGGTGACGTCCGCCGGTTCGCCGCCGTCGTCGACGTCCGCAGCCGCGCCTTCTCCAGCGACCTGCAGGAGGCCATCCGGGTGCTCGCCGAGGCCGGGCACCGCCCGCGCGTGGTGTACGTGCACGCCAGCGACGAGGTGCTCGTCCGCCGCTACGAGTCCAACCGGCGGGAGCACCCGCTGCAGGGGTCGGGCCGGCTCATCGACGGGATCACCGCCGAGCGGGCGCTGCTCACCGGCATCGCCGGCGAGGCCGACCTGTGGGTCGACACCAGCGACCTCAACGTCCACCAGCTGCGCGCCACGCTGGAGAACGCCTTCGCCCGCGAGGGCCGCACCCCGCCGCTGACGGCGACCGTGCTGAGCTTCGGCTTCAAGTACGGCCTGCCGCTGGACGCCGACCTCGTCGTCGACGCCCGGTTCCTGCCCAACCCGCACTGGCTGCCCGAGCTGCGCGCGCACACCGGGCGCGACGCCGACGTGCGCGACTACGTGCTCGGCCAGCAGGACGCCGGGCCCTTCCTCGACCGGTACACCGAGGTGCTGCGGCTGCTCATCCCCGGCTACCGGCGCGAGGGCAAGCGCTACCTGACGCTGGCGGTCGGCTGCACCGGCGGCAAGCACCGCAGCGTCGCCATCGCCGAGGAGTTCGCCCGCCGGCTGGCCGCGGACGGCATCGCCGCGGTCGCCCGCCACCGCGACCTGGGCCGCGAGTAGTGGGCGCGCACCCCAGGGTCGTCGCCTTCGGGGGCGGCCACGGTCTCGCGGCCGCGCTGGCCGCCTGGCGCCGGATCACCCCCGACCTCACCGCCGTGGTCACGGTGGCCGACGACGGCGGCTCCTCCGGCCGGATCCGCCGCGAGATGCCGGTGCTGCCCCCCGGCGACCTGCGGATGGCGCTGGCCGCCCTGGCCGCCGACGACGACGGCCGCCAGCAGATGGCCCGGCTGTTCCAGCACCGGCTCGGCGGCACCGGCGTGCTCGCCGGCCACCCGGTGGGCAACCTCGTCCTCACCGGGCTCGTCGAGCTGCACGGCGGGGACACCGTGCGCGCCCTCGACGCCGTCTGCGCGCTGCTGCGCACCCGCGGCCGGGTGCTGCCGATGGCCGACGTGCCCCTGGACCTCGTCGCGCGCGTGGAGACGTTCGACCCCGACGACCCCGCGCGCACCCGGACCATCCGCGGTCAGGTGGCGATCGCCTCCACGCCCGGCCGGGTGCGGGAGATCCTCGTCTCCCCGCCGGACCCGCCGGTGCACCCCGACGTGCTCGCCGCGATCGCCGAGGCCGACGTCGTCTCGCTCGGGCCCGGTTCCTGGTACACCTCGGTGCTGCCCCACCTGCTGGTGCCGCGGCTGCGCCGGGCGCTGGCCGCCAGCCGGGCCCGCGTGGTCGTGGTGCTCAACCTGGAGCCCCAGCCGGGGGAGACCGACGGCTTCTCCCCGGAGGAGCACCTGCGGGTGCTGCAGGCCCATCTGGACGGAGTGGCGCTGCACACGGTGATCGCGGATGCCGACTCGGTGGTTGACCGCTGTGGTCTCCTGTCAACGGTGCGCGAGTGCGGCGCCGAGCTCGTGCTGGCTCCGGTCGCCGCGCTCGACGGTTCCCCGCGCCACGACCCCGCCCGGCTGGCGGCCGTGCTGGCCCCGGTGGCCGCAGCACACGCGGCCGGCGGGCCGGAGGTCGGGCAGGGGGACGGGACAGGGGACGCAACCGGGGCACCAGGACCGGTGGGGCCCGGACGGTTCGAGGGGGAGAGGTGACGCCGATGAGGGCGCCGCAGCGGAAGGAGTGGTCGTCGTGGCGATGACGGCCATGGTCAAGGACGAGCTGTCCCGGGTGGAGTGCACGCGGACCTCCGAGCGCAAGGCCGAGGTGACCGCGCTGCTGCGCTTCTCCGGGGGGCTGCACATCGTGGGCGGTCGCGTCGTCATCGAGGCCGAGCTGGACACCGGCTCGGTCGCCCGCCGGCTGCGGCGGGACATCAGCGAGGTCTACGGCTACACCAGCGGGGTCAGCGTGCTGGCCGGCGGCAACATCCGCCGGGGCGTGCGCTACCTGGTCCGGATCGCCAAGCACGGCGAGGGACTGGCCCGCCAGACCGGGCTGGTCGACCAGCGCGGCCGCCCGGTGCGCGGCCTGCCGCCGTCGGTCGTGTCCGGCAGCATCAACGACGCCGAGGCCGCCTGGCGGGGCGCGTTCCTCGCGCACGGCTCGCTCACCGAGCCCGGCCGGTCGTCCTCGCTCGAGGTGACCTGCCCCGGGCCTGAGGCGGCCATGGCGCTGGTCGGCGCGGCCCGCCGGTTGGGCATCGCCGCGAAGGCCCGCGAGGTCCGCGGCGCCGACCGGGTCGTCGTGCGCGACGGCGACGCCATCAGCGCGCTGCTCACCCGGATGGGCGCCCACGACGCGGTGCTGGCCTGGGAGGAGCGGCGGATGCGCCGCGAGGTGCGCGCCACCGCCAACCGGCTGGCGAACTTCGACGACGCCAACCTGCGCCGCTCGGCGCGCGCGGCCGTGGCCGCCTCGGCCCGGGTCGAGCGGGCGCTGGAGATCCTCGCCGGCGACGCGCCCGAGCACCTGCTGGTCGCCGGCCGGCTGCGCCTCGAGCACGGGCAGGCCTCGCTGGAGGAGCTCGGCCAGCGCGCCGACCCGCCGATGACCAAGGACGCCGTCGCCGGGCGGATCCGGCGGCTGCTGGCCATGGCCGACAAGCGGGCCAAGGACCTCGGCATCCCGGACACCGAGTCCGTGGTGACCGACGACATGCTGGCGCAGTAACCGGCCGTTCCATCCGCTCACCAGGGGCGTCCTCCGCGGTCCGCGGAGGGCGCCCCTCGCGTTCACCCACCCGGGTGAGCCGACCTCCAGCGGGGCCCCGCACGCGTCGATGCACGCAGCAGAGGCGGGCAACGGGCCGCGCCGTCGGAGCGAGGAGCCCGGGATGAGCGCGGCGCAGTGGGCGCTGCTGTTCGCGTGCGCGGCCCTGGTCGCCACGGGCACGGCGGTGCTGGCCTGGCGGCGCCGCGCCCGCACCCCGGCGGCCACGGCGCTGGCGGTCACCATGTCGGGCGTCGCCGCCTGGTCGACCGCCGACGTCCTCGTCCACGCCGTCAGCACCCGAGCGGTGGTCGCCGCCTACCCGCCGCTGCTGCTGGCGGCCGTCGGGCTGGTGGTGGTGGGCACCTACGTGCTCGCCCGCACCGTGTCCGACCCCTCCTGGCGGCTCGGCTGCCGGCCGGCCCTGCTGCTGGCGGTCGAGCCGGTGCTGCTGGTGGTCACGGCGACCCTGCCGGCCACGCGCGACCTGGTCATGTCCGACCTGGTCCCCGCGGGTGCCGGCGCAGAGGGACGGGTCGCCTTCGGCCCGCTGTTCCTGGCCCACACCGCCTACTCCTACGCGCTCGTCGCCGTCGCCTACGGGCACCTGGTCCGCCGCTACCGGCGTGCGGCGGGCGTCTTCCGCCGGCAGATCACCGTCCTGCTCGCGTCGGCGACGCTGTCCACCATCGGCAACGTCGTGTCGGTCGGCAGCCAGCTCGATGGCAGCGGAACCGACCTCACCCCGCTGTTCTTCCTGCTCACCGGCGTGGTCGACTGCTGGGCGATCTTCCGCGGGGGCCTGCTGCGGCTGGTCCCGGTCGCCCGCGAGCAGGTGGTCGAGACCGTGCCCGACGCCGTGCTCGTCGTCGACCCCGAGGGCGTCCTCATCGACTGCAACCCGGCCGCCACCCGGATGCTGCAGCGGCTGCGCCCCGAGCTCGGGGGGGACCTGGTCGGCCGCGCCCTCGCCGACGTCGCCGGCCCCCGGGCCGTCGCGGTCCTCGACACCACCGAGCGCCGGGACGGCCACCGCGTCGCCCAGGTGCGGCCGGGGCTGTGGCTCGACGTGCAGGACTCGGCGGTCAGCGACCCGCGGGGCCGTCCGCTCGGCCGCATCCTCGTGGTCCGCGACGTCAGCGAGCAGCAGGAGCGCCAGGCCGCCATCGAGGCGCTCAACACCCGCCTGGCCGAGCAGGTCGAGGTCATCGAGCGGCTGCGCGCGGAGCTGGCCGAGGAGGCCGTGCGCGACCCGCTGACCGGCCTGCACAACCGCCGCCACCTCGACCGGGCGCTCGGCGCCGACCTGGCCTCCCGGCCGCGCACCGGCCGGCTGTCGGTGCTGGTGGTCGACGTCGACCACTTCAAGTCCGTCAACGACCGCCTCGGGCACGCGGCGGGGGACCGGGTCCTCACCGCGGTCGCGGGCACGCTCGCCGGCGCCGTCCGCGAGGGCGACACCGCCGCCCGCCTCGGCGGCGAGGAGTTCGTGCTGGTGCTGCCCGGCGCGGGCCGCGAGCAGGCCCTCGAGCGGGCCGAGCAGGTCCGCCGCGCCGTCGCCGCCGGGCGGGTCCCCGTCGACGGCGAGCGCGTCGGCGTCACCGTCAGCATCGGCGTGGCCGTCTGCCCGGCCGACGGCACCTCCGCCGCCGCGCTGCTCGAGGCGGCCGACCGGGCGCTCTACACCGCCAAGGCCACCGGACGCGACCGCGTCGTCGCCGCCGACCCCGTGGGCGACCGGCCCGTCCCGGCCGTCCCCGCCCCGGCCGCCGCGGCCGACGACGGCGTGGAGCTCGTCCCCGGCGGCTGAGCCTCCCGGGGCTCGCCCGGTCGCCCGCCGCCGGGGCCGATAGGGTCGTCCGCGATCGGAGCCGCGCGCCCCGCGCGGCCGACGCACGCGACGGCGCCGGACGGCGCCACGGATCCGTGGAGGTCAGCAGTGACGGTGCGGGTGGGGATCAACGGGTTCGGCCGGATCGGCCGCAACTTCTGGCGGGCGGCCGCGGCCAGCGGCAAGGACATCGAGATCGTGGCGGTCAACGACCTGACCAGCCCCGAGGTCCTCGCCCACCTCCTGAAGTACGACAGCATCCTGGGCGTGCTGTCCGAGGACGTCGCCGCCGACGGCGAGGGCATCAAGATCGCCGGCAACACGATGAAGGTCCTCTCCGAGCGCGACCCGGCCGCCCTGCCCTGGGGCGACCTGGGCGTCGACGTCGTCGTCGAGTCGACCGGCTTCTTCACCAAGGCCCCCGACGCCCGCAAGCACGTCGACGCCGGCGGCGCCAAGAAGGTGGTCATCTCGGCGCCGGCCACCGGCGACGACCTGACCATCGTCATGGGCGTCAACCACGAGAAGTACGACGGCTCGCAGACGATCATCAGCAACGCGTCCTGCACCACCAACTGCCTCGCGCCGCTGGCCAAGGTGCTCAACGACTCCTTCGGCATCGAGCGCGGCCTGATGACGACGATCCACGCCTACACCGCCGACCAGAACCTGCAGGACGGCCCGCACAAGGACCTGCGCCGCGCCCGCGCCGCCGCGCTGAACATGGTGCCCACCAGCACCGGTGCGGCCAAGGCGATCGGCCTGGTGCTGCCCGAGCTGCAGGGCAAGCTCGACGGCTACGCCGTCCGCGTCCCGGTGCCCACCGGCTCGGCCACCGACCTCACCGTCCAGCTGACCCGCGAGGTGCCGGCCGACGAGATCGACGCCGCCTACCGCGAGGCCGCCGCGGGCCCGCTCGCCGGCATCCTCAAGTACACCGACGCCCCGATCGTCTCCTCCGACATCGTCACCGACCCGGCGAGCTGCATCTACGACAGCAAGCTGACCAAGACCTTCGGCCCGATGGCCAAGGTGCTCGGCTGGTACGACAACGAGTGGGGCTACTCCAACCGCCTGGTCGACTCCGTCGAGCTCGTCGGCCGCTCGCTGTAGCCGATGCGGACCCTCGACGACCTGCTCGCCGAGGGCGTCTCGGGTCGGCGCGTGTTCCTGCGCGCCGACCTGAACGTCCCCCTGGACAAGCAGACCCGGGCCATCACCGACGACGGGCGCATCCGGGCCAGCCTCCCCACCCTGCAGGCGCTGCGGGAGGCCGGCGCCCGGGTCGTCGTCGCGGCGCACCTGGGCCGGCCCAAGGGTGCGCCCGACCCGCAGTACTCGCTGGCCCCGGTGGCCGCCCGGCTCGGCGAGCTGCTCGGCGCCGAGGTGCCGCTGGCCGCCGACGTCGCCGGCGACGACGCCCGCACCCGGGCGGCGGCCCTCGGCGACGGCGAGGTCCTGCTGCTGGAGAACGTGCGCTTCGAGGCCGCCGAGACCAGCAAGGACGACGCCGAGCGCGGCGGGCTGGCCGACCGGTTCGCCGCGCTGGCCGACGTCTTCGTCGACGACGCGTTCGGCGCGGTGCACCGCAAGCACGCCTCGGTGTACGACGTGGCGCTGCGGCTGCCGCACGTCGCCGGGCGGCTGGTGGCCACCGAGCTCGACGTGCTCACCCGGCTGACCACCGACCCCGAGCGGCCCTACGTGGTCGTGCTCGGCGGCTCGAAGGTCAGCGACAAGCTCGCCGTCATCGAGGCGCTGCTGCCCAAGGTCGACCGGCTGCTGGTCGGCGGCGGGATGTGCTTCACCTTCCTGCGGGCCCAGGGGCTCGAGGTCGGCCGCTCGCTGCTGGAGGCCGACCAGGTCGACACCTGCCGGCGGCTGCTCGCCGAGGCCGGCGAGCGCATCGTGCTGCCGGTCGACGTCGTCGTCGCGCCGGAGTTCAGCGCCGACGTGGACACCGCGGTCGTCCCGGCCGAGGAGATCCCGGGGGAGCAGATGGGCCTCGACGTCGGCCCGCGCACGGTCGAGGTGTTCGGCCGCGAGCTGGCCGGCGCCCGCACGGTGTTCTGGAACGGCCCGATGGGCGTGTTCGAGCTGGCGCCGTTCCAGGCCGGCACGCGCGGGGTCGCCGAGGCCGTGGCCGCCGTCGACGGGCTGTCGGTGGTCGGCGGCGGGGACTCCGCGGCCGCCGTCCGGCAGCTCGGCCTCGACGAGTCCGCCTACGGCCACGTCAGCACCGGCGGCGGCGCGTCGCTGGAGTACCTCGAGGGCCGGGAGCTCCCGGGCCTCGCGGTGCTCGCGGACTGAGGGGCGCGGGATGGCACGCAGGCCGGCGGCCCCGGCCCGCCGGGAGGGCCGCCGCCCGCTCATCGCGGGCAACTGGAAGATGCACATGACGCACCTGGAGGCCATCGGCCTGGTGCAGAAGCTGGTCTTCAGCCTGGACGAGAAGGAGCTCGACGCCGCCGAGGTCGTCGTGCTGCCCCCGTTCACGGCGCTGCGCAGCGTGCAGACGCTGGTCACCGGCGACAAGCTGCCGGTCGGCTACGGCGCGCAGGACCTCTCGGCGCACGACTCCGGCGCCTACACCGGCGAGGTCAGCGGCGCGATGCTGGCCGCGCTCGCGTGCGGCTTCGTCGTCGTCGGCCACTCCGAGCGGCGGTCGCTGCACGCCGAGGACGACGCGGTCGTGGCCGCCAAGACCCAGGCGGCGCTGCGGCACGGCCTCACGCCGATCGTGTGCATGGGGGAGGGGCTCGAGGTCCGCCGGGCCGGCGGGCACGTGGTGCACTGCACCGACCAGCTCGACGCCTCGCTGGCCGGCCTCTCCGCCGAGCAGGTGGCCCGCGTGGTGCTGGCCTACGAGCCGGTCTGGGCGATCGGCACCGGCGAGGTGGCCACCCCGGAGGACGCCCAGGAGGTCTGCGGCGCACTCCGGTCGCGGCTCGCCGAGCGTTTCGGCCCGGGCACGGCCGAGGTCGTCCGTATCCTCTACGGCGGGTCGGTGAAGGCCGCCAACACGGCCGGGATCCTGGCCGGGCCGGACGTCGACGGTGCACTCGTCGGGGGCGCGAGCCTCGACGCCGACGAGTTCGCGCAGATCTGTCGGATCGCCGCCGGGGGCGGCTGAGCACGCCGCCCCGGCGGCCGAGCGGGGGGACACGGGTGGGCAGCAGGCTGCAGCGACCCACCCGGTCCACCCGGCTGCCGGGGCTGCTGTCCGGTACCGCCGGCCGCGTCCTGGGCCTCGCGCTGGTCGTCGCGCTGGTGGTCGCCGTCGCGGTCAGCTGCCGCGGTGGCGGGGACGGCGACGCCGGCGTCCCGGTCCTCGGCGACGGCCCGGACGCCGGTCTCGAGGGTGTGCGCGCCCCGTCGGACGAGGCCGGCGGCACGCTGCGGGTGGTCACCGGCGAGATCGACAGCCTCGACCCGCAGCGCTCCTACCAGCCCGGCGTGTGGAACCTCATGCGGCTCTACGCCCGCACGCTGGTCACCTACTCCTCCGAGCCCGGTGCCACCGGCGAGCTCGCGCCCGACCTCGCCACCGACCTCGGCACCACCCCCGACGGCGGCTTGACCTGGACGTTCACCCTCCGCCCCGGCGTGGGGTTCGAGACCGGCCGGCCGATCACCTCGCGCGACGTCAAGTACGGCATCGAGCGGTCCTTCGCCTCCGACGTCATCGTGGGCGGCCCCACCCACGTCGTGGAGCTGCTCGACGACCCCGAGAACCCCTATGCCGGGCCGTACCAGGACGAGGACCCGGCCAAGCTCGGGCTGGCCGCCGTCGAGACGCCCGACGACGCCACCATCGTCTTCCGGCTCCGCTCGGCGCAGCCGGACTTCCCCTACGTCCTGGCGCTGCCCTCGAGCAGCCCGGTCCCGGTGGAGAGCGACACCGGCGCCGGCTACGGAGCCGACCCGGTCTCGTCGGGCCCGTACGCGATCACGACGGTCGACGCCGCGACCGGCATCGTCCTCGACCGCAACCCCGCCTGGGACCCGGCCAGCGACGAGGTCCGCACGGCGCTGCCCGACCGGGTCGTCGTCCGCACCGGCCTGTCCAACCTCGAGCGGGACCAGGCGCTGCTCGCCGGCTCGGCCGACGTCGACGTCTCGGGCACCGGCGTGCACCCGGCCACCGGCGCGCGGCTGACCGGCGAGACCGGGGGAGAGGTGCCCCTGCCCGACCGGGTCGACGAGGTGACCAGCGGCGCGCTGCGGCTGCTGGCGCTGCCCACCGACGTCGCCCCGATGAGCGATCCGAACTGCCGCACCGCGGTCGCCGCCGCGATCGACCGCCGCGCCGTCCAGGAGGTCCTCGGCGGCCCCGACCGGGCGGTGCGGGCCGGGCAGCTGTGGCCGGGCACGCTGCCCGGCGGGCCCGAGGGGGAGGGTGCCGACGCCGGGCCGGACCCCGATGCCGCCCGCGACGCGCTGGCCGCGTGCGGGCAGCCCGAGGGCTTCAGCACCGTGCTGGCCGTGCCCGACGCGCAGGCCAGCGTCGAGGTGGCCGGCGTCGTCGCCGCCCAGCTCGCCGAGGTGGGCATCGACGCCGAGGTCCGGCCGCTGCCCGCGGCCAGCTTCTACGCCACCGACGTCGGCAGCCCGGACAACGTCGCCCGCAACGGCTTCGGCATCGTGCTGGCCACCTGGACCGCCGACTTCCCGCTCCCCGGCTCGTTCCTCGTGCCGCTGGTCGACGGCCGCTCGGTCAGCGCCGTCGGCAACACCAACTACGCGCGGCTCACCGACCCCGCCGTGTCCGCGGCCGTGGACGCCGCCCGCGCCGCCACCGATCCCGAGGCCGCCGCCGCGGCCTGGCGGGACGTGGCCGCCGCCGCCCTCGACACCGGTGCGTACGTGCCGCTGGCGGAGGCCCGCGTGCGGCTGCTGGCCGGTCAGCGGCTGCACAACGGCGTGGTCATGCGGCCCTACGCCGGCTACGACCTGGCCACCGCGGGCGTGCGCTGAGCGGACCCGCCGCGGGCACCGGCTACCCTGGTGCCATGGTCGAGGTCGTCCTCAACGTGCTGCTGGGTCTCACCAGCGTCCTGCTGGTGGTGCTGATCCTGCTGCACCGGGGCAAGGGCGGCGGCCTGTCCTCGATGTTCGGCGGTGCGGTGTCCTCGCAGCTGTCCGGCTCCTCGGTCGTCGAGAAGAACCTCAACCGGCTGACGATCTTCACCGGGCTGGTCTGGACCGTGTGCATCGTGGCCCTGGGCATCCTGCTGAAGGTCTGACGGAGGCTCCACCAGGCACCTCGCGGAAAATCGTGATCGAGAGAACACGCTCCAGGCCATAGACTGCGCGCGCGACGCGAACCGCGCCGTGCAGGTCGGTCCAGAGGGGGCGCTCGTGGCTGGTGGCAACGCGATCCGGGGGACCCGGGTCGGTGCGGGTCCGATGGGAGAGGCCGAGCGCGGCGAGGCCGCACCGCGGCACAGGATCGGCTACTGGTGCAGCCAGGGCCACGAGACCCGGGTGGCCTTCGCCACCGACGCCGAGGTGCCCGACCTCTGGGACTGCCCCCGGTGCGGCCTGCCGGCCGGCCAGGACGCCGCGGCACCGCCGCCGGTGCCGCGCACCGAGCCGTACAAGACCCACCTCGCCTACGTCCGCGAGCGGCGCAGCGACGCCGACGGCGACGCCCTGCTCGAGGAGGCCCTGGCCAAGCTCCGGGCCCGCCGCGGCGCCTGAACGTCCCGGGTACCGCAGCCCCGCACCGGGCTGCGGTACCCGGCGTGCGTGGTGCCGGGTGGCCGCCGGTCAGCCCGTCGCCGGGCAGGGCACCCAGGCCGCCCGGCCCGGGTCCCACCAGGTCCCCGGCCGGCGGGGCCGCCACGCCACCCGCGCCAGGTGGTCGGTCGCCAGGAACGCGCGGCGCAGGTCCGGGCTGAGCCCGTCGAACGGGGTGGCCTGCGAGCGGTGCTCGGCCATCGCGGCCTCGCGGCGGTCGAGGAACCGGCTGACGTCGAGGACGTCGGTCACCTCCGCGTCGGGGCGGCCGAAGTCGGCCGGGTCGATCGCGTGGTAGGCCGTGTCCGGCCGCACGGTGCGCATCTCCTCGAGCCAGCGGCGCATCAGCGAGTTGGGCAGGCAGTGCTCGACGAGCACGGTGCCCGGCGCCGCCGCGTCCCGGACCGCGGCCGCGGTGGCCGTCCGGACCCGCTGGTGGTCGCGGTGCCCGTCGGTGCCGTCGAGGACCAGCACCACGTCCGGCCGCGCGTCGGCGACCAGCCGGGCGAGGACCCCGGCGACGGCGTCGGGCGGTGCCGCGCAGAGCGACCCGCGGGGCGGCGCGCCGTCGAAACCCGAGTCGCGGTAGCCCAGCAGCTCCACGGCGGCGACGCCGAGCGCGGCCGCCGAGCGGTACAGCTCTGCCTCCCGCACGGCGCCCAGGTCGCCGCAGTCGGGCAGTCCGGGAGCCGGCTGTCCGGCCTCGCCGCGCGTGGCGCAGGCCAGCGTCACGCGGGCACCGGCCGCGGCGGCGCGGGCGATGACCGACCCGCACCCGAAGGCCTCGTCGTCGGGGTGGGCCACGACGACCAGCCAGCGGTCGCCGGGCCGGACGTCGGTCACGGGGTCGCGGAGGGTGCCGGACGGGGACGGGAGCAGGGTCGCAGCGGTCATGGCCCCGAGGGTGGCGCCACCGACTTGAGGTCCTCTTGGCGTCCTCTGACGCCGGCCGCCTGCCGGGCGGCGTCCCGCAGCCGGGTCAGCTCCGGCACCCAGTAGCGCTCGCCGCGCTCGGCGACGGCCAGGCCCGCCTCGCAGGTCGCGGCCGCCACCGCCGGCTCCCCGGCCGTCAGCGCGGTGGCGGCGAGCAGGCCGAGGAAGACCGAGCGGCCGGCGGCCAGACCCTGCCCGGCCAGCGCCGCGTGCGCCTCCCGCATCACGGCCAGGCCGGCCCGGGGTTCGCGGCGGGCGAGCAGCCAGCCCTCGGCGAAGCGGACCACCGCCGACGGGTAGCGGTACTGCTCCCACGCGGGCTCCCGCAGCGGCAGCGCGACCAGCCGGCGGACGCGGTCGGCGTCGCCGTCCACCAGCGCGAGCACCAGCGCCCAGCGGCGGGCGAAGCCGGCCGCGCCCAGCCCCGCCTCCTCGGCGACGGCCAGGGCCGCGTCGGCGTGGGCCCGGGACTCGTCCCGCCGGCCGAGCAGCCACAGGCACAGGGCGCGGACGACGGCGAGCCGGGTGGGCGGTGAGAAGGCGAGCGAGCGGCGCAGGTCGACGCGGCCCGTGGCGACGTGCGCCCCGGCTCGCT
The DNA here is from genome assembly GCF_054050255.1 of Geodermatophilus sp. SYSU D00700. Lineage (NCBI taxonomy): Bacteria > Bacillati > Actinomycetota > Actinomycetes > Geodermatophilales > Geodermatophilaceae > Geodermatophilus > Geodermatophilus sp. SYSU D00700. The sequence continues at coordinate 334,675 of NZ_JBJGZA010000001.1, read as the reverse complement.
CGAGATGGCCCAGCGCCTCGGCCGGGCGGGCCTGCATCCACCGCACGACGGCGGTGATGTCCTCGGTCAGGTAGCCGGCCGTCGGGTCGTCCAGGTGCCCGGCGAGCGCGGCCATCCGGGCGACGGTGCGGTCGGCGTCGTCGAGGCGGCCGACCTGGCACTGGAACAGCGTGGCGACCCACAGCAGCTCGACGTCGTCGGGGTGCGGCGGGTCGGGCACCTCCCAGGCGGTCACCAGCCGGCCGTACTCGCGGACGGTCGGGCTGTCGTAGCCGGCCGCCCACGCGTCGGCGTACGCGGTGCGGCCGAGCGCGCGCAGCTCCCGCCGGCGGCGCTCGGGACCGGCCGGCAGGGCGGCGGCCGCCGTCAGCAGCTGCCCGCCCAGCTCCCGGAGCAGGTCGAGCGCCGAGACGCGGACCGCGTGGTCGGTGGCGCGCTCCAGCCACGGCACGGCGGCGACCCCGCCGTCGAGCGCGCGGGCGGCGAACAGGTGGCCGGCGACGCGCGCGGCCTGCTCCGGGTCCGCACCCGCCCGCGCGGCCAGCCGCTCGCCGATCGCGCGGTGCAGCCGGGCGGTGCGGGCGCTGGACAGCTGCGCCCGGAGGACCTCGGCGAGCAGCGCGTGGCCCGGCGCGAACGTGCCGTCCCCGCCGTCCACGGCCAGCCGCGCGGCGACCGCCGACTCCAGGGCGCCCAGCGCCTCCCCGACGGGGACGCCGACGACCGCGGCGAGGTCCTCGACCGACAGCGGCGCCCCGGCGACGGCGGCCGCGGTGAGCAGGTCGGGGCCGGGAGGCGGCCGGCGGAGGACGCGCTGGCGCAGCACGTCGTGGACCGCGGCGGGCACCCCGCCCACGGCGCGGCCCCGTCCCGTCGGCGCGCCGCCGTCGGGAGAGCCGGTGGCACGGGCCAGCTCGAGGGCGAAGAAGGGGTTGCCGTCGGCGCGGGTCACCACGTCCCGGACGCCGTCGTCGCCGAGGTCGGCGGAGGCGGCGGTGCGGACCAGGTCGGCCACGGCGGCCGGGGCCAGCGGCTCGAGGTCGAGGCGGACCAGCCGCGGCAGCCGGCCGAGCGCGGCCAGCGTGTCGACCAGGGCGGGCGCGTCCGCCTCGCCGCTGCGCAGCGCCAGGGCGAGGACGACGGGGGAGCCGGCGACGTCCGCGGCGAGACCGGCGACCAGGCGCAGGGTCGCCGGGTCGGCCGCGTGCAGGTCGTCGAGCGCCAGCACCGCCGGCGGGCCGGTCGCGGCGAGGACACCGGTCAGCGCGTCGGTCAGGTGCACGAGCACCATCGCCGGGTCGATGCCCCCGCCGGCGGCCTGCGGTGCCTCGCCGAGGCCGGGGACCACCGCCCGCAGCGGGCCGAGGGCACGTGCCACCCCCGCACGGGTCGCCGCGTCCAGCCCCGGGACGGCGCCGCGCAGCACCTGCAGCACCGGCCAGTAGGGCGGCGCGGCCACGCCGTCGCGGCAGGTGCCGGTGTGCGCGCCGCCCCCGGTCGCGCCGGCGGACGCGGTGAGCCACCGCAGCAGCTCGGTCTTGCCCATCCCGGCGTCCCCGGTGAGCAGCACGACGGCGCCCGACCCGCCGGCGGCGTCGGTCAGGACGCGGGCGAGCAGGGCGCACTCGCCCTCCCGGCCGCGCAGCGGCGGCGGCCCCGCCGCCGGGGACGGCGCGGGGGCGGACCGCACGGGCACGGGCTGCAGCGCCGGGTCCCGGCGGAGGATCCGCTCCTCGACCTCGCGGAGTGCCGGGCCCGGGTCCAGACCCAGCTCCTCGCGCAGCAGCCGGCGGCCCTCGGCGAGCACCGCCAGCGCCTCCCCGGGGCGGCCGCCGAGATACAGGGCGTGAGCGAGCGAGGCGCGGGCCTGCTCGCGCAGCGGGGCGGCGGCCAGGTGCGCCTGCAGGTCGGCGACGGCGCGACCGGTCTCGCCGAGCGCGAGCAGCGCCGCGGCCCGCTGCTCGACCGCGTCCTGCCGCAGTTCGGTCCAGCGGTCGGCGGCGGCGCGGGCGAAGGGCTCGTCGGCGAACTCGGCCAGCGCCGGGCCGCGCCACAGCGCCAGGGCGTCGTCGAGCAGGGCGACCGTCCGGGCGGCGTCGCCGGTGGCGTGCCGGGCCTCGCCGAGCAGCCGCTCGAAGAGGTCGGCGTCGATCTCGACGGCCTCGCGGGCGAGCCGGTAGCCGGGTGGCGCGGTGAGCAGCACCGAGCCGCTGGAGCGGGGCGCCCGCCCGGGGTCGAGGGTGCGGCGCAGCAGCGCGATGGTGCTGTGCAGGGACGCCGTGACCTTGGGCGGCGGCGAGCCGTGCCACAGCAGGTCGGCCAGGCGGTCGGCGGAGACCAGCCGGCCGGCCTCCAGCGCGAGCACCGCCAGGGCGGCCCGTTGGAGGCGGGCGCCGACCGGCACGGGGACACCGTCGCGGCGGACCTCGAGGGGCCCGAGCAGCCCGATCCGCAGCACCCCGTCCGCCGCCGTCCCGCCCGTCAGTCGGTGTCCTGCGCTCCGGGCAGCCGGCTCGCCGCCGCGGCGTCGAGCAGCCAGCGGGTGGCCCGGCGGCCGCAGGCGCCGGCCGCCGGCACCTCGAGCGGGTCGGCGCCGCCGAGGGCCCGCGCGACGGCCTCGGCCTTGCCCTCACCGGCCACGAGCAGCCACACCTCCTCGGCGCTGCCGATCGCGGAGAAGCCCAGGCTGACCCGGGTCGGGGGCGGCTTGGGGCAGTCGCGCACGGCCACCACGGGACGCGCGTCCGACGCCGCCGGCGAGTGCGGGAAGATCGACGCCACGTGGCCCTCGCCGCCCATCCCGAGCAGCAGCACGTCGAAGCGCGGCAGCGGCCCGCCCTCGGCCGCGTCGGCCAGCACCCCGGCGTACCACTCGGCCGCCTCCTCGGGCTCGGCGAACCCGGCGTCGGAGGCCGGCATCGGGTGCACCCGCTCGGCGGGTACGCCGACCCGGTCGAGCAGGACCTCCCGGGCGCCCTTCTCGTTGCGCTCGTCGTCGTCGGCCGGGACGAAGCGCTCGTCGCCCCACCAGACGTCGACGGCGCCCCAGTCCACCCGCTCGCGGGCCGGCTCGGCGGCGAGGTCGGCGACGCGCCGCAGCACGTCGGTGCCCACACCCCCGCCGGTGAGCACGACCGACGCCGTCCCGTGCACCGCCTGCGCGGCGGCCAGCCGGGCCACCAGCGCCGCGGCGACCGCGCGGGCCAGCGTCTCGGCGTCGGGCTCGACGATCACGTCGGGCACCGGGCCGTCGGTCCGCCGCGAGAGCTCCTCGACGATCCGGTCACCGGGGGTGAGGGTCACCGGACCGCCTCGGGTGCCGTCGGGTCGGGGGTGTCGTGCTCGCCGTGCAGGGCCACCTCGTCGGTGCCCTCGGAGGTCGGCGGGACGGTGGGCGCCGCGCCGTGCGGGCTGCCCTCGGCGACCTCCGCGGCGTCGACCGCCCCGGATCCGGCGCCGTCCGGCTCGGCGGGGTCGACCCACACGTGCGAGCGCACCCCGGCGCGGCCGGCCAGCCCCGAGACCCCGGTGGTGGTCTCCAGCGCCTCGGCGTAGGGCTCGTCGGGGTCCAGCCGGCGCAGCTCCTCGCCGAGCAGGTCGCCCAGCGAGCGGTCGGGCAGCGCCATGGTGGCGTCGGGCCGGTAGGGCTGGCTGATCACCGCGCCGCCGCGGCGGTCGGCGTGGACGCGCACCTCCTCGTCCTGGTCGAGCTCGAGGACCACCGAGTCGATGCCGCTGGGGCCGGAGTGCCGGGTGGCCTGCACGACCTCCAGCCGGGCGCCCGAGCGTGACTCGATCCAGCCGGCCAGCAGTTGCGCGGTGGCCGCACCCGGGTCGCCCTCGACGCGCCCGCCCAGGATCCGGACGACGTCGCCGCGGCGGCCGGAGACCGAGTCCAGCGCCGAGGTGAGGGTCGCCCGCCAGCCGGTGGACCGGGTCCAGGCCAGGTCGGTGTCGCCGGGGGCGTAGTCCTGCGCCCGGGTGCGCAGCGCGGTCATCTGGTCGGCGGCCACGGTGCTGTCGGTGATCCGCCGGTCGGCGATGACGGCGAGTGCGTCGGTGGTCAGCTGTTGGGGCGGGTCGCTGTGCCACCAGGTGACCACGGGGGCGTCGGCGGCCAGCAGGGGGAGCACGACCGACTCGGCGTGCAGGGCCAGCCGCCCGTACATCCGCATGACGACCGCCTCACCGGGGCCCAGCCGCCCGCCGATGGACACCTCGGCGTCCAGGCGCGGGACGGGGGCCTCGATCTGCCGGCGCACCACCACGAGGATCCGGCAGGGGTGCTGCTCGGAGGCGGTGGTCGCGGCCTCCTCGGCCTCGGTCACCCGGCCCTCGTCGGCGACGACGACCAGCGTCAGGGCCACGCCGGAGAGGACCGCGCCGCCGGTCCGTCGCTGGGCGGCCAGTTCCTTCACCACGGCCGAGCCGGTGGTGTCCCACAGCGTGGTCACGGGATCTGCTCCTCTCGACGGCGACTGTCCCGGGGCGGGGTCACGGACGCCGCCACCGGCGCCCCTCGGCGGCGAGCATGTCGTCGGCGGCCCGCGGGCCCCACTCGCCGGCCCGGTAGGGCTCCGGCGCGCTGCCCGCCCAGAACTCCTCGAGCGGGTCGATGACCGCCCAGGACGCCTCGACCTCGGCGTTGCGCGGGAACAGCGTGGCGTCGCCGAGCAGCACGTCGAGCAGCAACCGTTCGTAGGCCTCGGGGCTGGTCTCGGTGAACTGCTCGCCGTAGAGGAAGTCCATGGACACGTCCCGGACCTCCATGACGCTGCCGGGCACCTTCGACCCGAACTTGAGCGTCACCCCCTCGTCGGGCTGCACGCGCACGACGAGCTGGTTGTTGCCCAGCTCCTCGGTGTCGGTGTCGGCGAAGGGCAGGTGCGGCGCCCGCTTGAACACCAGCGCGATCTCGGTGACCCGGCGCGGCAGCCGCTTGCCGGCGCGCAGGTAGAACGGCACGCCGGCCCAGCGGCGGGTCTCCACGCCCAGCCGGACCGCGGCGTAGGTCTCGGTCGTCGACGCCGGGTCGACGCCCTCCTCCTGCTGGTAGCCGCGGGCCCGCTGGCCGGCCAGCCAGCCCTGCTCGTACTGGCCGCGGACGGCGAAGGTGCGCATGTCCTCGGGCAGCGACACCGCGCGCAGCACCTTGAGCTTCTCGGTGCGGATCTCGTCGGCGGAGAACTCGACCGGCTCCTCCATCGCGGTGAGCGCCAGCAGCTGCAGCAGGTGGTTCTGCAGCACGTCGCGGGCGGCGCCGGTCCGCTCGTAGAACTGCGCCCGCCCGCCGATGCCGACGTCCTCGGCCATGGTGATCTGCACCGAGTCGACGTGGTGGCCGTTCCAGATCGGCTCGAACAGCGTGTTGGCGAACCGCAGCGCCATCAGGTTCTGGACGGTCTCCTTGCCCAGGTAGTGGTCGATGCGGAAGACGTCCTCGGCGCTGAACACCGAGTCGACCAGCTCGTTGAGCTCGCGGCTGGAGGCCAGGTCGGTGCCGAAGGGCTTCTCGACGACGACCCGCCGCCACCGGTCGGGCGTGCTCTCGGCCATGCGGGTGCGCTGCATCTGCTTGAGCACGACCGGGAACATCGCCGGCGGGATGGACAGGTAGAACGCCGCGTTGCCGCCGATGCCGTGGCTGCTCTCCAGGTCGTTCAGCGCGTTGGCCAGCTCGTCGAAGGCGTTGTCGTCGTCGAAGGACCCCTGCACGAACCGGACGCTGGCGGCCAGCCGCTCCCAGACCTCCTCCCGCCACGGCGTGCGGGCGGCGTTGCGGGCGGCGTCCCGGGCCAGCTCGGCGAAGTCCTGGTCACCCCAGTCCCGCCGCGCGAAGCCCAGCAGCGCGAAGTTGGTCGGCAGCAGCCCCCGGTTGGCCAGGTCGTAGACCGCGGGGAGCAGCTTCTTGCGCGCCAGGTCGCCGGTGATGCCGAAGACGACCAGCGCGCAGGGCTCGGGGACGCGCGGCAGCCGCCGGTCCCGCGGGTCGCGCAGCGGGTTGGGGATCACGAGTCCTCCTCTGGGCTCCTCGGTGCGACGACCCCGGTGCTACCCCGGCGGTCAGCCGAGGGCACCGAGGACCTGGTCGATCCCGGCGGCGCGGTCGGTCAGGTGCAGGTGCAGCAGCGGCCGCTGCCGGTCGGCCAGCGCCTGCCGGTCACCGGCGGCCTGGGCGGCCTGCAGCGTGCCGAAGGAGAACGGCCGGTCGGGCACCGGCAGGTCCTCGGCGACCGCGCCGGTGACCTGCAGGAACGCGCCGACCTGCGGGCCGCCCTTGTGGTACTGGCCGGTCGAGTGCAGGAACCGCGGACCCCAGCCGAAGGTGACCGCGTGCTCGGTGCGCCGGGCCAGCGCCGCGCGCAGCTCCCCGGCGCGGGCGTCGGCCTCCCGGTCGAGGTAGGCCATGACGGCGAGGTAGCCGCGCGGCGGCACCGAGGCCAGCAGCGAGTCGAGGACCAGCCGCAGGCCGTCGTGCTGCGACACGTCGACGCCGTCGAGCACCCCGCCCGAGCCGTACACCTCGACCGCGCCGATCGTCACGGCCGGCTGCTCGTCGGGCAGGCCGGCGTCGAGGATGCGGGCGGTGTTCTCCTTCGACTCGGTGACGTTGGGCTGGTCGAAGGGGTTGATCCCCAGCACCCGCCCGGCGACCGCGGTCGCGTACTCCCAGCCGAGGAACTGGGCGCCCAGCGGGCCGGTGACCCCGACCGAGGGCCGGCCCTCGACCGGGCTCCCGCCGACGACGGCCAGCAGTGCGTCGGGCGCCGCCGATCCCGGGGCGTCGGCCGACTCCAGGACGACGGGCAGCAGCCCGCGGCCCTCCTTGCCGGTGGACTCGGCGACGAGCTGCTCGGCCCAGTCGCCGAAGCCCTCGATGCGGCCGCCGCCGGTGCCGCCGTCGGCCAGCGCCACCTTGTCCCGGCCGGTGCGGAAGCCGGCCCCGAGCGCGACGCCGAGCTCCAGCGCCGGGTTGCCCGGCTCGGCGAGGTGCTCGGCGAGGTCGGCGGCCTCGTCGAGCAGGGACCCGACGTCGACCCCGGCCAGCGCGGCCGGCACCAGGCCGAACGCCGACAGCGCGCTGTAGCGGCCGCCGACGTTCGGGTCGGCGAGGAAGACCGCGCGGGCGCCCATCGCCGCCGCCGTCTCGGCCAGCGGCGAGCCCGGGTCGGTGACGACGACGAACCGGCGCCCGGCCTGCTCCTCGTCCAGGCCCGCCTCGGCGAAGGCGGCGAGGAAGGCCCGGCGGTGGCTGTCGGTCTCGATCGTGCCGCCGGACTTGGAGCTGACCACCACGACGGTGCGCTCGAGGTCGGCCATGGCGGCGGCGACCTGCCCCGGGTCGGTGGTGTCGAGCACCACCAGCGGTGCGCCCGCGGTCCGGCAGATCACCTCGGGCGCGAGCGAGGACCCGCCCATGCCGGCCAGCACCACCCGGTCGAGGCCCTCGGCGGCCAGCTCCGACCGCAGCGCGGCCAGCCGCGGCAGCAGCTCCCGGGAGGACGCCGGCAGGTCCAGCCAGCCCAGCCGGATGGCGGCCTCGCTCTCGGCCTCCGGACCCCACAGCGTGGCGTCCTTGGCCACCAGCCGCGCGGCGACGTCGTCGTCGGCCAGTTGCGTCCGGACGTTCTCGGGGACGTCGAGCCCGCTGCAGCTGAACTGCAGGGTCATGCCTTGTCCTCGAGCTCACTGCGGACCGACTCGGTGAGCTCGTCCCACGAGTCGACGAACTTCTGCACGCCCTCGTCCTCGAGCACGCGGAAGACGTCGTCGAGGTCGACCCCGGCGTCGGCGATGGCCTTCATGGTGGCCGCCGCGTCCTCGTAGCTCTGCTGCACCGGGGTGCCCGGCTCGCCGTGGTCGGCGTAGGCCTTGAGCGTCTTCTCCGGCATCGTGTTGACCGTGCCGGGGGCGATGAGCTCGCTGACGTAGAGGGTGTCGGAGTACTCGGGGTTCTTCACGCCGGTGGAGGCCCACAGCGGCCGCTGCGGCCGGGCGCCCTTGGCCTCCAGCGCCTTCCAGCGGTCGGAGGAGAAGACCTCCTCGTAGGCCTGGTAGGCCAGCTGCGCGTTGGCCAGCGCCGCCTTCCCCTTGAGCTGGTCGGCGCCGACCTTCTCCAGCCGCTTGTCGATCTCGGTGTCCACGCGGGACACGAAGAACGAGGCCACCGACGCGATCCCGGTCAGGTCGGCGTCGGGGTCCTCGGCCAGCCGCTGCTCCAGCCCGGCCAGGTAGGCGTCCATGACGGCCCGGTAGCGCTCGAGGCTGAAGATGAGGGTGACGTTGACACTGATGCCGCGGGCGATCGAGGTGGTGATCGCCGCCAGCCCCTCCTCGGTGGCGGGGATCTTGATGAACAGGTTCGGCCGGTCGACCAGCCACCACAGGTGCGCCGCCTCGGCCGCCGTCGCGTCGGTGTCGCGGGCCAGGCCCGGCGCCACCTCCAGCGACACCCGGCCGTCGCCGGGCTGCCGCTCCGCGACCGGCGCGAGCAGGTCGCAGGCGTCCCGGACGTCGGCGGCGGTGATGGTGCGCAGCGCCTCCTCGACGCTCACCCGGCGCACGGCGAGGGCGTGCACCTGGTCGTCGTAGGAGTCCGACCCGCTGATCGCCGCGGCGAAGATCGTCGGGTTGGTGGTGACGCCGACGACCGAGTACTCGTCGACCAGCGACTGCAGGTTGCCGCTGCGGATGCGGTCGCGCGAGAGGTCGTCGAGCCAGACGGCGACCCCCGCGGACGACAGCTGCGCCAGCTTCTCGTTCTGTGCCATGGTCTCGGTCCTTCCAGATAGTGGGCCCGGCGGCTCAGCGGTCGCCGGTGGGGTGGGGGAGGCCGCCGGTGGCCGCGACCGGGCCGGCCGGGACGGCGGTGCCCGACGCGGCGGCCTCGATCGACTCGCGGGCGGCGGTGACGACGGCCTCGTCGGTGAGACCGAACTCCTCGTAGAGGACGGAGTAGGCGGCGCTGGCGCCGTAGTGGGTCAGGCCCACGATCCGGCCGGCGTCGCCGACGAACTCGCGCCAGCCCATGGGGACGCCGGCCTCGACGCTGACCCGGGCGCGGACGCTCGGCGGGAGCACCTCGTCCTTGTAGGCCTGGTCCTGGTCGGCGAACCACTCGACGCAGGGCACCGACACCACGCGGGTGGGGACGCCGTCGGCCTCGAGCCGCTCGCGGGCGGCGACGGCGATCTGCACCTCCGAGCCGGTGCCCAGCAGGATCACCTCGGGCTGCCCGTTCGAGGCGTCGGCCAGCACGTAGGCACCGCGGGCGACGCCCTCGGCGGAGGCCATCACCGAGCGGTCGAACACCGGCAGGTTCTGCCGGGACAGCAGCAGGCCGGCCGGGCGGTCGTTGTGCTCGAGGATGGTCCGCCAGGCGACGGCGACCTCGTTGGCGTCGGCCGGGCGGACGACGTCGAGGCCGGGGATGGCGCGCAGCGCGGCGAAGTGCTCGATCGGTTGGTGGGTCGGGCCGTCCTCGCCCAGGCCGATCGAGTCGTGCGTCCACACGTAGATGACCGGCAGCTGCATGAGCGCGGCCAGGCGGACCGCGCCGCGCATGTAGTCGGAGAAGGTGAGGAAGGTGCCGCCGTAGACGCGGGTGCCGCCGTGCAGCGCGATGCCGTTCATGATCGCGCCCATGGCGTGCTCGCGGACGCCGAAGTGCAGGGTGCGGCCGTAGGGGCCGCCGCTCCACATCTTCGTCTGGCGGTCCGAGGGCAGGAACGAGGGCTCGCCCTCGACGGCGGTGTTGTTGCTCTCGGCGAGGTCGGCCGACCCGCCCCACAGCTCGGGCAGCACCGGGTAGAGGGAGGAGAGCACCTTGCCCGAGGCCTTGCGGGTGGCCACGCCCTTGGGGTCGGCGTCGAAGGTGGGCAGGCCCTCGGCCCAGCCCTCGGGCAGCCGGCGCTCGCCCATCCGGGCCAGCAGTGCGGCGCGCTCGGGCTGCTCCTGCGCCCAGGCGTCGAAGCGCTGCTGCCACTCGGCGTGCGCCTGCTTGCCGGTGTCGACCACCGAGCGGGCGTGGGCGAGCACCTCGTCGTCGACCTGGAAGGTCTGCTCCGGGTCGAAGCCGAGGACCTCCTTGGTGGCGCGCACCTCGTCGTCGCCGAGCGCCGAGCCGTGTGCGGCGCCGGTGTTCTGCTTGTTGGGCGCCGGCCAGGCGATGACCGTCCGCAGCACGATGATCGACGGGCGGCCGGTCTCGGCCTTGGCGGCGGCGACGGCGGCGTCGACCGCGGCGAGGTCCTCGCCGTCGTCGACGCGCTGCACGTGCCAGCCGTAGGCCTCGTAGCGCTTGCCGACGTCCTCGGTGAAGGCGACGGTCGTGTCGTCCTCGATGGAGATGCGGTTGTCGTCGTAGACGAGCACCAGGTTGCCCAGCTTCTGGGTGCCGGCCAGCGACGACGCCTCGCCGCTCACGCCCTCCTCCAGGTCGCCGTCGGAGGCGAAGACCCAGATGGTGTGGTCGAAGAGGCTCTCGCCCTCGGCGGCGTCGGGGTCGAGCAGGCCCCGCTCGCGGCGGGCGGCCATGGCCATGCCGACGGCGTTGCCGACGCCCTGGCCGAGCGGGCCGGTCGTCGTCTCCACGCCCGGGGTGTGGTTGACCTCCGGGTGGCCGGGGGTCTTCGAGCCCCAGGTGCGCAGCGCCCTGAGGTCGTCGAGCTCGAGGCCGTAGCCGGACAGGTACAGCTGCACGTACAGCGTCAGGCTCGAGTGCCCCATGGACAGCACGAAGCGGTCGCGGGCGACCCAGTTCGGGTCGCTGGGGTCGTGCCGGAGCCACTTGTGGAACAGCAGGTAGGCGGTGGGCGCCATGCTCATCGCAGTGCCCGGGTGGCCGTTGCCGACCTTCTGGACGGCGTCCATGGCCAGCACCCGGGCGGTGTCGATCACGCGGCGGTCGAGGTCGCCGAAGCCGTCCGGCAGCGTCGGGCGCGGCTGGCGGGGGTCGCCGGTCGGCGCGTCGGTGGCGGCCTCGGCCGGGGCCTCGGACCCGGTGCTCCTGGTGCCCGAGCTCGTGGTGTCGCTGGTCATGTCGGACGGTGCTCCTCGAGGTCGGCCGGTGCTGAGCCGTCCGGGGACGGTGTCCCGTGCTCCCGGACGGGCGACGCGGGCGGTGAGTGCGGTGGGGCCCGGTGCCCCCCGGGTCATCGCTGGCCCGGGACGCTCCGTCGTCGGCGACGGCCGTACCCGCTGTCCGCGCGGCGTCAACGTGATCAGACCCTAGTCATCCCGAGCCGCCGGCGGGGTGCCCGAGGGATACAGTGGGCAGCGTTCATCCCCCGGTTCGAAGGGACCCCCGTGCTGTCCTCGTGCCCGGTGGTGCCCTGGCGCCCGTGGGTGCGCGCGGGAGAGGTCGTCAGGTGACGGCGCTCTCCGAGCGCCCGGCCGTCTCCGCCCGCCGCCTGCCCGCCGTGGTGGGCGCCTACGTCGCGCTGACCAAGCCGAAGCTCGTCGAGCTGCTGCTGGTGACGACGCTGCCGGCGATGATGATGGCGGCCGGCGGGTGGCCCTCCTGGCGGCTCGTGGGCGCCACGCTGGTCGGCGGGATGTTCGCCGCGGGGGCGGCCAACGTCGTCAACTGCTGGTACGACCGGGACATCGACCGGCTGATGTCGCGCACCCGCAACCGGCCCATCCCGGCCGGGGTGGTGTCCCCGCGGGCGGCGCTGGTCTTCGGGGCGGTCCTGGCCACGGCGTCGCTGGCCATCCTGTGGTTCGAGACGACGCCGCTGGCCACGGCGCTGGCCGCGGTGGCGATCCTGGCCTACTCCGTCGTCTACACGATGGTGCTCAAGCGCCGGACCCGGCACAACACGGTCTTCGGGGCGTTCCCCGGGGCCGCGCCGGTGCTCATCGGCTGGGCGGCGGTGACCGGCTCGCTCGACTGGCCGGCGCTGGCCTTCTTCGCCGTCGTGTTCTGCTGGCAGATGCCGCACTTCTGGGCGCTGGCCAGCCGGTACCGCGAGGACTACGCCCGGGCCGGGGTCCCGATGCTGTCGGTCGTCGCCGGTCCGGCGAGCGTGGGCCGGCAGTCGGTCGTGTGGGCGTGGGCCACGCTCGGGGCGACCCTGCTCATGGGGTCGTTGAGCCCCGTCCTGGGCTGGGCGTTCGCCATCGGCGGCGGACTCCTCGGCGCCTGGTACGTCGCCGAGTCCCACCAGTGGCTCGGCCGCATCCTGGCCGCGGTCCCGGGCCGGCCGATGCGGCTGTTCTCGGTGTCGATCACGCACATGACGCTGCTGTCGATCGCGATCGCCGTCGACGTCCTCCTCTGAGCACTCCGGCGACCCCGCCGTCCGCCGGGAAGCGCCCAGTGGGTCATCCGGTGTGGTCACGGGACCGCGATGACGACGGCAGCGCACCTCTCGACGCGACCGTGCGCACCTCGCTGCCGCCGGGCGCAGCGGCCTCCGGTCGGGCACCGCGGGGTGGGGCCGGCGCGGGAGTGAGGCCGGCCCCGCGGCTCAGCGGACGGCGGCGGTGGGGACGGCGGCGGCGTCGAGGGGCTGCTCGCTCGCCGGGCCGCGGACCGACCACGCCAGTCGCGCGGTGTACACGGTCACCAGCACCGCGCCGAGCATGTGCAGCAGCACCAGCAGCACCGCCAGGTGGGTGAAGTACTGCACGAAGCCGACCACGCCCTGCAGCAGCTGCACGACCAGCAGGTCGCGCGCGGCCCGGCGCACCCGGCCGGGGGAGTCCATGGCGTGCAGCGCCACCAGCAGCGCGACGGTCAGGCCGACGAGCAGGAAGACGGCGTCGGCGTGCAGCTGGCTGACCGTCTCGGGGTCGAAGCCCATCCGCCCACCCGAGGGGGCGCCGGTGTCGTCGAGGTCGCCGCTGTGCGGGCCGCTGCCGGTGACGATCGTGCCCAGCACCAGCACCGCGGCGGTCACCGCGGAGATCCCGCCGACCAGCAGCGCGATGGGACGGCGGACCAGCGGCTGGCCGACCCCGGGTTCCCGCGACCGCAGCCACAGCACCGTGGACACCGCGACCAGTACCGACGACAGCAGGAAGTGCGCGGCCACCGTCCACGGGTTCAGGCCGGTCAGCACGGTCACCCCGCCGAGCAGCGCCTGCGCGGGGATGCCCAGGAACGCGACGACGGCGAGCGTGCGCAGGTCGCGGCGGCCGGAGCGGAAGACTGCGACGACGGTGGCGATCGCGACCGCGGCGAGCACGAAGGTCAGCAGCCGGTTGCCGAACTCGATCGCGCCGTGCCCGGCCAGCTCCGGAGTGGCCACGAAGCTCTCGTCGGTGCACCGCGGCCAGGTGGGGCAGCCCAGCCCCGAGCCGGTCAGCCGGACGGCGCCGCCGGTGACGACGATCGCGCCGTTGGCCACCAGGTTGACCAGCGCGATCCGGGAGACGAGGGCAGAGGGGACCCGCACGGCCCGATGCTAGCCGCGCGCGGGCGCCGTCCCGGTTCGCTCAGGGCAGATCACAGCGGGGAAGCAGCGGGGCCCGGCCGGGCGCTGCACCCCCTCGGCAGCGGCCGACGCGCCGCGCCCGGTGACGGTGCCCCATCACGGGTACGGGCTCCCCGACGGGAGACCTCCGGCGAGCACCTCCCGACCGACCCGACTCCCTGGACGTGAGGCATGACCACCCCCTTCTTCCCCGGCCCCTACGGGAGCCCCTTCGACGACTTCTTCGCCCGCTACCTCGGCGGCGGGCAGGGCGTCCCGCGCCAGCGTGTCGACATCACCCAGTTCCTCAGCCAGCAGGCGCGCGAGCTGGTCAACGCCGCGGCCCACCAGGCGGTGGCCACCGGCAGCGCCGACCTCGACACCGAGCACCTGCTGTGGGCGATGACCGGCGACGAGACCACCCGCGCCTTCCTCTCCCGCACCGGCGCCGACCCCGACCGGCTGCGCAGCGAGCTCGACGGCCAGCCGCTGCGCGGCGAGCCGCGGGACGAGGCGCCGTCCCTGACGCCGGCCGCCAAGCGCGCCCTGCTCGACGCCCACCGGGTGTCGCGCGCCCTGGGCAGCACCTACATCGGCCCCGAGCACCTGCTGTTCGCCCTCGCCGTCAACCCCGACTCCCCGGGCGGCCGGGTGCTGCGCGAGCGCGGCGTCACCCCGGAGGCCCTCCAGCAGGCCGCGACGGGTGCCCCGCAGCCCGGCGGCGGGCGGCCCGGCGGCCCCGGGCAGGGGCAGCAGTCGAGCACCCCGACGCTCGACGAGTTCGGCCGCGACCTCACCGAGATGGCCCGCAACGGGCAGATCGACCCGGTGATCGGCCGCGAGTCCGAGATCGAGCAGACCGTCGAGGTCCTCTCGCGGCGCCGGAAGAACAACCCGGTGCTCATCGGCGAGGCCGGCGTCGGCAAGACCGCGATCGTCGAGGGCATCGCCGCCCAGATCGTCGAGGGCGACGTCCCGGAGACGCTGCGCGGCCGCCGGCTGGTCGAGCTCGACCTCACCGGCCTGGTGGCGGGCACCCGCTACCGGGGCGACTTCGAGGAGCGGCTCAAGAAGGTCATGGACGAGATCCGCGAGCACTCCGACGAGGTGATCGTGTTCATCGACGAGCTGCACACCGTCGTCGGCGCGGGCGCCTCGGAGGGCTCCGGCGGTGCGGGCAACATGCTCAAGCCGGCCCTGGCCCGCGGCGAGCTGCACATCATCGGCGCGACGACGCTCGACGAGTACCGGCGGAACATCGAGAAGGACGCGGCGCTGGAGCGCCGGTTCCAGCCGATCCTGGTGACCGAGCCCAGCGTCGAGGACACCGTGCAGATCCTCTGCGGCCTGCGCGACCGCTACGAGGCCCACCACCAGGTGCGCTTCACCGACGACGCCGTCCGGGCCGCCGTGGAGCTCTCCGACCGCTACGTCACCGACCGGCACCTGCCCGACAAGGCCATCGACCTCATCGACCAGGCCGGTGCCCGGGTGCGCCGGCGGGTGAAGACCCCGCCGACCGACCTGCGCGGCCTCGAGCAGGAGGTCGACCGGCTGCAGCGGGAGAAGGACCAGGCGGTCGCCGCGGAGCAGTACGAGCGCGCCGTCGAGCTGCGCGACCAGCTCGCCCAGGCGCAGGCGCGCCTGGAGGAGGCCCGCAGCGGCGGTGGCCGGTCCGGCGTCCCCGAGGTCGGCGTCGAGGACGTCGCCGAGGTGGTGTCGCGGCAGACCGGCATCCCGGTGGCCCAGCTGACGCAGGAGGAGATGGCGCGGCTGCTGCAGCTCGAGGAGCACCTGCACGGGCGGGTGGTCGGCCAGGACGACGCCGTCCGCGTGGTGGCCGAGGCCGTCCGCCGCTCCCGCGTGGGGCTGGGCGACCCCGACCGGCCGATCGGGTCGTTCCTGTTCCTCGGCCCGACCGGCGTCGGCAAGACCGAGCTGGCGCGGGCGCTGGCCACGGCGCTGTTCGGCGACGAGGACCGCATGATCCGGCTGGACATGAGCGAGTTCCAGGAGCGGCACACGGTCAGCCGGCTGGTCGGCTCCCCGCCCGGCTACGTCGGCTACGAGGACGCCGGCCAGCTCACCGAGGCGGTGCGCCGCCGCCCCTACTCGGTGGTGCTGCTCGACGAGATCGAGAAGGCCCACCCCGACGTCTTCAACACCCTGCTGCAGGTGCTCGACGACGGCCGGCTCACCGACTCGCAGGGCCGCACGGTCGACTTCAGGAACACCGTGCTGATCATGACCAGCAACCTCGGCTCCGAGCTGATCCAGGGCCGCAACGCCCCGCTCGGCTTCGGCACCGGGGACGCCGCGGCCGCCGACGCCGGGCTGCGCGACCGGCTGATGCGGCGGCTGCGCGAGTCGTTCCGGCCGGAGTTCCTCAACCGGATCGACGAGATCGTGGTCTTCCAGCAGCTGGAGAGCGACCAGCTGCAGCAGATCACCCGGCTGCTGCTCGACGAGACCCGCCGACGGCTGGCGGCGCAGGACATCGCGGTGACCTTCACCGACGAGGCGGTCGCCTGGATCGCCGAGCGCGGCTTCGAGCCGCAGTTCGGCGCCCGTCCGCTGCGCCGGGCGATCCAGCGGGAGGTCGACAACCCGCTGGCGCGGCTGCTGCTCGACGGGCGGGTCGGCCCCGGCCGGCACGTGGTCGTCGGTGTCCGGGACGGCGCGCTCGACCTGTCCGTCGAGGACGCCGAGCCGGCGGCCGCCGCCCAGGCGTGACCCGGCCCACCAGGCCCTGACCAGCGCGGTCAGGGCCTGATGGGTTAGGGCGACCTTGCTTGCGGGGTCCCCGAAATAGGTCACAATCGTGTTGTGGAAACCAGCACGGCGCCGGCGGGGACGGGACGGGCCGACGACGTCCGCACCCGCGACCGGGTGACCGCGCTGCTGCTCGAGCACGGCCCGCAGACCGCCAGCGAGCTCGCCGGCCGGCTGGGCGTCAGCCCCGCCGCGGTGCGCCGCCACCTCGACGCGCTCGCCGCCCGCGGCCGCGTGGAGGAGCGGGCGGCGCCGGGCGCGCACCGGGGGCGGGGCCGGCCCGCCCGGCGCTTCCACCTCACCGACGCCGGCCGTTCGGGCTTCGCGCACGCCTACGACGACCTCGCGCTCACCGCGCTGCGCCACGTCGCCGCCTCGGGCGGTCCCGACGCCGTCCGCGCCGTCGCGGAGGCGCAGCTGGCCGGCCTGGAGCGGCGGGCCTCCGACGCGGTGGCGCGGGCCGCCGGGGCTCCGGTCGACCGCGCCCAGGCGCTCGCCGAGGCGCTGACCGCCGAGGGCTACGCTGCCTCGGCCTCCGCGATCGCCAGCGGCGGGCAGCTGTGCCAGCACCACTGCCCGGTGGCGCACGTGGCCGCGGAGTTCCCGCAGCTGTGCGAGGTCGAGACGGCGGTGATCGGCCGGCTGGTGGGGACGCACGTCCAGCGGCTGGCGACCATCGCCCACGGCGACGGCGTGTGCACCACCCACATCCCCGGGCCCGCACGCGCGCGGGCTCACACCGGCGCGGGGAACACACCGGGCCCCGCGCGCCCTGTACCCGGTGAGCGTGCAGCGCGGGTCCCGCGCCCCGCACCGTCCACCACCAGCAGCACCCCCACGAGCGACCGGGAGAGGACGCCCGCATGACCAGCACCCAGCAGCCGGTGACCGGCACGCCGCTGACGCAGGACGAGCAGATCGACCAGCTCGGCCGCTACCAGTACGGCTGGGCCGACGCCGACGTCGCCGGGGCCTCCGCCCGCCGCGGCCTGGACGAGGACGTCGTCCGGGACATCTCGGCGCGCAAGAACGAGCCCGAGTGGATGCTCGAGCGCCGGCTCAAGGCCCTCAAGCTCTTCGGCCGCAAGCCGATGCCCGACTGGGGCTCGGACCTGTCCGGGATCGACTTCCAGAACATCAAGTACTTCGTGCGCTCGACCGAGGCGCAGGCCACCTCGTGGGACGAGCTGCCCGAGGACATCAAGAACACCTACGACAAGCTGGGCATCCCCGAGGCGGAGAAGCAGCGGCTGATCGCCGGTGTCGCGGCCCAGTACGAGTCCGAGGTCGTCTACCACAAGATCCGCGAGGACCTCGAGGAGCAGGGTGTCGTCTTCCTCGACACCGACACCGCCCTCAAGGAGCACGAGGACCTCTTCCGCGAGTACTTCGGCTCGGTCATCCCGTCCGGCGACAACAAGTTCGCCGCGCTCAACACCGCGGTGTGGTCGGGTGGCTCGTTCATCTACGTGCCGAAGGGCGTGCACGTCGAGATCCCGCTGCAGGCCTACTTCCGGATCAACACCGAGAACATGGGCCAGTTCGAGCGGACGCTGATCATCGTCGACGAGGGCGCCTACGTGCACTACGTCGAGGGCTGCACCGCGCCGATCTACAAGTCGGACTCGCTGCACTCCGCGGTCGTCGAGATCATCGTCAAGAAGAACGCCCGCTGCCGGTACACGACCATCCAGAACTGGTCGAACAACGTCTACAACCTGGTCACCAAGCGGGCCGTCGCCCACGAGGGCGCGACCATGGAGTGGATCGACGGCAACCTCGGCTCCAAGGTCACCATGAAGTACCCGGCGGTCTGGATGACCGGCGAGCACGCCAAGGGCGAGGTGCTCTCCATCGCCTTCGCCGGCGAGGGCCAGCACCAGGACGCCGGCGCCAAGATGGTGCACGCCGCCCCGAACACCTCTTCGACCATCGTGTCGAAGTCGGTGGCCCGCGGCGGGGGCCGCACGTCCTACCGCGGCCTGGTCCAGATCGACGAGGGCGCGTCCGGGTCGAGGTCGACGGTCAAGTGCGACGCCCTGCTGGTCGACACGATCAGCCGGTCGGACACCTACCCCTACGTCGACGTCCGCGAGGACGACGTCGCGATGGGCCACGAGGCGACCGTCTCCCGGGTCAGCGAGGACCAGCTCTTCTACCTGATGAGCCGCGGCCTGTCCGAGGACGAGGCCATGGCGATGGTGGTGCGCGGCTTCGTCGAGCCGATCGCCCGGGAGCTGCCCATGGAGTACGCCCTCGAGCTCAACCGCCTGATCGAGCTGCAGATGGAAGGTGCCGTCGGCTGATGACCGACCCGAACACCACTGGCCTCACCACCGAGTCGGCCACCCTCGCCGGCGAGCTGTTCGGCGAGGGGGTGGGCACCCAGGCGGGCCCGCCGGCCGTCCCCGCGGCCGGCACCGGCACCGCCGGGCAGGCGGCCCCGGGCGCGCACTCGCACGGCGGCACCGCCCCGACGGGCTCGCCGGCCGAGCGGTTCACCTCGACCGACCCCGATGCCTTCGGCGTGCCCACCGGCCGCGAGGAGGTCTGGCGCTTCACCCCGATGCGCCGGATCCGCCCGCTGCTCGACGGCGCCCCGTCCGACGCGCACCTCGCCTGGGATCCCGACCTGCCCGAGGGCGTCGAGCTGACCTCGGTCGACGCCGACGACCCGCTGCTCAAGGGCCTGCCCGAGCCGGTCGACCGGCTGGCCGCGCTCACCCGGCAGCGCAGCGGCGGCGCCGCCGTCGTCCGCGTGGCCGCGGAGGCCCGGCCCGACCGGCCGGTCACGCTGCGGCTGTCGGGCACCGGGTCCGACGAGGTCGTCTGGGGCCAGCTGGTCGTCGAGGTGGGCGCGTTCGCGGAGGCGACCGTCGTCCTCGACCACGCGGGCCTGGCCCGGTACAGCGGCGGCGTCGCGGTCCTCGTGGGCGACGGCGCGCAGGTCACCGTCGTCTCGGTCCAGGACTGGGCGCCCGGTGCGGTGCACGGCGGCCAGTTCGACGCCGTCGTCGGCCGCGACGCCACCTTCCGGCAGGTCGTGGTCACCCTCGGCGGAGACCTCGTGCGGCTGGTCAGCAACGTGCAGTACGCCGGCCCCGGCGGGACCGCCGAGCTGTTCGGCGTCTACTTCTCCGACGAGACCCAGCACCAGGAACACCGGCTCTGGGTCGACCACGCGGTGCCCAACTGCACCAGCAACGTGCTCTACAAGGGCGCGCTGCAGGGCGAGGGCGCGCGCACGGTGTGGATCGGCGACGTCCGCATCCGCCCGGCGGCCACCGGCACCGACACCTACGAGCTCAACCGCAACCTGGTGCTCACCGACGGCGCCCGCGCCGACTCGGTGCCCAACCTGGAGATCGAGACCGGCGAGATCGTCGGCGCCGGCCACGCCAGCGCCACCGGCCGGTTCGACGACGAGCAGCTGTTCTACCTCTGCTCGCGGGGGATCGACGCCGAGACCGCCCGCCGCCTGGTGGTCCGCGGCTTCTTCGCCGACGTCGTCCAGCACATCGGGGTCGACGAGCTGCAGGACCGCATCATGCGCTCCATCGAGGCGCGCCTGGGGGCCCTGCCGGGCCTCGACGAGCAGCCGGTCGAGGTGGCCTGACCCATGGCCTTCGAGCGGGTCTGCGCCCTCTCCGACGTCCCGGAGAACGGGGCGCTGCGGGTGGAGCTGGCCGACCTCGACGTCGCCGTCGTCCGGTTCGAGGGCGAGGTCTACGCGGTCCAGGACGTCTGCTCGCACGCCGAGGTCCCCCTGTCCGAGGGCGACGTCGAGGAGTTCGACGGCGCCCCCACCATCGAGTGCTGGCTGCACGGGTCCTGCTTCGACCTGCGCACCGGCGAGCCCACCAACCTGCCGGCCACCGAGCCGGTCGACGTCTACCCGGTCCGCGTGCAGGGGGAGGACGTGCTCGTCGACACCGAAGCCGACGGCAGCCTCCCGCTCGCGGCCGGCAACTGAGGAGCGAGAAGAGAAGTGTCGGTTCTGGAGATCCGCGACCTGCACGTCACGGTCGGCGAGGGCGACGACGCCAAGGAGATCCTCAAGGGCGTCGACCTGACCGTCCGGTCGGGCGAGACGCACGCGATCATGGGCCCCAACGGGTCGGGGAAGTCCACGCTGGCCTACTCGATCGCCGGCCACCCGAAGTACACGATCACCGGCGGCACGGTGACCCTCGACGGCGAGGACGTCCTCGCGATGAGCGTCGACGAGCGCGCCCGCGCCGGCCTGTTCCTCGCCATGCAGTACCCGGTCGAGGTCCCCGGCGTCTCGGTGTCGAACTTCCTGCGCACCGCGGCCACCGCGGTCAAGGGCGAGGCGCCGAAGCTGCGCACCTGGGTCAAGGACGTGCGCGACGAGATGACCGCGCTGGAGATGGACCCGGCGTTCGCCGAGCGCAACCTCAACGAGGGCTTCTCCGGCGGTGAGAAGAAGCGCCACGAGATCCTGCAGATGCGGCTGCTCAAGCCGAAGATCGCCGTCCTCGACGAGACCGACTCCGGCCTCGACGTCGACGCGCTGCGGGTCGTCTCCGAGGGCGTCAACCGCACCCGCGAGGAGGGTGACGTCGGCGTCCTGCTGATCACCCACTACACGCGGATCCTGCGCTACATCACGCCGGACTTCGTGCACGTGTTCGTCGGCGGCAAGGTCGTCGACGAGGGCGGCAAGGAGCTCGCCGATAAGCTCGAGGCCGAGGGCTACGCCGCCTACGTCAAGGGCTCGAAGGAGACCGCGAAGGCATGACCTCGACCGTCTCGCGTCCCGCTGCCGGGGCGCAGAAGCAGCCCCTGCCCCTGGACGTCGAGGCGATCCGGGCGGACTTCCCGATCCTGTCGCGCACCGTGCGCGACGGGAAGCGGCTGGTCTACCTCGACTCCGGGGCCACCTCGCAGAAGCCGCGGAGCGTCCTCGACGCCGAGCGCGACTTCTACGAGAACCACAACGCCGCCCCGCACCGCGGCGCGCACCAGCTCGCCGAGGAGGCCACCGGCCTCTACGAGGCGGCGCGGGCGAAGGTCGCCGGGTTCATCGGCGCCGCCGTCGAGGAGGTCGTGTTCACCCGCAACACGACCGACGCGGTCAACACCGTCGCCTACGCGCTGTCCAACGCCGCCACGGCCAAGGAGCCGTCCTTCCGCCGGTACGCCGTCGGCCAGGGCGACGAGATCGTCGTGACCGAGATGGAGCACCACGCCAACCTGGTGCCCTGGCAGCAGCTGTGCGAGCGCACCGGCGCCACGCTGCGGTGGCTGGGCCTCACCGACGACGGCCGGCTCGACCTCTCCGACCTCGACACCGTCGTCACCGAGCGCACGAAGCTGGTCGCGGTCACCCAGCAGTCGAACATCCTGGGCACGATCAACCCGCTCGAGCCGATCGTGGCGCGGGCGCGGGAGGTCGGCGCGCTGGTGCTGGTCGACGGCGCGCAGTCGGTGCCGCACCAGCCGGTCGACGTCGCGGCGCTGGGCGCGGACTTCCTCGTCTTCTCCGGCCACAAGATGCTCGGGCCCACCGGTATCGGCGTGCTCTGGGGCCGCTACGAGGTGCTCGACGCGCTGCCGCCGTTCCTGACCGGCGGCTCGATGATCGAGGTCGTGCGCATGGAGGGCAGCACCTTCATGCCGCCGCCGCAGCGCTTCGAGGCCGGTGTGCCGATGACGGCGCAGGCCATCGGCCTCGGCGCCGCCGTCGACTACCTGCAGGCGCTGGGCATGGAGAACGTGCAGGCGCACGAGGAGGCGCTCACCGCCTACGCCCTCGAGCGGCTGCAGGCGATCCCCGGCGTCACGGTGATCGGTCCGCCCGACACCGTCGCCCGCGGGGGCGCGGTGTCCTTCACCGTCGAGGGCATCCACCCGCACGACGTCGGCCAGGTCCTCGACGACCTCGGCATCGCCGTCCGGGTCGGCCACCACTGCGCGTGGCCGGTGGTCCGGCGCTACGGCGTCCCGGCCACCACCCGGGCCACCTTCTACGTGCACACCGGCTACGACGACGTCGACGCGCTGGTGGAAGGTGTGCGGGCGGCGCAGCGTTTCTTCGGAGTGACGCCGGAGGAGGCACCCGCCTGATGCAGCTCGAGTCGATGTACCAGGAGATCATCCTGGACCACTACCGCAACCCGCACGGCCGCGGCCTGCGCGACCCGTTCGAGGCCGAGGTCCACCACGTCAACCCGACCTGCGGGGACGAGGTGACCCTGCGGGTGCACCTGGACGGCGACACGATCGCCGACGTGTCCTACGAGGGCATGGGCTGCTCGATCAGCCAGGCGTCGGTCTCGGCGATGTACGACCTCGTGGTCGGCCGCCCGGTCACCGACGCGCTGGCCACCGGCGAGCACTTCGTGACGCTCATGCAGTCCAAGGGCGACCCGGCGGTGGCCGAGAAGCTGGAGGACGAGCTCGAGGACGCCGTCGCCTTCGCGGGGGTGTCGAAGTACCCCGCCCGCATCAAGTGCGCGCTGATGAGCTGGATGGCCCTCAAGGACGCCTCCGCCCGCGCGCTGGCCGCCGCACCGACTGGAGGAACGGCATGAGCGAGACCACCACCGAGCCCACCCCCGAGCTCCCGCCGTACAAGTCGGCGCTCATCGAGGACGTCGAGGAGGCCATGCGCGACGTCGTCGACCCCGAGCTGGGCGTCAACGTCGTCGACCTCGGCCTGGTCTACGGCATCGACGTCGCCGACGAGGGGGAGTCGCAGGTCGCCGTCCTGGACATGACGCTGACCTCGGCCGCCTGCCCGCTCACCGACGTCATCGAGGACCAGGCCCGCCAGGCGCTGACCGGCGGCCCCGGCCCCGGACTGGTGGACGACATCCGGATCAACTGGGTCTGGATGCCGCCGTGGGGTCCGGACAAGATCACCGACGACGGCCGCGAGCAGCTGCGCGCCCTCGGTTTCCGGGTCTAGGGCTGCTCGCCGAGCTCCTGGGCCGACTGGCCGCCGGGGACGCCCCGCCGGCCGACGCGAGTGTCACGACGACTGCCCGCGCCCTCCGGGGCGCGGGCAGTCGTCGTCGGGGGCACCGCCTGGCACGTCCTGGCCGCGGTCGACCACCCCCGCGTCGCCCGGGCGCGGCGGCACCGCACCGACGTCCGGGTGTGGAGGACGCCGGACGGCGCGGGAGTGGTCGTGCTCGGGCGCGGCATCGCGGGGCGGTGGGAGGTCGGTGTGGAGGTCGACCCGGCCGCCCGCGGCCGCGGGCTGGGGACCGCGCTGGCCGCCGCGGCTCCCGGACTGGTGCCCGGGGGCGGGCCGCTCTGGGGCGCCGGTGGCGCCAGCCGACACCGCCTCGCTGCGGGGGTTCCTCGCCGCCGGGCCACCGCCCGGTCTGCGCCGAGGTGCTGTTCGGTCCGTGAGCCGGCGCGCACGTTGTCCGTGGTGCCCCACCGGGTAGGGCGCCAGCGAACCCCTCCCCGCGCGCCCGAGGAGCCCCGCATGACCGAGACCTTCCGCCTGGGCCGGATCGCCGGCATCCGGATCGGGGTGAACGCCAGCGTCCTGGTGATCGTGCTGATCATCGCCGCCGGCCTGGCGCTGGGCCGGTTCCCGCTGGTGCTGCCCGGCCGCAGCGGCCTGGCCTACGCCACCGCCGCGCTGGCCGCCGCGGTGGCCTTCCTCGCCTCGCTGCTGGCGCACGAGCTGGCGCACGCGCTGGTGGCCCGGCGCAACGGGGTGGAGGTGGAGGGCATCACCCTGTGGCTGCTCGGCGGGGTGGCCCGGCTGCGCGGGGGTGCGCGGACGCCGGGGGCGGAGTTCCGCATCGCCGGGGTCGGCCCGTTGACCAGCCTCGTCCTGGGCGGGCTGTTCATGGCCGCCGCGCTGCTGGCCCGCGCCGCCGACGCCGGCGGGCTGCCCGTGGCGGTCCTGGACTACCTCGCGGTGATCAACGTGTCGCTGGCCCTGTTCAACCTGGTACCGGCGGCTCCGCTCGACGGCGGGCGGCTGCTGCGGGCGCTGCTGTGGTGGCGGCGCGGCGACCCGTGGTCCTCGGCGGTGACGGCGTCCCGCGCGGGGCGGTTCTTCGGCTTCACGCTCATCGCCCTCGGCGCCCTGCAGCTGGTCACCGGCCGGGGGCTGGGCGGGCTGTGGCTGGGACTGATCGGGCTGTTCCTGGTCAACGCCGCGACCGCCGAGGAGCAGCAGGCGCACGTGTCGGCGCGGCTGGGCGGGCTGCCGGTCGGCCGGGTGATGAGCGGCCCGGTGCTGGTCGCCGACCCAGAGCAGCCGGTCGAGCAGTTCCTGCACGAGGTGGCGCTGGCGCACCGCTTCAGCACCTACCCGCTGGTCGACCCCGGCGGCGCGCTGGTCGGCCTGGTCACCCTCAACCGGCTGCGGTCGGTGCCGGCGGCCGCCCGGGCGACGACCCGGCTGCGCGACGTCGCCTGCCCGCCGGCCGAGATCCCGACCGCCCGCCCGGACGAGCCGCTGCTGGACCTGCTGGGCCGGATGCAGGGCTGCACCGACGGGCGGGCGGTGGTCCTCGACGGCGGCCGCGTGGTCGGGGTGGTGTCCCCGAGCGACGTCACGCGCACCCTGCAGCTGGCCGACCTGGCCGCCGCCGGCGGTCGTTACCCGTCGGCCGGTGGCGGGGCCGACGTCGCCCCGGTGCCGGACCCCGGAGCGCGCTGAGCGGCCGGGGTCAGCGCATCTCCGACAGCCGCGCGCCGAACCCGGCCACCGGGCGCAGCTCGCGGCGGGCGCCGATCCCGAGCAGCGCCGCGCCCACGAGGAGCGCCCCGCCCAGCGGCAGGGGCAGCGCGACGACGGCCAGCCCCACGCCCAGTACCACCGCGGTGACCGCGCCGGTGAGCAAGGGCGCGCGGACCGCCGTCCGGGCCCCCAGCGCCATGGCGGCCGCGGCCGCCACCAGCACCAGCACGGGGCGCAGCGCGCCGGGCTGCAGCACCGCGGCGACCGTGGACGGCGCCGCGGCGACCACCAGGCCGGGACCCCAGGCCGGCCAGGACGGCCCGTCGAGCAGCCGCGGACCGGCGGCCAGCCAGAGCCCGGCGGCGGCCGGCAGGCTCCACGCCTCGACCGCCGACGCGCCGGTCAGGGCCGCAACGGTCCAGGCCGCGGCCACCAGCTCGGCCGCGCCGGTGCGCCACGCCGCGGCGCCCTCGGGCCCGCCGTCGTCCGGGGTGCGGGTGAGCAGCGCCGCCCAGCCGCAGGTGAGCGCTCCCTGCACCGCCAGGTGTGCGGCGAGGGAGGCCCACGCGGCGTCGACGGCGACCACGGCCAGCGCGGCGGCGGCGCAGACCGCGCCCACCGTGCCGGTGGGACCGCGGACGTCCGGCGCCATCGCGGGCCGGCCGGCCAGCGTGATCGCGTAGAGCCCGGTGAGCGCCACGGCGGCCGCACCGGTCGTCAGCAGGCCGGCCGGGACGGCGAGCAGCGCGGCCCCGGCCAGGCAGCCGACCGCCGTGGGCAGGGCCGTGGGCCGCTCGTCGCGCCGCAGCACGGCGACCCCGGCCACCGGGATCGCGGTGAGCAGCAGCAGGACCACGAGCGCCGTCCAGCGGGCGGCCAGCGCGAGCTGGGCGACCGCCAGCAGGACCAGCAGGCTCCCGGCCGCGGTGGCCGCCGGCAGCAGCAGGCCGCGCCGCCACCCGGTCAGCGTGGTCGCGGCGACGCTGACCAGCAGCACGCCGAGCTCGCCGGCCAGCGGCAGCGACACCGGGTCACCGGTGGACAGCGCCGCCCCGACCGCGCCCCCGGCGACGAGCCCGGCCACCACGGGCACCGCCCGCGGCCGGCCGAGCAGCGGCTCGACCGCCCGGACCAGGCGCACCGGCAGCAGCGCGGCCGCGACGGCCACCGTGAGCCCCGCCGCCAGCCAGCGCGCCGGGCCGTCGGCGGTGGCGGCGGTGACCAGCCCGCCCGCGACACCGGCGACCCACCAGGGCCCGGTGGTGACCAGCGCGACGCGGGCGAGCGAGCCCCGCGCGGCCAGCGTGACGCCCAGCCCGGCCAGCGCGACGGTGAGCAGCAGCACCGTCCGCGGCACCGCGTCGGGGACCAGGGACAGCGAGCGCAGCGCCGCCACCTGCACCGCCGCCCAGGCCGCCAGCGGCCAGCTCAGCGGGCGGGGGAACAGGACCCGCAGGCTGACCAGCACCCCCGCCGCGACGAGCGCCGGCAGCGGGCCGCCGTCGAGCGGACGGTCACCGGACGCGGCGCCGGTGAGCGCGAGCGCCGCCGCGGCCGCCGCGCAGGCCTCCTCGGTGCTGCGCAGCCGGGCCCGCGCGGCCAGCGCCGACGCGCAGGCGGCGACCAGCGCCAGCAGCAGGACGCCGATCCGGGCGGCGGCGCCGGCCAGCGACGGTCCGGCCAGTCCGACCGCGATGAGCAGCACGACGCCGACGGCGAGCAGCACCTGCGGCGGGCGCCACCGCGCGGGCAGGGACGGCTCGAGCGGAGCCGGAGCCGCGGCCGGAGCGGGCGGGGCGGAGTAGGGCAGCGGCGGCAGCGGCGCGCCGGTCATCGCCGTCCCTCCCCTCGGTGGTGCACGGCCCCAGGCTGGGGCCGCTCAGCGCATCTGCGCCACCCAGGCCACTGCCTCCCGCGCCTGCTGGCGGCGCCGCTCGTAGGTGGCGCCCACGACGAGCAGGAGCAACCCGGCCGTGGCCAGCGTGATCCAGCGCGGCACCAGCGGTGCGTAGGGCGCCAGCCGCCCGAGGACCACGACGACCAGCGCCCCGGCGCCCACGACGAAGGGCGCCTGCCGGTGGGCGAGCGTGCCGGCGACGGTCAGCGCGGCGGCGGCGACCACGACGCCGACCAGGCGCACCGCCGTCGGCTCAGCGACCACGACCAGCGCCGAGGGCAGCAGCGCGACCGCCGCCGCGGGACCCTCCGCGGCCCAGGACGCGGCGCCCACCCGCAGTGCCGGGACGGCCAGGAGCAGCAGGCCCGCGGCCGCGGGCAGCGTGTAGACCTCCGGCGTGCCGATGTCGGCGCCGGCCGCCGCGATCCAGCCGGCGAGCACGAGGTCGGCCACGGCCAGGACCGCGACCGGCTGCCGGCGGGCGACGACGGCGTAGCAGCCGGCGGCCGCGCCCACGACGGCGAGGTCGACCGCCATCTGGCCCCACGCCTCGACGTCGGCGGCGACCAGCCCCGCCACCAGGCCCGCGAGGGTCCCGGCGACCGCGGCGGCGGCCTCCTCCGGGGACCCGGCGCGCAGGGCGGCGACCGCGAAGGACGCCGCGCCGACCAGTGCCAGCAGCAGCGCGGCGGGGACCGGGGCGAGCAGCCCGTCCTCCAGCGCCACCAGCACCGCCAGGCCCGGTGCGGCCAGCGCGGCGCCCGTGGCGGCGGGCCGCACCTCCGGGCGCAGCACCGCGGCGAGCCCCGCCGGGACCGCGGCGGCGAGCACCAGCAGCGCCAGGGGCCCGGACCGCCCGTCGTCGGCGAGCACCGCCGCGCCGGCCCCGGCCAGGACGCCGCCGGCGGCCAGCAGCCCGGCGAGCACCGCGGCGGACGCGCCGGGCGGGGCCGCCGCGGTCAGCAGCACCAGGCCCAGCCCGGCCGAGGCGACCGACCCGCCGACCCCGAGCCCCGACAGCGACCCGGCGAGGGCCGCCGCGGCGATCCCGGCGGCCAGGCCCGACACCACCCGCGGCTCGGGGAGGCGCGCCGCGGTC
This sequence comes from Geodermatophilus sp. SYSU D00700, assembly GCF_054050255.1. Lineage (NCBI taxonomy): Bacteria > Bacillati > Actinomycetota > Actinomycetes > Geodermatophilales > Geodermatophilaceae > Geodermatophilus > Geodermatophilus sp. SYSU D00700. Next base: position 306,809 of record NZ_JBJGZA010000001.1, on the reverse strand, counting down.
CGGGGGGCGCGCAGCAGCGCGAGGGCACCGGCCGCGCCGGCGGCGAGGACCGCGGTCGCGGCCCAGGAGTCCGGCGCTGCGCCGTCCCAGGCCAGCGGCACGCCCAGCAGCACGCCGGCCCCGGCGACCAGCGCCGCCGCGACCTGCGCGACCGGTTGCAGCACCGGGCGCAGGAACAGCAGCGCGAGGACGTCGAGCAGCGCGGTGCCGAGCAGGACCGCGACGCCGGCGGGGCCGTCGGCGATCCCGGCGGGCAGCAGGAGCCAGCCGGCCGGCTGGGCGGCCAGCAGCGCGACCAGCGGCCAGGTGACCGTGCTGCGCGTGGCACGGCCGAGGGCGAGCGCGGCCCCGCCGACGACGACGCAGGACAGCCCGCTCCACAGCCGCACCGGGACCGTGTCGGCCCCGGCCAGGCCCAGGGCGTGGGCGGCCCCGAGGTCGACGGCGAGCAGCGCGGCACCGGCGGCGGCCAGCGCCTCCTCGGTGGCCCGCAGCCCGCGCCGGGCGGCGAGGGCCGACGCGGCACAGGCGGCGGCCGTGACCGTGCCCATGACGACGGCCTGGAAGGTCACCCCCAGCCGCGTCCAGGCCACCGCGACGAACGCGATCGACGCGGCCACCACCAGCAGGGCACCGAGCCCGAGGAGCACCTGCTGCGGGCTCAGCCGACGGCGCGGCGCCCGCGGCGGACGGGCGGGCGCCACCGCTCGAGGCGGTGGCGGGGGAGCGGCCGGAGCGTTCACGCGGGCGACGACCGGGACGTGCGCCGGGGTGGGGGGAGCGACCGGCGCGGTCCGGGCGGCCTGGCGCAGCGTGGCCACCAGGGCGTCGCGCTCGCGGACGAACTCGTCGATGGTCGCGCCCAGCCGGGCCACCACCGTCGCGGCCTGCCCGACGGCGGGCAGCCCGCAGGTCGGGCAGGGTGCGGGGCCCGGGGCGGCCGGGGTGCCGCAGACGGGACAGGGCGGTCCCCAGGTCGGCGTGCTCATGGCCGGGATGGTGACGCGCGGCGGGCGGCTGCGGAACCGATCTCACCCCGGCTGTGGACACGGCCGGCTGCTGTGGACGTCACCCGGCAATCCGTTCGGGTTCCGGCGGGAATGCGCCTACCCTGGGATCAGTGATCTCGACGACCGGCCTGGAGCTGCGCGCCGGCGCCCGCATCCTCCTGAGCGACGTCAGCCTGCGCGTGCAGGCCGGTGACCGCATCGGGCTGGTCGGGCGCAACGGCGCGGGCAAGACGACCACCCTCACCACCCTCGCCGGCGAGCGCCTCCCGCACGCCGGCACGGTCGAGGTGAGCGGGGAGATCGGCTACCTGCCGCAGGACCCGCGCAGCGGCGACCTCGACACCAGCGCCACCGACCGGGTGCTGTCCGGCCGCGGCCTCGACGTCCTCAAGGCCGACCTGGTCAAGGCGCAGGTGGCCATGGCCGAGCCCGCCGACGACGCCGAGCGCGACCGGGCGGTGCGTCGATACGGCCGGCTCGAGGACCGGTTCGCCGCCCTCGGCGGGTACGCCGCCGAGAGCGACGCCGCGCGCATCTGCACCGCCCTCGGCCTGCCCGACCGGGTCATGGGCCAGCCGCTGCGCACGCTGTCCGGCGGTCAGCGGCGGCGCGTGGAGCTCGCCCGCATCCTGTTCTCCGACGCCGAGACGCTGCTGCTCGACGAGCCCACCAACCACCTCGACGCCGACTCGATCACCTGGCTGAAGGGCTTCCTCGCCGCGCACAAGGGCGGCCTGGTCGTCATCAGCCACGACGTCGAGCTGCTCGACGCCGTCGTCAACAAGGTGTGGCACCTCGACGCCAACCGCGCCGAGGTCGACGTCTACAACCTGGGCTGGAAGGCCTACCTGCAGCAGCGGGAGACCGACGAGCGGCGCCGCCGCCAGGAGCGGGCCAACACCGAGCGCAAGATCGACGCGCTCACCGCCCAGGCGGACAAGATGCGCGCCAAGGCGACCAAGGCCCGGGCGGCGCAGAGCATGGACAAGCGGGCGCAGCGGCTCGCCGCGGGCCTGGAGGCGGTGCGCCAGCAGGACCGCGTGGCCCGCCTGCGGTTCCCCACGCCCGCCTCCTGCGGGCGGACGCCGCTCACCGCGGAGGGGCTGAGCAAGAGCTACGGCTCACTCGAGGTGTTCACCGACGTCGACCTCGCCGTCGACCGGGGTGCGCGGGTGGTCGTCCTCGGCCTGAACGGGGCGGGCAAGACGACGCTGCTGCGCGTGCTGGCCGGCGCCGAGGTGCCCGACACCGGCGAGGTCCGGCCCGGGCACGGGCTGCGGATCGGCTACTACGCGCAGGAGCACGAGACCCTCGACCACGACCGCTCGCTGCTGGAGAACATGCGGGCGGCCGCCCCGCAGAGCACCGACACCGAGCTGCGGCGGATCCTCGGCGCCTTCCTCTTCTCCGGCGAGGCCGCCGACCAGCGCGCCGGGACGCTGTCGGGCGGGGAGAAGACACGGCTGGCCATGGCGACGCTGGTCGTCTCCGGCGCCAACGTGCTGCTGCTCGACGAGCCGACCAACAACCTCGACCCGGCCAGCCGCGAGCAGGTCCTCGACGCGCTGCGCACCTACACCGGCGCCATCGTGCTGGTCACCCACGACGAGGGCGCCGTGCGCGCGCTGGACCCCGACAAGGTCATCCTGCTGCCCGACGGCACCGAGGACGCCTGGAGCGAGGACCTCGCCGACCTCGTCGAGCTCGCGTAGCGCGGCGCGACCGGCACCGGCGCGGCCGACCGGCCGGTAGGAAGGGCCGGTGGCGAGCTGGGACGACGTGCGGCGCATCGCCCTGGACCTGCCCGGCGCCGTCGAGGACGACAGGGGGCGCACGCGGTCCTGGCGGGTGGGCGCGCGGGCCTTCGCCTGGGAGCGCCTGCTGCGCCGCGGCGAGCGGGAGCTGCTCGGGGACCGCGCGCCCGAGGGCCCGGCGCTCGGGGTGCGCACCGCCGACCCGGACGTGGTCGACGCCCTCGTCGCGGCACGTCCCGGGGTCTACTTCACCGTCGCCGGCTACGGACTCCACCCGATGGTGCTCGTGCACGTCGAGCGGGCCGCCGTCGAGGACCTGGAGGAGGCGATCACCGAGGCCTGGTGGTGCCGTGCCCCGCGCCGGCTGCGGGAGGAGCTGCGCGGCCGGTGACGGCGGTCCGCCGCGCATCCCACCTGCCGAATCCCGCCTCGCCTGGCCGAGGTCGCCCGTCTGGGTGATCATCGGTCGGGGAGGCCGCCGTCACGGGGACGTCGGCACCACGCGGACGAGCACCCGGCACGCCGGCTCCGGCCGGCGCGGACGGCGGCGACGGAGGGGAGTCATGGCCGACTCGAGCACGGCGGACCTCGGCAAGGGCAAGCGGATCACCGGCGGGGACCGCACGTCCCTCGCGGACGAGCTCAAGAAGCGCTACGACGGCGGGGAGAGCATCCGCTCGCTCGCCAGCTCCACCAACCGGTCGTACGGCTTCGTGCACCGGCTCCTGTCGGAGTCCGGTGCCACGCTGCGCAGCCGTGGCGGTGCCAACCGGAACAGCAAGAAGACCGCGTGACGGCGGTCGAGACCGACGGCTGGGTCCGCACCAGCCGGGACGGCGCGGTCCTCACCGTCACCCTCGACCGTCCCGACCAGCTCAACGCGCAGACGCCGGCCACCTGGGCGGCGCTGGCGGCGGTGGGGGCCGCGCTCGACGACGACGTCCGCGTCGTCGTCGTGCGGGGCTCGGGCCGCTCGTTCTCCGCCGGGCTGGACCGCAGCCTGTTCAGCGCCGACCCGTCGACGCCCGGCGGGCTCGGTCAGCTGGGCGCGCTGCCGGCCGAGCAGGCCCAGGAGCGCATCCGGTCCTACCAGGCCGGGTTTCGGTGGCTGCGCTCGCCGGGGATCGTCTCGGTGGCCGCGGTGCAGGGGCACGCCATCGGTGCCGGTGCGCAGCTGGCGCTGGCCTGCGACCTGCGGGTGCTCACCGAGGACGCGTCGCTGCGGCTGCCGGAGGCGACCCTCGGCCTGGTGCCCGACCTGACGGGGACCAGCACGCTGGCCGAGCTGGTCGGGTACGCGCGGGCGCTGGAATTGTGTGTCACCGGGCGGCCGGTCGGCGCGGCCGAGGCGCTGTCGTGGGGGCTGGCCAACGCCGTCGTCCCGGCGGCGGAGCTGGAGGGGGCGGTCGCGACGCTGGTCGCCGCGCTCACCGCCCCGCCGGTCGGCGCGGTCCGGGAGACCGCGGCGCTGGTCCGCTCGGCCGTCCGCAACGACCCGCAGGCGCAGGACGCCGCCGAGCGCGCCGCCCAGGCGCGCCGGCTCGCCGAGCTGGCCGGGGGCTGAGGGAACCGGAACAGACGGGGACCGGCCGCCGTTCCACCAGCGGCCGGTCCCCGTCCGGCCGGGAGGAGGTCGTGCCATGAGCGGTCCCATGACCTCCATGGCGGCCATGCGGTCGTTCCGCCGCGACCCGTCGGTCACCTCGCGGGAGCTGCCCGAGGGCACGGTGCGCCGCATCCTGGGCATCGCCCGCCCCTACCGGCGGGAGCTGACCTGGTTCCTGCTGCTGGTCATCGGCTCGTCGGTCATCGGGGTGCTCACCCCGCTGCTGGCCGGCGACATCGTCAACCGCATCGCCCGCCTCGACGGCACCGCGGGCGGCGTCGTCCGGATCGCGCTGCTCATCGCCGGGCTCGCCGTCGTCGACGCCGCCATCTCGCTGGCCACGCGCTGGTACTCCGCGCGCATCGGCGAGGGCGTGATCTACGACCTGCGCGCCCGGGTGTTCGAGCACGTGCAGCGGATGCCGGTCGCGTTCTTCACCCGCACGCAGACCGGCGCGCTGGTCAGCCGGCTCAACAACGACGTCGTCGGGGCGCAGCAGGCGTTCACCTCGACGCTGTCCGGCGTCGTCTCCAACGCCATCGGCCTGGTGCTCACCGCCGGCGTCATGTTCTCGCTGTCGTGGCAGATCACCCTGCTGTCGCTGGTGATGGTGCCGCTGTTCGTGCTGCCCGCCCGCCGCATCGGCCGCCGGCTGCAGGAGATCACCCGGGAGTCCTACGGCCTCAACGCGTCGATGAACGCGACCATGACCGAGCGGTTCAACGTGGCCGGCGCGCTGCTGGTCAAGCTGTTCGGCCGCCCCGACGCCGAGGCCGAGAGCTTCCGCGGCCGGGCGGCGCGGGTCCGCGACATCGGCGTCCTGTCGGCCATGTACGGCCGCACCTTCTTCACCGCGCTGACGCTGGTGGCCGCGCTGGCCACCGCACTGGTCTACGGCCTCGGCGGGTGGCTGGCCTTCGCCGGGTCGCTCTCGCCGGGCGACGTCGTCGCGCTCGCCCTGCTGCTGTCGCGGCTCTACGGCCCGCTGACCGCGCTGTCCAACGTGCGGGTCGACGTCATGAGCGCGATGGTCAGCTTCGACCGGGTGTTCGAGGTGCTCGACCTGCCGCCGATGATCGCCGAGGCGCCCGACGCGGTGCCCGTGCCCGCCGACGACCGGTCCATCGAGTTCGACGCGGTCTCCTTCAGCTACCCGGCCGCCTCCGACGTCTCGCTGGCCTCCCTGGAGGACGTGTCGCTGCCCGAGCACGGCGGGCCGACGGCGGTGCTGCACGACGTGTCGTTCCGCGTCGAGCCCGGTCAGATGGTGGCCCTCGTCGGGCACTCCGGTGCGGGCAAGTCCACCGTCGTCAACCTCGTGCCGCGGCTCTACGACGTGACCGCCGGGACGGTGCGGGTCGGCGGGCTCGACGTCCGGCGGGCCACGCTGGCCTCCCTGCGCGACGCGATCGGCGTCGTCAGCCAGGACGCGCACCTGTTCCACGACACCATCCGCGCCAACCTCCGCTACGCCCGGCCCGACGCCACCGAGGAGGAGCTGTGGTCGGCGCTGACCGGCGCGCGGATCGCGGCCCTGGTCGCCTCGCTGCCCGACGAGCTGGACACGGTGGTCGGGGACCGCGGCTACCGGCTCTCCGGCGGGGAGAAGCAGCGCCTGGCCATCGCGCGGGTGCTGCTGAAGGCGCCGGGGATCGTCATCCTCGACGAGGCGACCGCGCACCTCGACAGCGAGTCGGAGGTGGCGGTGCAGCACGCGCTGGACACCGCGCTGGCCGGCCGGACGTCGCTGGTGATCGCGCACCGGCTGTCCACCATCCGCAGCGCCGACCAGATCCTCGTCGTCGACGACGGTCGCATCGTGGAGTCGGGTACTCACGAGGAGTTGCTGGCGCTCGGAGGGCGGTACGCCGACCTCTACCGGACGCAGTTCGCCGACGGCGAGCGTCGGACGGTCGACGCGGCATAGCAACTAGCGTTCCTCCTGCCCCAGCTGCACCAGGAGGAGCTCCGTGACGTCCGCCCACCCGTACGACGCCCAGATCCGCTCGCTGTACACCTCCTTCGTCGACGGGTGGAACCGGCGCAGCGGAGCGGCGGTCGCCGCGGTGTTCGCCGACGACGGCGACATGGTCGGGTACGACGGCACCACGGTCAGCGGGCGGCTGTCGATCGCGTCGGACCTGCGGCGGGTGTTCGGCAGCCACCCCACGGCCACCTACGTCGGCATCGTCCGCTCGGTGCGCGCGATCGCCGACGGCGTGGCGGTGCTGCACGCGCACGCCGGGATGATCCCGCCGGGTGAGGACGACGTGGACCCGGGCCTGCACAGCATCCACACGCTGGTGGCGGTCGACGAGGGCGGCGGCCGGTGGAAGACGACGCTGTTCCAGGCGACCCCGGCCGCGTGGCTGGGCCGCCGCGACGCCCGGGACGCGCTGACGGCGGAGCTGCGCGGGCTGCTGGCCACCGCCCGGTGAGCGTGCTGGTCCGTGCCGCGGACCTGCTCGCCGGGCCCCGGCCGGTGCTGCTCGACGTCCGCTGGGCGCTCGGCGACGACCGCAGGCGCGAGCGGTACCTCGCCGGCCACCTGCCGGGCGCGGTCTTCGCCGACCTCGACACCGAGCTGGCCGCGCCGCCGTCGGCCGAGGAGGGCCGGCACCCGCTGCCGTCGGTCGCGGACCTGCAGGCCGCGGCCCGGCGGTGGGGGATCCGCACCGGCGACGCGGTGGTCGCCTACGACGCCACCGGCGGGCTGGCCGCCGCGCGGGCCTGGTGGCTGCTGCGCTGGGGCGGGCTCGCCGACGTCCGCTTGCTCGACGGCGGCCTGGACGCCTGGGTGGCCGCGGGCGGGGCGCTCGAGACCGGCGACGTCGTCCCGGAACCCGGCGACGTGGCGCTGACCGGGGGCGGGATGCCCACGCTCACCGCCGACGAGGCCGCGGCGCTGCCGGCCGGCGGCGGGGTGCTGCTCGACGCCCGCGCGGCGGAGCGCTACCGCGGCGAGGTCGAGCCGGTGGACCCGCAGGCCGGCCACGTGCCCGGTGCGGTGAGCGCGCCGACGACGGGGAACCTGGCGCCCGACGGCACGTTCCGCACCGACCTGGCCGGCCGGTTCGCCGCGCTGGGCGTGCGCCCGGGGACGACGGTCGGCGTCTACTGCGGGTCGGGGGTGACCGCCGCGCACGAGGTGGCCGCGCTGGCGCAGGCCGGGATCGAGGCGGCGCTGTGGCCGGGCTCGTGGTCGCAGTGGTCGAACGACCCGTCCCGCCCGGTGGCGACGGGGCCGGATCCGGCCTGAGGACCCGCCGGCGCTGGCATGCTGCCGCCGTGCAGCCCGTCACCGCCCGCCCCACGGGGCCGCTCGTCGTCGCCGCCCTCGCCGGGCTCGCCCACCTGGCCGTTGGGTGGTTCTACCTCGCCGGCGGTCTGGTGGTCCCCGGCGCCGTCCTGGTCCCGCTCTGGCTGCTGTGGCTGGCGCTCGCCGTCTGGCTGGTCCGCCTGGCGGCCCGACGCTCGTGGTGGACGCCGGTGGTCCCCGTGGTCGCCGCGGCCGTGTTCGTGCTGGTGCTGGTCGTGGGTGAGCGGGTGCTCGGCTGGCAGGCCTGACCAGGTGCCTCTGTCGCGCTAGTGGCTGTCGAGGGCGGCGTCGTAGCGGTCGAGCAGGACGGCGGCGATGCGCTCGTCGGGCAGCAGGGGAGCGGTGACGAGGTCGGCGCCGGCCTCGGCGAGCTTGCCGTGGAAGTGGCCGGGCGCCAGCAGGTAGGAGGTGACGACCACCCGCTCGGCGCCACCCCTGCGAGCGGCCGCGACCGCGTCGGCCACCGGCGGCTGGGCGGCCGAGCCGTACCCGGTGGTCACCGGCCCGGCCCAGGAGCGCTGCAGCAGGTCGGCGGTGTCCTCCACGTCGGCCACCGACCGCGGGTCGCTCGACCCGGCGGCGGCGAGGACCACGGCGGTCAGCGGGTCGCCCGGGTCGGCGCCGGCCTCGACGAGCCGGTCGAGCAGCACCGCGGCCAGCCGGGGGTCGGGACCCAGCGGCCGGGCCGCGACGGCGGTGTCGTGCGCGGCGACGGCGCCGGCGATGTCGACGTGCACGTGGTAGCCGCCCGACAGCAGCAGCGGCACGACGACGGCCGGCTGCCCGGATCCGGCGAGCCCGGCCACGACGTCGACGACGGTCGGCGGCTGCACGTCGACGAAGGCCGCGGTGGTGGTCAGCCCGGGGCGCAGCCGGCGTGCGGCCAGCGCGAGCTCGGCGACCAGCCGCCGCCCGGTGGGGTTGCGCGTGCCGTGGGCGCAGGCGACGAGGACCGGGCAGGAGCTCATGGGGTGCGGAGCACGCCGCCGTCGACGGCGACCATGGTGCCGGTGACGTAGGAGGCGACGGGGGAGAGCAGGAAGGCGGCCACCCGGCCGAACTCCTCGGGCCGGCCCACCCGGCGAAGCGGGATGCCGGCCTCGGTCTGCGCCCGGATGCGCTCGGGATCGCCGGAGGCGGCCTCGATCTCGGTGATCCGGTCGGTGGCGATCGTGCCGGGCATCAACCCGAGCACCCGGATCCCGCGGGGACCGAGCTCGTCGGCCAGCGCCTTGGCCGTCATCGCCAGGCCCGGCCGCAGGCCGTTGGAGATCGCCAGGTGCCCGATCGGCTGGCGCGCCGAGGTCGACAGCACGAAGCCGATCGCCGCGCCCTCGCCCAGGTGCGGCTCCAACGCCCGGACCAGCCGCAGCGGGCCGAGCAGCACGCTGTCGACGGCGTCACGCCAGGCGTCCTCCGGTGTCTGCAGCACGGTGCCCTGCGCCGGCCCGCCCACCGACACCAGGACGCCGTCGACCCGACCGAGCACCTCGAGGGCGCGGGAGACCAGCAGGTCGGCGGCGTCCGGGTCGGCGAGGTCGGCCGCGACCCCGGAGGCGCCGTCCCCCAGCTCGGCGACGGCGGCCTCCACCGAGGACGCGGACCGGGAGCTGACGAGGACGCGCGCCCCGTCGGCGACGAGGGCCCGGGCGGTCGCGAGGCCCAGTCCCCGGCTCGCGCCGGTGAGCAGGTACCCGCGACCGCCCAGGCCCAGGTCCATCAGGCGGCCGAGCCGCGCAGCGACCGCAGGACGTACTGCATGATCCCGCCGTTGCGGTAGTAGTTCGCCTCGCCGGGGGTGTCGATGCGGACGCGGGCGTCGAACTCCACGTCGCCCGCCTTCACCTTCACCGTGCGCGGGGTCTCGCCGTCGTTGAGGGCGGTGATCCCGGTGATGGTGAACTCCTCGTCGCCGGTCAGGCCGAGGGACTCCCGGTTCTGGCCCTCGGGGAACTGCAGCGGCAGCACGCCCATGCCGATGAGGTTGGAGCGGTGGATCCGCTCGTAGCTCTCGGCGATGACCGCCTTGACGCCGAGCAGCGCCGTCCCCTTGGCCGCCCAGTCGCGCGACGAGCCCGAGCCGTACTCCTTGCCGGCCAGCACGACCAGCGGGACGCCGGCCTGCTGGTAGGCCTGCGAGGCCTCGTAGATGCTCGTCGTCTCGCCGGTGAGGTGGTTCTTGGTGACGCCGCCCTCGGTGCCGGGCACCAGCTGGTTGCGCAGCCGGATGTTGGCGAAGGTGCCGCGGATCATGACCTCGTGGTTCCCGCGGCGGGAGCCGTAGGAGTTGAAGTCGCGGCGCTCGACGCCGTGCTCGCGCAGGTACTGCCCCGCCGGGCTGTCGGCCTTGATCGAGCCGGCCGGCGAGATGTGGTCGGTGGTCACCGAGTCGCCGAGCACCGCCAGCGTCCGCGCGCCGGTGATGTCCTGCACCGGGGCCGGCTGGTCCTGCATGCCCTCGAAGTACGGGGGCTTGCGGACGTAGGTGCTCTCGGCGTCCCACGAGAAGGTGTCACCGGTGGGCGTGGGCAGGTTCTGCCACTGCTCGGTGCCGGCGAAGACGTCCTCGTAGCTGCGGCCGAACTGCTCGGCCGAGACCGCCTCGTCGATGACCCGCTGCACCTCGGCCGGCGAGGGCCAGATGTCGCGCAGGTACACGTCCTGCCCGTCCTTGCCCTTGCCCAGCGGCTCGGTGGTGATGTCGACGTCCATCGACCCGGCCAGCGCGTAGGCGATGACCAGCGGCGGGCTGGCCAGGTAGTTCATCTTGACGTCGGGGTTGATCCGGCCCTCGAAGTTGCGGTTGCCCGACAGCACCGAGACGACGGCGAGGTCGGCCTCGTTGACCGCGGCCGACACCGGCTCCGGCAGCGGGCCGGAGTTGCCGATGCAGGTGGTGCAGCCGTAGCCGACCAGGAAGAAGCCGAGCTTCTCGAGGTACGGGGTGAGGCCGGACTTCTCGTAGTAGTCGGTGACGACCTTCGAGCCCGGCGCCAGCGTGGTCTTGACCCAGGGCTTGGTCTCCAGGCCCGCCTCGACGGCCTTCTTCGCCAGCAGCGCCGCCCCGAGCATCACCTGCGGGTTGGAGGTGTTGGTGCAGGAGGTGATCGCGGCGATCACGACGTGGCCGTGGTCGACGAAGGTCTCCGTGCCGTCCTCGAGCACCACGCGGGTGGGCTTGGAGGCGCGGTCGGCCACCGGGCCGGTGACGACGTGGTGCGGCTTGCCGGCGTCGCCGTTGTCGTGCGCGAACGGGCTGGCCGGGTCCGAGGCCGGGAAGGTCTCCTCGACCGACTCGTCGACGCTGGAGCCGGCGTCGCGGGGCGCGTCGTCGTCGTCCTGCTGCATCTCGTCGACCGGCGCGTAGGTCGGCAGCGCCTCGCGGAAGGAGGCCTTGGCGTCGGTGAGCGCGACCCGGTCCTGCGGCCGCTTCGGGCCGGCGATCGAGGGGACGACCGTGGACAGGTCCAGCTCGAGGTACTCGGAGAAGGCGGGCTCACGCGACGGGTCGTGCCACAGGCCCTGCTCCTTGGCGTAGGCCTCGACCAGCGCCACCTGCGCGGCCGGGCGTCCGGTCAGCTCCAGGTAGGTGATGGTCTCCTCGTCGATGGGGAACATCGCCGCGGTCGAGCCGAACTCCGGGCTCATGTTGCCGATCGTGGCGCGGTTGGCCAGCGGGACCGCGGAGACGCCCTCGCCGTAGAACTCGACGAACTTCCCGACGACGCCGTGCTGGCGCAGCATCTCGGTGATCGTGAGGACCAGGTCGGTGGCGGTGGAGCCCTCGGGCAGCTCACCGGTCAGCTTGAAGCCGACCACGCGCGGGATGAGCATCGACACCGGCTGGCCGAGCATCGCGGCCTCGGCCTCGATGCCGCCGACGCCCCAGCCGAGCACGCCCAGGCCGTTGACCATCGTGGTGTGCGAGTCGGTACCCACGCAGGTGTCGGGGTAGGCGACGACGCGGTCGCCCTCCTGGCGCGGGAACACCACGCGGGCCAGGTGCTCGATGTTGACCTGGTGGACGATGCCCATGCCCGGGGGGACGACCTTGAAGTCGTCGAAGGCGCCCTGGCCCCAGCGCAGGAACTGGTAGCGCTCGCCGTTGCGCTGGTACTCGATCTCGACGTTGCGCTCGAACGAGTCCGGGGTGCCGAAGACGTCGGCGATGACCGAGTGGTCGATGACCAGCTCGGCCGGCGCCAGCGGGTTGATCTTGTTCGGGTCGCCGCCGAGCTCCGCCATGGCCTCGCGCATGGTGGCGAGGTCGACGATGCAGGGGACGCCGGTGAAGTCCTGCATGACCACACGGGCCGGGGTGAACTGGATCTCCTGGTCGGGCTCGGCCGAGGGGTCCCAGTTCGCCAGCGCCCGGATGTGGTCGGCGGTGATGTCCGCGCCGTCCTCGGTGCGCAGCAGGTTCTCGAGCAGGACCTTCAGGCTGAAGGGGAGCCGGTCTGCGCCCTCGACCGCGTCGAGCCGGTAGATGTCGTAGTCGGTGCCGTCGACGCTGAGCGTCGACCGGGCCCCGAAGCTGTCCTTGCTGGCTGCCACTGCTTGCGCCTCACCCTCGCGTGTCCATCGGGCTTGAATGCCACCCTCCATCATCCCAGCCCGGCCCGGCGAGCCGCTGGCCAGGCGACCCTTCCCTTCCCCGGTGAGCTGCGTCGCACGACGCCCGTGGCCCGTGCACTTCCGCGGACGCGCACGAGGAGAGGACGGACCTACGGTGGACGGCGTGACCGGCGCCGTGCCCGACCCGCTCCCGGACTGGCTGGCCGGCGCCCGCCGGATCACGGTGCTGACCGGTGCGGGCGTCTCCACCGACAGCGGCATCCCCGACTACCGCGGGCCGCAGGGCGTGTGGACCCGCGACCCCGACGCCGAGAAGCTGGTGACGCTGTCCTACTACGTCTCCGACCCCAGGATCCGGCGCAAGGCGTGGCGCATGCGGGCGGGGATGCGCGCCGCCGACGTCGCCCCGAACGCCGGGCACCGCGCGCTGGCCGACCTCGGCCGCCGGGGCCGGCTGCGCGCGCTGCTCACCCAGAACGTCGACGGGCTGCACCAGGCGGCGGGCTCCGCACCGGACCGGGTCCTCGAGCTGCACGGCACGGTGCACGCCGTCGAGTGCCTGTCCTGCGGCGACCGCACGTCGATGGACGACGCCCTGGCCCGGCTCGACGCCGGCGAGCCCGACCCCGCGTGCCTGGTCTGCGGCGGCATCCTCAAGTCGGCGACGGTCAGCTTCGGGCAGGCCCTCGACCAGCGGGTCCTCGACGCCGCGGTGCAGGCGGCCGCCGACTGCGACGTCTTCCTCGCCGTCGGCACCTCGCTGGTGGTGTACCCGGTCGCCGGGCTGGTGGAGGTCGCCGCGGCGCACGGGGCCCGCGTCGTCATCGTCAACGCCGAGCCCACCCCCTACGACGGGCTGGCCGACCTCGTCGTCCGCGAGCCCATATCGACGGCGCTGCCGCGGTTGCTGGGGACGGCGTGACCCGCGCGGAGCTCGAGGCCCGCTACCGCGAGCTCGTGCTGCGCGAGCTGCCGCGGCGGGCCCGCGAGGGCCGCTGGGTCGTCAGGAACGACCACTGCTTCGGCCGCATCGTGCTCGACCACGCCGTGGCGGGGCGCTGGTACGACGTGCTCGACAGTCGCCGGTCGCCCGCGTTCGCGCAGCTGTCCGACGAGCAGCTCGCCGGCGCCGTCGCGCTGGCCGAGCGGGTGCTCACGGAGGGCGACCCGCTGCTGCGCGAGCTCGACGCGCAGAGCGTGGCCTGGCGCGGCAAGCCGCCGAAGCGGTGACCCTCCTCGTCGTCCACCTCGCGCTGACGGCGGCCTACGCCGGCTTCCAGTGGACCGTGCGCGCGCTGGTCTACCCGCAGTTCGCGCGGGTGCCGCCGGAGGCGTTCCCCGCGTACGAGCGGGCGCACCAGCGGCTGATCGCGTGGGTCGTCGGGCCGCTGTTCGCCGGCCAGGCCGTCACCACGCTGTGGCTGCTGGCCGCCCGACCGGCCGGGACGCCGCTGCTGCCGGTGCTCGCGAGCGGCGGCTGCCTCGCGCTGGTGCTCGCGGTGACGGCGCTGGTCGCCGTCCCGCTGCACCGGCAGCTGGCCGCCGGGTGGGACGCCGGAGTGCACCGCCGGCTCTGCCACGCCGACACCGTCCGGGTGGTCGCGGCGACGGCCGGCACGGTCGCCGCCGCGTGGGCGGTGCTGGCCACGGACGGCTGACCCTCGTCCTCCCGCACCGCAGCGGGTCCTCCCTCACCGCAGCGCGTCCTCCCTCACCGCCCACCGTGCGGGAGGACGCTGCACGATCAGGTCACCTGATCGTCGCGGAGGCGGCTAGCGTGACGGCGACCACGTCGAGCGGCTGACCGGCCCGCGGTCGGCCCTGGCTCCCCGGGAGATCGCATGCGCGTGCCCCTCACCACCCGCGACTTCCTCGACCGCGCCGAACTGGTCTACGGCGACCGCGTCGGCGTCGTCGACGAGCCGAGCCAGCCCGCGCCGTCGCTGGGCGAGGTGACCTGGCGCGAGTTCGCCCGCCGCGGCCGCGCGCTCCAGGCCGGTCTCGACGCGCTCGGCGTGGAGGAGGGCGAGCGGGTGGCGATCGTCAGCCACAACGCCGCCCGGCTGCTGGAGGTGCTGCTGGCCGTCCCGTCGTCGGGCCGGGTGGCGGTGCCGATCAACTTCCGGCTCAACCCGGAGGAGGTCTCCTACATCGTCGGGCACTGCGGCGCGCGCGTGCTGCTGGTCGACCCGGAGCTGGAGACCTCGCTCAAGGGCGTGCAGGCCGAGCACCGGTTCGGCACCGGCGAGGAGTACGAGCAGCTGCTGGCCTTCGGCGCCGAGCCCCGGCCGTGGGGCGAGCCCGACGAGGACGCCACCGCCACCATCAACTACACCAGCGGCACCACCGCGCGGCCCAAGGGCGTGCAGATGACCCACCGCAACATCTGGGTCAACGCGGTCACCTTCGGCATGCACATGCAGGTCAGCGACCGCGACGTCTACCTGCACACGCTCCCGATGTTCCACTGCAACGGCTGGGGGCTGCCGTACACGATGGCCGGCGTCGGCGCCCGCCAGGTGGTGCTGCGCAAGGTCGACGGCGCGGAGATCCTGCGCCGCGTCGAGCAGCACGGCGTCACGATGATGTCCGGCGCGCCCGCCGTCTGGAACGCCGTCCTCGACGCCGCAGCCGAGTGGGACGGAGAGGTGCCCGGCCGCGACCGGGTGCGGATCGTCGTCGCCGGTGCGCCGCCGCCCTCGCGCACCGTCGCCCGCGTCGAGGCCGAGCTCGGCTGGGAGTTCAACCAGATCTACGGCCTCACCGAGACCGCCCCGCTGCTGACCATCAACCGGCCGCGCGCGGAGTTCGACGACCTCGACCCCGAGGAGCGCGCCAAGCGGCTGTCACGGGCCGGCGTCCCGGCGCTGGGCACCCGGCTACGGGTCAGCGAGTCCGGCGAGGTGCTCGCCCAGGGCAACACCGTGCTGGCCGGCTACTGGGACAACCCCGACGCCTCCGCCGAGGCGCTCGAGGGCGGCTGGTTCCACACCGGCGACGGCGGCAGCATCGACGACGGCGGCTACCTGACCATCTCCGACCGCAAGAAGGACGTGATCATCACCGGCGGCGAGAACGTCTCCTCCATCGAGGTGGAGGACGCCGTGTTCAGCCACCCCGCCGTCGCCGAGGTCGCCGTGATCGGCATCCCCGACGACAAGTGGGGCGAGCTGGTGACCGCGATCGTCGTCGTGACCGAGGGGGAGACCGTCACCGCGGAGGAGATCATCGCCCACTGCCGCTCGCGGCTGGCCGGGTACAAGACGCCCAAGCGAGTGGAGTTCCGCGACGCGCTGGCCCGCACGGCCACCGGCAAGATCCAGAAGTTCAAGCTGCGCGAGCCCTTCTGGCAGTCGAGCGAACGTCAGGTGAACTGAACCCGCCGCCCCTCCCGGCCGGGAGGGGCCCGACCCCACCCTTCGGGGGGAGACGCTCTCAACCGGGCCACCCGGCCGGTCGATCTCCGTGCGGGTGGCACCCGGACGGGTGCCCGGAGAGCACGCGCCCGGCCCGCACGCCGGCGCACCGGGAGGGGTCGGCACGTGGGTACGGGTACGCGCACGCGACATCACCGCTGGGCGCTGCGCGCCGCCGGGACCGCCGTGGCCGGTCTGCTGGCCGTCGGGCTGACCCCCGGCACCGCCGCCGCGGCGCCCACGGACGAGGAGATCGCCGCCGCCGAGGCCGCGCGGGACGCCGCCTCGGCGCAGGTGGGCGTGCTGAGCGCGCAGCTCGCCGAGGCCGAGGCCGCCGCCGCCCAGGCGCACCAGAACGCGCAGATCGCGCTGCAGGACTACGAGGAGACGCAGGCCGCCTACGAGGCCGCGCGCGCCGCCGCCGACGAGGCTGCGGCCGCCGCCGCGCGGGCCGACGCCGAGGTCGCCACCGGGCGCGCCCAGGTCGCCGCCTACGCCCGCGACACCTACATCCAGGGCAGCACCGCGCCCGGCGCGGCCGCGCTGCTGTCCTCCGGCGGCCCCGCGCAGCTCATCGAGCGGGCCGCGCTGCTCGAGGCGGCCGGCACCCACCGCGTCGACGTCGTCGGCGAGCTCGTCGTCCTGCAGGAGCAGGCCGCCGTCGCCCAGCAGGAGGCGCACACCGCGTCGGAGCAGGCCGAGGAGCTGCAGGCCGAGGCCGCCGTGATCCTCGAGGGCGCCCAGGCCCAGGAGCTCTCCGCCCGCGAGCAGACCGCCGCGCTCGCCGGGCAGCGTGACGCCCTGGCCGCCCAGGCCGCGGCCGCCGGTCAGGAGGTCACCGAGCTCCAGCAGGAGCAGGACGCCGCCGAGGCCGCGGCCGCTGCGGCCGCCGCCGCGGCTGCGCGCGCCGCGGCTGCGCGCGCCGCGGCCAGCGCGACCCCCGCCCCGGCCCGCCCGGCCCCGCCCGCTCCGCAGGCCGCCCCGTCGACGCGCCCGGCTCCGGCTCCGGCTCCGGCCCCGGCTCCGGCCCCGGCCCCGGCCCCGGCCCCGGCTCCGGCTCCGGCTCCGGCTCCCGCTCCGGCTCCGGCTCCGTCTGGCTCGTCCTCGTCGGGTTCCTCGTCGGGCTCGTCCTCCGGGGGTGCGGCGGGCACGCCGACGCCGCCGTCGTCGACCGTCGCCGGCGCCCCGTCGGCCTCGGCTGTGCAGCGGGCGATCGACGCGGCGATGTCCCAGCGCGGCCTGCCCTACAGCTGGGGCGGCGGCGGCGCGAACGGCCCGAGCTACGGCATCCCGCCGGACACCGGCATCCACGGCTTCGACTGCTCCGGGCTGACGGAGTACGCCTACGCGCGGGCCGGCATCCGGATCGGCGGCACCAGCCGCGACCAGTGGTGGAACAACCGCGGCAAGACCGTCGCCCGCGGCGACCTGCGCCCCGGCGACCTGGTCTTCTGGGGCTCGGGGAGCTCCTACACCTCGATCTACCACGTGGCGCTCTACATCGGCGACGGCAAGGTGGTCCACGCCCCGCAGAGCGGCGACGTGGTCAAGGTGGCGCCGATGTGGTTCGGCAGCACGTACTTCGGGGCGGTCCGCCCCACGGCGTGACGAAGGACCTCCCTGCCCCCACCGCTCGCACGCTCGCGGCGGGACCCTGCAGGGAGGCCGGGAGGACGCACTGCCGGGCGCGGACACCGGCTGGGCATGAGGGCGTCGGGCAGCCACGGGGGGAGCTGCCCGACGCGTCGCCAACGCTAGCAGCCGTTGGACCCCCGGGGCAGGGGGACGCACCCCCCGGTACGGCGCGTCCGCCCGGCGTGTCCCGCCGACGGGGCGGGCGGCGCGGCGCCGCGCGGGACCGGACGGACACCCAGGTCCGGGTGGGACACTGACCCCGGGACGGGCGGAAGGCCCCGTCACCGGCCCCCCGGGAGCCCCGATCCGGACCGGGAGGCCGCGGACCGGCATCCGAGGAGCCCCGTGACCACCGCCGCCAGCACCCCTCTCGACAAGCCCGCCGGCGCCACCGCCGCGGCCGCCGGTGCCCCGGTGCCGCCGTCGGCCGACGCCGCCCGGCTGGAACGGGCGCTGTTCGAGATCAAGCGGGTCATCGTCGGCCAGGACCGCCTGGTCGAGCGGATGCTGGTCGCGCTGCTCGCCCGCGGGCACGTGCTCCTCGAGGGCGTCCCCGGCGTGGCCAAGACCCTCGCCGTCGAGACGCTGGCCACCGTCGTCGGCGGGCGGTTCGCCCGGCTGCAGTTCACCCCCGACCTCGTGCCCGCCGACATCCTGGGCACCCGCATCTACAAGGCCGGACAGGACGCCTTCGACACCGAGCTCGGCCCGGTGTTCGCCAACTTCGTGCTCACCGACGAGATCAACCGCGCGCCGGCCAAGGTGCAGTCGGCGCTGCTGGAGGTCATGGCCGAGCGGCAGGTCTCCATCGGCGGCGTCACCCACCCGCTGCCCGACCCGTTCCTCGTGCTGGCCACCCAGAACCCGATCGAGTCCGAGGGCGTCTACCCCCTGCCCGAGGCGCAGCGCGACCGCTTCCTCATGAAGGTGCTCGTCGACTACCCGAGCCCGGAAGAGGAGCGCGAGATCATCTACCGGATGGGGTCGACCCCGCCGGTGCCCGAGACCGTCCTCGGCCCGGAGGACCTGCGCCGCATGCAGCGCGCGGCCTCCCAGGTCTTCGTGCACCACGCGCTGGTCGACTACGTCGTCCGGCTCGTCGTGGCCACCCGCCAGCCGCGCGAGCACGGCATGGACGACGTCGCCTCGTGGGTGTCCTACGGCGCCAGCCCGCGCGCCTCGCTGGGCCTGATCGCGGCCGGCCGGGCGCTGGCCCTGGTCCGCGGCCGCGACTACGTGCTGCCGCAGGACGTGCTCGACGTGACCGCCGACGTGCTGCGCCACCGGCTGGTGCTGTCCTACGACGCGCTGGCTGACGGCGTCCCGCCGGACCACGTGGTGAAGCGGATCCTGCAGACCGTGCCGCTGCCGCAGGTGACCCCCCGCCAGCGGGCCGGCGGCTACGGCCCCGCCGCGCCGGGCGGTCCGGCGGTGCCGCCGCCCGGGGCGCCCTTCGGCCCGCCGCAGGGCCTGCCGCCGTACGGCCCGCCCGGCTTCGCGCCCGGCGGCCCGGGCCAGGCCGGTCCCGGCCAGCCGGGCGCCGTCCCGGCCGGCCCGGCGCAGAACGGGTCGATGCCACAGGGCGGCCAGCCCGGCGCCGGCGTGCCCGGCGGCAACGGGCACGTCCCCGGCGCCCCGCAGGCGTGATCGGACGTCGCGGCCGCGCACGGGCCGGGGCGGACCCCGCCCCGGCCGGCGCGGTGGGGACGGCGACGGCGCCCGCGCCCGCGGGCACCCCGGGCTCGGGGATCGACCCGCGGGACGGCGACGGCTCGCCCCCGCACTTCGGCGAGGGCCCGGCCGACGTGCTGCTGCAGCGGCTGGAGCTGACCGTCCGGCGGCGGCTCGACGGGCTGCTGCAGGGCGACCACCTCGGCCTGGTGCCCGGCTCGGGCAGCGAGGCCGGCGACTCGCGCACCTACCACCCCGGCGACGACGTCCGGCGGATGGACTGGCCGGTCACCGCGCGCACGCAGGTGCCGCACGTCCGCGAGACGATCGCCGACCGGGAGCTGGAGACCTGGGCGGTGGTCGACCTCTCGGCCAGCCTCGACTTCGGCACCGGCCTGTGCGACAAGCGCGACCTCGCCATCGCCGGGCTGGCCGCCGTCAGCCACCTCACCGTCCGCGGCGGCAACCGGCTGGGCGCCGTCGTCACCACCGGGGAGCGGGTGGACCGCTACCCGGCGCAGGCCGGCCGGCTGGCCGCCGACCGGCTGCTGCGCGGGGTGGTGGCCACCCCGCGGGCCGCCACCGGACGCCGCGGCGACCTCGCCGCCGCCCTGGAGACGCTGCGCCGCCCGCCGCGCCGCCGCGGGCTGGTCGTGGTGGTCAGCGACTTCCTCGGCGACACCGACTGGGAGCGGCCGCTGCGCGGCCTCGGTGCCCGGCACGAGCTGCTGGCCGTCGAGGTGGTCGACCCGCGGGAGCTGGAGCTGCCCGACGTCGGCCTGCTCACCGTGCGCGACCCCGAGTCCGGGCAGACCCTCGAGGTGCCCACCGGGGACCCGGTGTTCCGCGCCCGCTTCGCCGAGGGCGCGGCCGAGCAGCGGCGGGCGATCGCCGCGGGCCTGCGCCGCGCCGGCGCCGGGCACCTGCAGCTGCGCACCGACCGCGACTGGCTGATGGACGTCGTGCGCTTCGTGGCCGACCGGCGCCGCGCGGGCAGCGGCGGGGCCTCCCGGTGACCGCCCCGACCCCCAGAGAGGTCCGCTCGTGAGTTTCCAGTCACCGCTGTGGCTGATCGCGCTCGTCCCCGTCGTCGCGCTGGCCGTCCTCTACGTGGTCATGCAGCTGCGCCGGCGGGTGTACGCGGCGCGGTTCTCCCAGACCGGGCTGGCCGCCGGGCTGCTGCCCAAGCGGGCCGGGTGGGTGCGGCACGTCGCGTTCGGCCTGACGCTGACCGCGCTGCTGGGCCTGGTGCTGTCGCTGGCCCGGCCGAGCACCGAGGTGCGGGTGCCGCGGGAGACCGCCACCGTCGTGCTGGCGCTGGACGTGTCGCTGTCGATGCAGGCCGAGGACATCGAGCCCAGCCGCTTCGAGGCCATGAAGGACGCCGCCTCGGACTTCGTCGACATCCTCCCCGAGCGGATCAACCTCGGGCTGGTGTCGTTCTCCGGCACCGCCTCGACGCTGGTCACGCCCACGACCGACCGCGACCAGGTGCGCGGGGCGATCGCCAACCTGGAGCTGTCGGAGGCGACCGCGATCGGTGAGGCGATCTTCACCTCGCTCACCGCGATCAGCACCTTCCAGTCCACCCTCGACGTCGGCGAGGGCGAGGAGCTGCCGCCGGCGCGGATCCTGCTGCTGTCGGACGGCTACAACACCGTGGGCCGGGAGAACACCCAGGCGACCGCGGCGGCGCAGGCGGCCGGGGTGCCGGTGTCGACGATCGCGTTCGGCACCGACTACGGGTCGATCGAGATCGGCGGCGAGGTGACCCCGGTGCCCATCGACCGCGACGCCCTGCGGCAGATCGCCGAGGAGACCGGCGGGCAGTACAACGAGGCCCGCACCCGCGCCGAGCTCGAGGCCGTCTACGACGACCTGGGCAGCCAGATCGGCTACACCACCGAGCCGCAGGACGTGTCCTACTGGTTCGTGCGGATCGCCACGCTGCTGCTCTTCGGCGGGCTGGGCCTGGCCGCCTGGCGCCTGCAACGGCTGTTCTGACGTGGCGCCCCGGCCGTCGTCGGTGGTGACCGGCGGAGCGCAGGGCGTCGGGCGGGCGATCGCCGAGCGGCTGGCCGCCGACGGCGAGGTGGTCGTGGTCGACACCGCCGCCGACCTCGGCTGGGTGCACGACCGGGTGCGGCTGGTCAGCGGCGACGCGCGCGACCCCGCCGTCCTCGACCGCGCGGCGGCCCTGGCCGAGGAGGCCGGCCCGCTGACCGGCTGGGTGGCCAACGCCGCGGTCTTCCGCGACGCCACGCTCACCTCGGCGACCACCGCGGAGGTGCTCGACCTGGTCACCGCGAACCTGGCCCTGGCCCTGGCGAGCTGCTCGGCCGCCGTCGGGCACCTCCGGGCGCACGGCCGGCCGGGGGCGATCGTGACCGTGTCCTCGCACCAGGCGCAGCGGCCGGTCCGCGGGGCGCTGCCCTACGCGACGGCGAAGGCCGCGGTCGAGGGGCTGACGCGGGCCGTCGCCGTCGACCACGGGCCCGACGGGATCCGGGCCAACGCCGTCGCGCTGGGCACGATCGCCACGGACCGGCTGGAGGAGTTCCGGGCCTCGCACCCCGGTGTCGACGCCGAGCTGGCCGCGCTGCACCCGCTGGGCCGGGTCGGCGCGCCCGCCGAGGTGGCCGACGTCGTCGCCTTCCTGCTGTCCCCGGCGGCGGCCTTCGTCACCGGCGCCGTCCTGCCCGTCGACGGCGGCCGGGCGGTCAACGGCCCCGACCCCGAGGCGCGCTGAGCCCGCGGACGACGACGGGCCGCCGGGGACGGCGTCGTCCCCGGCGGCCCGTGCTGCGCAGCGGTGGCCTCAGACGGTGAAACCGCGCTGGCGGCGGACCAGCTTCCGCAGCATGAAGATCGTCTGCAGGACGGTGAGCAGGTAGAGCACCGGCCAGCCGATCGACAGGATCGCCGACTGCACGCCGATGCTCTGCTGGCTCCAGGCGAAGATCAGCACGACGAAGGTGGCCGCCGCGCAGACCGCCGGCATGACGTAGGCCGACCCGCGGCCCCGCTCGGCCGCCGCCTGCGCCGCCCAGTTGTCCTTCTCCACCCGGGCGAAGAACTGCACCCACGCGGTGAGGAAGTGCCCCATGCGGACCCACATGTAGAGCTCGGCGGGCGCCACCAGCAGCGCGTAGAAGATGTCGCTGGCGCTCGTGTCGTGCATCGACAGCGCGATCCGCAGGTTGAGCAGCGTCGCCACCGCCGGCGGGATCAGCCAGACCGGGTTGAACACGAAGGCGTCGATCGACAGCGCCGCGGCAAGGAGCAGCAGGAAGCCCATCCGCGCGCCGATGTTGAAGACCATCGAGATGTTCTCGTACCAGCGCAGCCGCAGGTTCGGGTGCAGCGGCTGGCCCTTGCTGTCGCCGCGCTGGCCGGGCCAGAGCAGGTCGATGCCGCCGAAGTTCCACTTCACCTGCTGGCCGTGCAGCGCCCGCAGGGTGGTCATCGGGCCGACGAAGGCCCGGGCCCGCGCGCTGATCTTGGTGCTGAAGCCGGCGTCCTTGATCTGCAGCGAGAGCTTGGAGTCCTCGACCTCCGAGTCGCGCACCCACGGCGCGGACTGGTGGTGGCGGTACATGACCGTCTCGAGCGCGCGGACGCTGAACAGGCTGCACTGGCCGCCGAGCACGGCCATGTTCCGGCCGCGGACCAGGTTGTCCATGTTGAAACCGGCGAACTGCGCGCGCTGGCCGGCGACGAGGAACCGCGCCATCGCGCCGTGGACCCTCGACTTGTCGAAGGTGTAGATCGCCGACAGGCCGCCGATGCGCGGGTCGGTGACCATCTCCTTCTCCAGCCACTCCACGCAGCGCCGGTCGAGGGTGGTGTCGCCGTCGACGCCGAGGATGTAGTCGTGGCCGCGGCTGACGAAGTAGCCGTAGTTGAGGGCGCCGACCTTCTTGTCGGGGTTCTCGCCGATGTCGTGCACGTGCACGACGGTCCGGTAGCTCTCGCCCTTGACCACGCGGGTGTGCTCGCCGGCGAACTGCCCGGCGATCTCCGGGGTGTCGTCGTCGGTGTTGTTGATGACGACGTGGATGACGTCCGGCGGCCGGGTCTGGGCCAGCAGCGAGGTGAGGACGTCGGCGATCGTCGACTCCTCGTTGTACGCCGGGATGACGCAGCTGATCGTGGCGTGCCGCGGCTGCTGGTCGCGGGCCTCGGAGCCGCCGAACTCGGCCGGCACCAGCGAGCTGATGTCGGGGATCTCCTGGCCGCCGCGGGCCAGCAGGTGCGCGCGGTCGGTGGCGCGCCGGTTGCCGTGGACGACGAGCTGGGTCACGAGGGGTCCTCCTGCAGGAGCGGCAGCTCGAGGGTGTCGAGCACGGTCTGGCGGAAGTAGCGCTCCGCGCCGGGCTCGGTCTCGACCAGCAGGTCGAACTGGACCGAGACGGTGAGCGAGCCGGCGGCCGACGCGGTCCCCGGCAGGCTGAGCGCGGTGGTGTAGCTGAACGGCGGGGTGAGCGCGAACTCGCCGCGGTCCTCGGCGGCGAGGGCGCGGGTGCTGCCGTCGTCGGTGGTGGCCGCGAAGCGGGTCACCAGGACCTCGGCGTCGCCGTCCCCGCCCTCGACGTGCGCCGAGAGCTGGATGGTCTTGTCGTCCCCGGCGGTCCAGGTCGTGGCCTGTTGGTCGGTCCAGTAGTCGACGACGACGGTGCGGTCACCGGCCGGCAGCGTGCGGGTGAGCGAGCCGCTGTCGAGGTCGCCGGCCGGGCGGGCGGCCGCGGACGTCGTCGCCGCGGCCGTGGCGGCGTCGTCCTCGTCGGCGGCCGGCTCGGCCTCGGTGGTCTCGGCGGCCTCGGCGCTGAGGCCCGGGCTCATGCTGACGTCGGGCCACTCGCAGCCGGTCAGTCCGGTGAGCAGTGCGGCGCCGAGCGTGAACACGGCAGCGCGGGATCGGGGCATGGATCGGGACACGGTCTCCCCAGGAGCGAGCGATCGGGTGATCACCGGGGACCGGGCGCCGTTGCACACCCCCAGCAGTGGTCACCGGGGACGTTAGGGACGGTGACGGGGACCGGGCGAGACCCCGTGACCCCTGGGGGGGAGGCCCCTGCGGCGAGAGGTGCGGCCTCCCGGCGCATTCGCTCCTCCGCACGGCAGGAGGGTCCTTGACCTCCTGTGCGCTCCGGATCACAGTGATCCGGCACCGGGGTGGCCACCGGGGTGCACCCCGCGACGGAGGGGGTCACCGTGGGACGGGTCGAGGGGAAGGTCGCCTTCATCACCGGTGCCGCACGCGGGCAGGGTCGCGCCCATGCCATCCGGCTGGCGGAGGAGGGTGCCGACATCATCGCGGTGGACATCTGCCAGGACATCGCCACGGTGCCCTCCCCGGGCGCGACCGAGGCCGACCTGCAGGAGACGGTCAAGGCGGTCGAGGCGCTCGACCGGCGGATCGTCGCCCAGCAGGCCGACGTCCGCGACCTCGGCTCGCTGCAGCGCGTCGTCGACGAGGGGCTGTCCCAGTTCGGGCGCGTCGACGTCGTCTGCGCCAACGCCGGGATCGGCAGCTACGCCCCCGCCCTCGAGCTCACCGAGGAGCAGTGGCAGGACGTCGTCGACGTCAACCTGACCGGCGTGTGGAAGACGGTCAAAGCGGCGGTGCCGTCGATGGTGGAGCGGGGCGAGGGGGGCTCGGTCGTCCTGACCAGCTCCACGGCCGGGGTGATCGCCTTCCCCAACCTGGCGCACTACACCGCCGCCAAGCACGGGGTCGTGGGGCTCATGCGTGCGCTCGCCGTCGAGCTGGCGCCACACCGGATCCGGGTCAACTCGGTGCACCCCACGACCGTGGACACACCGATGGTGCAGAACCCGGCGAGCTACGAGCTGTTCACCGGGCGGCAGGACCTCAGCCGCGAGGAGGCGGAGCAGGCGTTCCGGCCGCTCAACGCCCTGCCGGTGCCCTGGGTGGAGGCGGTCGACATCAGCAACGCCGTCCTGTACCTGGCCTCCGACGAGTCCCGCTACGTCACGGGCACGACGATGATGATCGACGCCGGAGCGACAGCGCCGTACAAGATCCCGACCCAGGGCTGACGGGGCGCGGGTGCCGGGGAGGGGCCCCGGCACCCGCGGGCGTCAGCGGGTGGGGTCGAGGACGAGCTTGCCGGTGGTGCGGCGGGCGAGCAGGTCCTGGTGCGCCTCGCGGACGGCGGTCAGCGGGAAACGGCCGCCGCCGACCGGCTTCAGGGCGCCGTCGGCGACCAGCGGCAGCATCTCGCCCATCGCCTCGTCGAGCATGGCCGGCCGGCCGAAGCAGTGCGCCAGCCAGAAGCCGACGACCGCCCGGCTGGTGCCCATGAGCGCCGGCGCCTGCACCGGCTTCGGCGGGCGCCGGCCGGCCATGCCGTATGCCACGAGCCGGCCGAAGGGCGCCAGGGCGGAGAACGCGCCGTCGAAGACGTTGCCGCCGGTCATCTCCAGGACGACGTCGACCCGCTTGCCGCCGTTGGCCTCGCGCAGCGCGGCGGCGAACGCCTTGGGGTCGTCGTCGGCGAGGGCGGGGTCGACGCTGGCGTCGGCGCCGAGCTCCTCGGTCAGCGCGCGCTTCTCCGCGCTCGACGCGGTGGCGATCACCCGGCCCGCGCCCCAGCGCTTCGCCAACTGGACCGCCAGCGAGCCGACCCCGCCGGCGCCGGCGATCACGACCACCGACTCCCCGGCGGCCAGGTGGGCGCTGGTGCGCAGCAGGTGCCAGGCGGTGGTGCCCTGCAGCACGAGGGCGAGGGCCTGCTCGTCGGTGACGCCGTCGGGCACCGGCCAGGTCAGCCGCGGGTTGGCGACCACCTTCTCGGCGTAGCCACCGCTGCCCTCGAGCAGCCCGACCACCCGCTCCCCGCCGCCGGCCGGGCGGCCCACGAACTCGGCCCCGGGGACCAGCGGCAGCTGCTGCGGAGCCAGGTAGCTGTCCTCGGTCTGGTGGGTGTCGGCGTAGTTCACCCCCGCCGACGACACCTCGTAGAGCTGCTGGCCGTCGCCGGGGACGGGGTCGGGGAGGTCGACGACGTCGAGGACCTCGGGGCCGCCGAAGCGGGTGATCTGCACGGCACGCATGCGGCTGAGGCTAGGTCGTGCGGCGGGCGGGGCCCCGACGGCATCGATCGGCAGGCGCCGACGGTCCGCGCTGGCCCGCCCGAAGGGGGTGCGGTCCGGCCGGCCCCCACCGGCGGCGCGGCCGGGCCTGGGAGCATGGGCAGTCGCGTTGTCTGAGGGAGGACGAGTCCGACATGCCCAGAGCCCTGCTGCTGGAGAACATCGACCCGGTGGCGGTGGAACTGCTGTCCTCGGCCGGTTACGAGGTGGAGTCCCTGCGGGGCGCGCTCGACGAGGCCGACCTGGTCGCCGCCCTCGACGGCGTCGACCTGCTCGGCATCCGGTCGAAGACGCAGGTGACCAGGAAGGTCGTGGAGAGCTGCCCGGCGCTCGCGGCGGTGGGCGCCTTCTGCATCGGCACCAACCAGATCGACCTGCCCGCGGCGGCCGCGGCCGGCGTCGCGGTGTTCAACGCGCCGTACTCCAACACCCGCAGCGTCGTCGAGCTGGCCATCGCGGAGATCATCAGCCTCGCCCGGCGGCTCACCGACCGGGACCGCGCCCTGCACGACGGGGTGTGGGACAAGTCGGCGACCGGCAGCCACGAGATCCGCGGCCGGACCCTGGGCATCGTCGGCTACGGCAACATCGGCAGCCAGTTGTCGGTGCTCGCCGAGGCGCTGGGCATGCGGGTGCTCTTCTACGACCTCGAGGACAAGCTCGCGCTCGGCAACGCCGAGGCCTGCGGCAGCCTGGAGGAGCTGCTCGAGCGGGCGGAGACGGTGACGCTGCACGTCGACGGGCGGGCCGGCAACGCGGGCCTGTTCGGCGCCGAGCAGTTCGCCCGGATGCGCCGGCGCAGCCTCTTCCTCAACCTCTCCCGCGGCTTCGTCGTCGACCACCAGGCGTTGCGCGAGCACGTCCTCAGCGGGCACATCGCCGGGGCCGCCGTCGACGTGTTCCCCGACGAGCCCAAGGAGCAGGGCGACCCGTTCGACTCGGTGCTGCGCGGGCTGCCCAACGTCATCCTCACCCCGCACGTCGGCGGGTCGACCCAGGAGGCCCAGTACGACATCGGCCGCTTCGTCGCCGGCAAGCTGGCCGACTACACCCGCACCGGGACGACGACGCTGAGCGTCAACCTGCCCGCGGTGGCGCTGCACGGGTCCTCGGCGGCGCGGTTCGCGCTGCTGCACCGCAACGTGCCCGGCGTCATGGCCCGGGTCGACGCGCTGGTCGGCGAGCACGGCCTCAACGTGGACGGCCAGGTGCTGGCCACCCGCGGCGAGCTCGGCTACGTCGTCACCGACGTCAACGGCGAGCTGCCCCCGACCCTGCACGCCGCGCTGCAGGCACTGCCCGAGACGGTCCGCATGACGACGTTCGGCCAGTCCCGTGCCGGCTGAGCGGATCCTGGACGCGGCGACCCGGGTCGCCGACCTCCTGGTCGAGGTGCAGACGCAGGTCAACGGGCAGATCGACGCCGCGCTCGGTGCGCTGCTGCCCGGCGTGCTCGAGCGGCTCGGCGTCCGGCCGGCCGACGGCGCCGACGTCTCCGGGCTGGTCAACACGCGGATCACCGGCCTGAGCGTGGTCGTCACCCCGGCGTCGGTCGCGACGGTGCTGCCGCTGTCGGCCGCCTCCGCCGCGACCACCGCCGCCGGGCGCCGCGCGGTCACCGACATCGTCACCGGCCGCGACGACCGCCTCGCCGTGATCGCCGGCCCCTGCTCGATCCACGACCCCGAGGCGGCGTTGGTGTACGCCGGCTTCCTCGCCCGGATGCGCGAGCGGCACGGCGCGGACCTCGAGATCCTCATGCGGACCTACACCGAGAAGCCGCGGACGGAGGTCGACTGGAAGGGGTTCGCCTACGACCCCTTCCTCGACGGGTCCAGCCGGATCAGCGTCGGGCTGGTCGCCACCCGGATGCTGATGATCGCGATCACCGGCCTCGGCGTCCCGGTGGCGGCCGAGCCGCTGAACGCGCTGACCCCGCAGTACGTCAACGGCCTGGTCACCTACAACGGCGTCGGCGCCCGCAACGTCACCGACCAGACCGCCCGGGAGCGGGTGTCGGGCTTCTCGTCGGTCGTCGGCTTCAAGAACTCGCCCGAGGGGAGCATCGACGCCGCGATCTCGGCCGTGCTCACCGCGCGGGCCCCGCACGAGTTCCTCGGCGTCGACCCGCACGGGGTGTCGGCGCAGCTGTCGACGACCGGGAACGACACCGCCCACGTCATCCTGCGCGGCGACCGCCACGGCCCCAACTACTCGTCCGCGCACGTCGCCGACACGCGGCGCAGGCTGGCCGAGCGGGGACTGCCGGAGGTGCTCGTCGTCGACGCCTCGCACGGCAACAGCCAGAAGGACCACCGGCGCCAGCCCGCGGTGGTGCGCGACCTCGCCGGGCAGGTGGCCGGCGGGGAGCGGGCCATCCGCGGCGTCATGGTCGAGAGCAACCTGGTGGAGGGCCGGCAGGACCTCGACCAGCGGCACCCCGAGCGGCTGGCCCACGGCGTGAGCGTCACCGACGCCTGCATCGACCCCGCGACGACCGAGGCCGTGCTCGCCGAGCTGGCCGAGGCCGTCCGGGCCCGGCGGACCACGGGCTGACCGGCTCGTGCCGGCGCGGGCACGGCCGGTGACGCACCGTGCGCACGCGCCCGACTCCGGAGTACCGGTACGCACACCCCTCGCTCCCGTCCCCGGCTGGGAGCAGCATCGGCCGCCCAGCCCGACGGGAGGCCAGGAGGCGGTCGTGCCACACCCGAACGAGGTCCTGCTCCGGGACCTCTACGCAGCAGCAGCCGCAGGCGACGTCGAGACGCTCCGGCGCCTGTTCCACCCCGAGCTGGTCTGGCACGTGCCGGGCCGCAACGTCCTCGCCGGTGACTACAAGGGGTTCGACGAGGTGGTGGCTCTCTTCGGCCGCCTGGCGGCGCTGACCGAGGGCACCTTCCGGTCGGACCTCCACGACGTGGTCGCCGGCGACGAGCACGTCGTCGGGCTGCACACCGAGCGGGGGCAGCGGGCGGGGCGCTCCCTGGAGGCCCGCCTGGCGCTCATCGGGCACGTCCGGGACGGCCGCCTGTCCGAGGTGTGGGAGGGCCACCTCGACGCCGAGGCCTTCGACGCGTTCTGGTCGGACTGAGCGGGCCGGGAGCCCGCGGCCGGCTCAGACCGCGACGGCGGTGCCGCAGACGCCGCAGACCTCGAGGTGCTGCCGGCGCCAGCGCAGGACGGGCACGAAGAACACGCTGAACTGCCGGAACTGGCGGATCCGCGACCACACCGTGGTGTGGGAGCAGCGCGGGCAGGTCCGCAGCTGCCCGGGGCCGAGGTGCTGCTGCTTCGTGCCGAACCCGAAGAGGAGGAACACCGGGTCAGCGTAGGCAGCGCAGGCCCGCCCCGCCGGGCCTGCGGACCAGGCCCGTGGCACCCTCGTTCCGTGGTCAGGGTGGGGTTGGTGCTGGGCGGGGGCGGCGTCGTCGGTCAGGCCTACCACGCCGGCGTCCTCGCGGTCCTCCAGCACGACTTCGGGTTCGACGCCCGCGGCGTCGACGTCGTCGTCGGGACCTCGGCCGGGTCGATCACCGGCACCCTGCTGCGGGCCGGGGTCTCCGCCGAGGACCTCGCGGCCTGGACGGTCAAGGCGCCGCTGTCCGGCGACGACGACGTGCTCAAGACCATGGCCGCGACCGTCGTGCCCGAGCTGGCGCCCTTCCGGCCGCTGGAGGTGCTGCGCCGGCCGCTGCGGCTGCCCGGCCCGCACCTGATCGCCCGGGCGGTGGCCCGGCCGCTGCGGTTCAACCCGATGGCCGCCGCCATGACGCTGCTCGCGCCGGGGCAGCACGACGTCGTCGAGCAGCTGGCCGCCCTGCGCGAGGTCGAGGGGCCCGGGTGGCCCGAGCGTGACCTCTGGATCACCGCGGTGCGCCGCCGGGACGGGCGCCGGGTCGTCTTCGGCCGCCCGGGGGCACCGCCGGCGCCGCTGCACCTGGCCGTCGCCGCCTCCTGCGCGGTGCCCGGGTACTTCGCCCCGGTGCGCATCGGCCGGCACGCCTACGTCGACGGCGGCGTGCACTCCGCGACCAACGCCGCGGTGATGCGCAACGCCGGCGTCGGCCTCGTGCTCGTCGTCGCCCCGATGAGCGGGTCGCCGGGCTGGCGGCCCGACGTCACCGCCGCCGTGCGCCGCTTCTCGCAGCGGGTGCTCGACCGTGAGGTGCGGGCCCTGCACACCGCCGGCATCCGGACCGCGGTCTTCACGCCGGGCGCCACCGAACAGGAGGCGATGGGCGCGGACATGATGTCGCGCAACCGCCTCGACGAGGTCATCCAGCAGTCGTTCATCCAGGCCGGCGCCCACGCCGCGACGCCCGAGGTGGCCGCGCTGGTGCGCGAGGCCGCGACGCGGAGGGCGCCGTGACCGCACCCCGTGAGGTCGCCGAGGCCTTCAGCCGGCACCGCTTCCGCGAGGTCTACGCGGCCCTGGCCCCCGACGTCGTCTGGACCGCCGTCGGCACCCGGCAGTTCGTCGGCCGGCAGGCCGTGGTCGACGCGTGCGAGGAGACCCTCGCCGCGCTCGCGGCCACCGACGTGGAGTTCACCCGCTTCGTCGTGGTGGCCGACGGCGACGCCGCGGCCGTGGACACCGTCGCCCGCTACACCGACCGCGGCGGCACGTCGGTGGTGGCCTCCTGCGACGTCTACGAGTTCCGCGGCGGGGCGCTCTCGACCATCACCTCCTACGACGTCGAGCTGCAGACGCCCGGCTGACCACCCGCGGCCGGGTGGGACCGGAGCGGTCCAACTAGGTTGGACGCCGGACGAGGTCCTCGGACAGGGGGTGCACGTGGCCAGGTCGGTGCTGGTGACCGGCGGCAACCGGGGGATCGGGCTGGCCATCGCCCGGTCCTTCGCCGAGCAGGGCGACGCGGTGGCCGTCACCCACCGTGGCAGCGGCGCCCCCGAGGGGTTGTTCGGCGTGCAGTGCGACGTCACCGACGCCGAGGCCGTCGACCGCGCGTTCACCGAGGTCGAGGAGCACCAGGGCCCGGTCGAGGTGCTGGTCAGCAACGCCGGCATCACCCGCGACGGGCTGCTCATGCGGATGAAGGAGGACGACTTCACCGACGTCCTCGACGCCAACCTCACCGCCGCCTACCGGGTCGCCAAGCGGGCGACGCCGAAGATGGTCCGCGCGCGCAAGGGCCGCATGGTGTTCGTCAGCTCGGTCGTCGGGCTGCTCGGCTCGGCCGGCCAGACCAACTACGCCGCGAGCAAGGCCGGCCTCGTCGGCCTGGCCCGCTCGATCGCCCGCGAGCTCGGCAGCCGCAACGTCACCGCGAACGTCGTCGCGCCCGGGTTCGTGCGCACCGACATGACCGCGGAGCTGCCGGAGAAGCGGCAGCAGGAGATCCTCGGGCAGGTGCCGCTGAACCGGTACGCCGAGGCCGACGAGATCGCCGCCGTCGTCCGCTTCCTCGCGAGCGACGCGGCCGGATACGTCACCGGGGCGGTCGTCCCGGTCGACGGCGGACTGGGGATGGGGCACTGATGGGGATTCTCGAGGGCAAGAAGGTCCTGGTCACCGGCGTGCTCACGGAGGCGTCGATCGCGTACGCGACCGCCCGGATCGCGCAGGAGCAGGGCGCCACCGTCGTGCTGTCCAACTTCGGCCGCGCCCTGTCGCTGTGCCAGCGGATCGCCAAGCGGCTGCCGCAGGAGGCACCGGTCGTCGAGCTCGACGTGACCGACACCGAGCACCTGGCCACGCTGGCCGACCGGCTGCGCGAGCAGGGCTTCGACACCCTCGACGGCGTCGTCCACTCGATCGGCTTCGCCCCGCAGGAGGCGATGGGGGAGGGCTTCCCCGAGGTCTCCTGGGGGCACGCCGCGACGGCGTTCCAGGTGTCGTCGTGGTCCTACGCCTCGCTGACCCAGGCCTGCCGCCCGCTGCTGGCGAACCCGTCCTCGGTCGTCGGCCTCACCTTCGACGCCTCCGTCGCCTGGCCGGTCTACGGCTGGATGGGCGCGGCCAAGGCGGCCCTGGAGTCGGTCAGCCGTTACGTGGCCCGCGAGCTCGGCCCCGACGGCGTGCGGTCCAACATCGTCGCCGCCGGCCCGCTGCGCAGCATGGCGATGAAGGCGATCCCCGGCAGCGCCCAGTTCGAGGAGGCGTGGGAGGGCCGCGCGCCGCTGGGCTGGTCGGTCACCGACACCGAGCCCGCCGGCAAGGCCGTCGTCGCGCTGCTGTCGGACTGGTTCCCGGCCACCACCGGCGAGATCGTCCACGTCGACGGGGGCTTCCACGCCGTCGGCGTGTGAGCGCATCCGGCCCCGCAGTCCACCGAGAAGGAAGTCCGTGCCCCGCGCCACCGTCGACCTGCACCCCGGCCAGCGACCCGACGAGGAGCCCTCGCTCGCCGTCCGCAACAACGGGGGGACGCCCCCGCCGGCCGCGCCCGCGCCCGCCGGACGCCGGGAGGCGCTGCTGGTCCTCTCCTTCGGCGGCCCGCGCGGCCACGACGACGTCATGCCGTTCCTGGAGAACGTGACCCGCGGCCGCGGGGTGCCGCGCGAGCGGCTGCTCGACGTCGCCGAGCACTACCACCACTTCGGCGGGGTCAGCCCGATCAACGAGCAGAACCAGGCGCTGGTCGACGCGGTCCGGGCCGACCTCGCCGCGAACGGCGTCGACCTGCCGGTCTACTGGGGCAACCGCAACTGGGACCCCTACGTCGAGGACGTCTGGCAGCAGATGACCGACGACGGCGTCGAGCACGTCTACGTGCTGGCGACCTCGGCCTACGCCTCCTACTCCGGCTGCCGGCAGTACCACGAGGACCTCGCCCGGGCCCGGATCGCGACCGGCGGCGGCCCGACGGCGGAGAAGCTGCCGCACTACTTCGACACCCCCGGCTTCGTGCGGGCCAACGCCGACGCGCTCGCCGCCGCCCTGGCCGAGCTGCCTCCCGAGCACCGGGACACGGCCCGGCTGGTGGCGACGGCGCACTCGATCCCCGACGCGATGGCCGCCGTCGCCGGTCCCGACGGGCACGCCTACGAGGCCGAGCTCCGGGCTGCCGCGCGCGCCGTCGTCGACGCCGTCGAGCCCGGTCGCGCCTTCGACCTGGTGTGGCAGAGCCGCAGCGGCCCGCCGTCGGTGCCGTGGCTGGAGCCCGACGTCAACGACCACCTGCGCGCGCTGCACGAGAACGGCGAGACGGCGGTCGTGCTGTTCCCGGTCGGCTTCGTCAGCGACCACCTCGAGGTCGTCTGGGACCTCGACAACGAGGCGCGGGAGACCGCCGAGGAGCTGGGGCTGGCCTTCGTCCGCGCCGGCACCGCAGGCACCCACCCGGCGTTCGTGGCGATGGTCCGCGAGCTGCTGCAGCAGCGCCGCGCCGGCGGGGAGCCCCGGCTGGGCACCAACTGCCCGGCCGCCTGCTGTCACGTCGCGCGGCCCCGCCCGGCCTGACCCGCACTACGGGTGTTCCTCACGCTGTGCCGGTCCTGCAGCACCGGCAGAGCGCCAGGAACGCCCGCAACGTCGCGCCCCCGTTGACCCCGGCCGGGTGCGGCGGGTAGACCGTCGGACCACCGGGGGCCGTTCCGAGGACGGTGTGCCGTGGTCGACGTCCACCCCGCCAACGCCGCGCAGCTGACCGCCTGGGACGGCGACCAGGGCGCGTACTGGGCCGCCCAGGCCGACCGCTTCGACCGGTCGATCGCCCGCTACGACGCCGCCTTCCTCGCCGCGGCCGACCTGCACCCGGGGGACCGGGTCCTCGACGTCGGCTGCGGCACCGGCCGCACCACGCGGGAGGCCGCGCGCCGCACCGGGTCCGCGCTCGGCGTGGACCTGTCCTCGGCGATGCTCGGGGTCGCCCGCCGGCGCGCCGCCGAGGAGGGGCTGACCGGCGTCCGGTTCGAGCAGGCCGACGCCCAGGTGGCGGCCTTTCCGCCGGCCGGCTTCGACGTGGCGATCAGCCGGACCGGCGCGATGTTCTTCGCCGACCCGGTGGCCGCGCTGGCCAACGTCGGCCGCGCGCTCGTGCCCGGCGGCCGGCTGGTCCTGCTGGTGTGGCAGGCGCTCGAGGCCAACGAGTGGATGACCGAGATCCTGGGCGCGCTGGCCGCCGGGCGTCCGCTGCCCGCGCCGCCGCCGGGCGCGCCCGGACCGTTCTCGCTCGCCGACCCCGGGCGCATCCGCGAGGTGCTGACCGCTGCGGGGCACCGCCAGGTGGAGATCGAGGGACTGGCCGAGCCGGAGTGGTTCGGCGCCGACCCCGACGACGCCCAGACGTTCGTCCTCGGCCTCGCCGGCTGGCTGCTCGAGGGCCTGGACGACGCCGCCCGGGAGCGTGCGGTGGCCGACCTGCGCGGCCGGCTCGAGGCGCACGCCGGCCCGGACGGCGTCGAGTTCGCCTCCGCGGCCTGGCTGGTGACCGCCGTCCGGCCGTGAGGGCGGTCAGCCCGCCGGCGGCTACCGCGGGACGGCGTTGTAGGCGGCGAGGGTCGCCTCGCGGACGGCGGCGGCCAGCGGCCGCAGGGCGTCGTCGCGGGCGGCGGCCTGGCCGCCGGTCACCGCGCCGCCGGGGGCGTCGGCGGTCGCGAGGTCGAGCACCCGGGCCAGCCGCCGCGCGCGGGCGAGCACGGAGGACGCCAGCGGGTCGGTGTCCGGGGGCAGCTCCGGCGCCCGCGCGCCGGCCAGGCCGGTCAGCAGCGCGGGGACCTCGGGGTGCCAGCGGGCGAGGTCGAGGCGGGCCAGCGTGCGGGCGGCGTCGACCACCGCCAGGTCCAGCGCCCCGGAGACGGCGCGCAGCGGGCCCTCCGCCGGCGGCGGGGCGGGCGCGACGCCGGCGAGGTCGACCGCCGTCCAGGCCACCACCTCCGGGCCGGCGCTCTCGGGGACCAGCGCCACCCGCTCGCCGACCGCCGCCTGGCCGGCCTCCAGCGCCAGCGCGGCCAGTCCCGGTGCCGCAGGCAGGCCGCGGACGTCGCCGGGCACCGGCAGCACCAGGCGGACCCGGCGCTCGCCGAGCCCGCGCAGCGCGGTCAGCGCCCAGCTCAGCGGCACGGTGCCCGACGCGCCGGGCAGGCCGGTCACCGGGTGCGCGCGGTCGTCGGCGAGCGCGTCGAGCGCGGCGTCGGTGGAGGTGCGGCCGGAGAGCCAGGCGGTCGCCCAGACCGCGAACCGGCCGGCGGGGAGGTCGTGCACCCCGCGAGGCTACGTCGGGCCGGCGCCGGGCGCGGAGGGAGGCGCCCCGGAGGGGGACGGTCTGGGAGACTGCGGGACATGGCTGCGTGGGTGCTCTGGCTGGTGGCCGCGGGCCTGTTCACCGCAGGTGAGGTGGCCAGCCTCGACCTGGTCCTGCTGATGTTCGCCGGCGGGGCGCTGGGCGGCATGGTGGCCGCCCTGGCCGGGGCCTCGGTGCCCTTCCAGCTCATCGCCTTCGTCGCCGTCTCGGTATTCCTCATCGCCAGCGTGCGCCCGGTGGCCAAGGCGCACCTGGAGAACCGGACGCCCCGGCACGTCGACGGCGTCCAGGCGCTGGTGGGCCGCACCGCCGTGGTGACCCGCGCCGTGGGTCGCTCCGGCGGCCGCATCCAGGTGGGCGCCGACGAGTGGACCGCCCGCACCGGCTTCGACGAGACCTTCGACGTCGGTGAGACCGTGCGCATCCTGCAGGTGGACGGCGCGACCGCGGTCGTGGGCGAGGCCTTCGGGGAGCGCTGAGCGCAACCGTGACCCGCGGCGACGGGTGGGGGATGATCACGGTCAGGCACCGACCCCCTGGAGGCCGCCCGTGACCCCCGCCCTGATCGCGCTGATCGTCGTCGCCGCCGTGTTCGTGCTGGTGATGGCGAAGGCCGTGACGATCGTCCCGCAGGCCCAGGCGAAGGTGGTGGAGCGGCTGGGCCGCTACAGCCGCACGCTCACGCCGGGCCTGTCGTTCCTCGTGCCCTTCGTCGACCGGGTGCGGGCCACCATCGACCTGCGCGAGCAGGTCGTCTCCTTCCCGCCGCAGCCGGTGATCACCTCCGACAACCTGCAGGTGGGCATCGACACCGTCGTCTACTTCCAGGTGACCGACCCGCGGCTGGCCACCTACGGGATCGCGAACTACATCACCGGCATGGAGCAGCTGACCACGACGACGCTGCGCAACGTGGTCGGCGGGCTCAACCTCGAGGGCACGCTCACCGGCCGCGACGGCATCAACAGCCAGCTGCGCGAGGTCCTCGACGGCACCACCGGGCCCTGGGGCCTGCGGGTGGCGCGCGTCGAGATCAAGGCCATCGACCCGCCGCCGACCATCCGCGACTCGATGGAGAAGCAGATGCGTGCCGACCGCGACAAGCGGGCGGTCATCCTGCAGGCCGAGGGGCAGCGGCAGTCGGCGATCACCAGCGCCGAGGGGCAGAAGGCGGCGGCGATCCTCTCCGCGGAGGGCCGCAAGCAGGCGGCGATCCTCGACGCGGAAGCCGAGCGGCAGAGCCGGATCCTGCGCGCCGAGGGCGAGCGGGCCGCGCTGTTCCTGCAGGCGCAGGGTCAGGCCAAGTCCATCGAGACGGTGTTCCGGGCCATCCACGACGGCCGGCCCGACCAGGGGCTGCTGGCCTACCAGTACCTGCAGACGCTGCCGCAGATCGCCCAGGGCGACGCGAACAAGATGTGGATCGTCCCCAGCGAGTTCAGCAAGGCGCTGGAGGGGCTGTCCCGGCTCGGCGGGGGCGACGGCGAGAGCCGCTCGTTCCTCGACGTCCCGCCGCCCGGGGACGGCGCGCCGGCGGCCGAGCCGATCGACACCAGCAGCTGGTTCGAGTCGCAGCTGCCCCCGGCCGCCGCGCAGCCCGAGGCGCGGATCGAGATGTCCAGCATCGCCGACGCCGGCCCGGCCCTCCCGTCACCGCAGCTGCCGCCGACGACGGACCTGGCCCGGGCCGCCGAGCACGGCGTCGCGCCGCACGAGGGCAACGGCGCCCGCCCGGACGCCTGAGGACCGGTGCACTTCCGCGGAGGTGCACCGGTCGTCAGTCCTTGAGGAGGCCCTCGCGGAGCTTGGCCAGCGTCTGGGACAGCAGCCGGGAGACGTGCATCTGCGAGATGCCGATGTCGGCGGCGATCTGCGACTGGGTCATGTTGCCGAAGAAGCGCAGGATGAGGATCCGCCGCTCGCGGGCCGGGATGGTGGCCAGCAGCGGCTGCAGCGACTCGCGGTACTCCACGCCCTCGAGCGCGGCGTCCTCCTCGCCGAGCGTGGCGGCCAGCGTGGGGGAGTCGTCCTCGCCGGAGAGCCGCTCGTCGAGCGAGCTGCTGCGGTAGGCGTTGGCCACCGCGAGGCCCTCCAGCACCTCCTCGCGGGGGATGCCCAGGTGCTCGGCGAGCTCCGACGGCGTCGGCGCCCGGCCGTTCTTCTGCGCCAGCTCGCCGACCGCGGAGTTCAGCGACAGGTGCAGCTCCTGCAGCCGGCGCGGGACCCGCACCGACCAGCCCTGGTCGCGGAAGTGCCGCTTGATCTCACCGGTGATCGTCGGCACGGCGAAGGAGAGGAACTCCACCCCGCGGTTGGGGTCGAACCGGTCGATCGCCGCGATCAGGCCCAGGGTGCCGACCTGCAGCAGGTCGTCGAAGGGCTCGCCGCGGTTGCTGAACCGGCGGGCGAAGTGCCGGACGAGGGGCAGGTGCTCCTCCACCAGGACCTCGCGCAGCCGCTCGCGCCGCGGGTCGTCCTTCTCCAGCGTCGCGAGCTCGGCGAACAGCGGAGCGGTGCGCTCGGCCCGGCGGCGGTTGTCCGACACCGGGGCGCTGTCGGGCTCGGGGGCCTCGCTGGTGTCGTCGGCGGCTTCCTCGGTGCTGTCGTCGTCGGTGCTCTCGTCGGCGCTCTCGTCGTGCGCGGTGTCCTCGTCCCCCGGGACGGGGGCCTCGGCCACCTCGACGGGGTCGGGCGTGTTCTCCGGCTGGTCGTCGTCCAGGGTGTCCTCCTCGACGGCCCGGCTGCTGGCGGCCGCCGACGTCACGGGGCGACCGAGAGGTCGCTGCCCACACCGTTGCCCGGGCGGCCGGCGAGCTCGCCCGGTCGCTGGCCGGGCAGGTACTTGTCCATGCTGATCAGGGCCACCGGCGCGTCGCTGCCGTCACCTCCGGGCACCGTCGCCTGGGTCGCGCGCCGGCCGTCGACGTTGTCGGCGAGGGTCGCCAGCACCGCCCAGCCGAAGCCGTCGCGGGGGACCTCGGTGCCGTCGGCGGTGGGGACCCACGCGTCGATGTGCAGCCCGGCGCGCGAGGTCTCGAACACCACCGTCAGCGGCTCGTCGCCCCGGGCGATCGCCGAGAGGGTCGCGCACGCCTCGTCGACCGCCAGGCGCAGGTCCTCGACCGAGTCGAGGTCGTAGTCCATGCGGATGGCCAGGTCGCCGGCCATCGCCCGCACCGCGGGCAGCTGGGTCGGCGTGGTGGGCACGCGCAGTTCCAGTCGTTCGGCGCGCCGCCCGTCCTGGGCGAGGGCACTCCTCGAGTCCGCCATCCGTCGTCTGCTCCTCATCCGTTGCGGCCACCCGCTCCGCCCGGGTCGGCGGGTGCGCGGGCGCCCGACTCCATCCTGCCCGCCGGGCCGTCCTGACTCCGCACGGGGGCGGGGTCGGGTCCCCGGCCGCGTGCCAGCGCGACGGGCTACCCCGCCTCCGGGCTGGTCAAACACCCTCCGGACGGGACCGTCCGCGCGGTTGCCGGGGTGCAGGCGCTGTTGTCTGCTTGTGCCGGATGAACGCCAGCCAGGGCAGCCTGCCGTCGGGGCCCCGTCCCGCCGTGGACGAGGGCCCGGCCGCGCTGGTCGCGGCGCTGGAGGAGGCCCCCTCGGCGCTGTGGTTCGTCACCGGCCCCGACCAGCGCACGGTGTGGGCCAACGCCCGCGCCCGCGCCCTGGGCCCCGCGCCGGACGGCCTGCCGGTGGTCGGCGGCCGCCCGGTCGCCGACCTGGTCGCCAGCGTGCTGCGCACCGGCCGTCCCGAGATCCTCACCGGCGTCCTGGACGAGGAGGGCCCGCCGGTCACCGTGGCCGTCCGCCCGCTCGCCGCCGGCCCCGACCCCGGCGCGGTGCTCGTGCTCGAGGGCGGCCTCGAGGGCGGTGCGGGCCGCGACGCGGGCGACGTCCCGCCGGCCGCCCCGCCCGTCGACGTCGTCGGGGAGGCCCAGCACTCGCTGCTGCCGCCGTCCCTGCCGCTGCTGCCCGACGTGCGGCTGTCGGGCAGCTACCACCCCGCCACCTCGGCGCGCGCCGCCGGCGGCGACTGGTACGACGCGGTGCCACTCGGCCACGGCCGGCTGGCGCTGGTCATCGGCGACGCCGTCGGCCACGGCGTGCCGGCCGCGGCCGCGATGAGCCGGCTGCGCGGCGCCATGCGCTCCAGCGCGCTGCGCGACCCCGCCCCGGCGGCGGTGCTCGCCGCGCTCGACGACTTCGCCGCCCAGATGGACGACGTCCAGGGCGCGTCGGTGTTCTACGCCGTCCTCGACGCGGCCACCGGCGCGCTGACCTTCGCCGCGGCCGGCCACCCGCCGCCGCTGCTCGTGCACGCCGACGGCACCAGCACCTACCTGCCGGTCACCGCGCGCCCGCCGCTGGGCACGCTCCCGGGCGCCGCCACCCCGGTGGCCCGCGCGCAGCTCGAGCCCGGCGCCACCCTGGTCCTCTACTCCGACGGCGCCGTGGCGGCCTCCGGCCCGCCGCCGGCCGAGGGGCTCGGCCGGCTCAGCCAGGTCGCCCGGGCGGCGCTCGCCGACCCTGCCGCGCTCGACGGCGGGGCCGTGGCGGGGCTCGCGGCCGAGATCGCCGGCGCGCTGTTCTCCGACGACGGCCGGCCCGACGACGTCGCCGTCCTGGTGGCACACCGCCGCGCCCGGTCGGTGGAGCCGCTGCAGCTGGACCTGGTCGCGATCCCGTCCGCGCTGCCTGCGGTCCGCCGCCGGCTCGGCGCGTGGCTGACCGCCCTGGGCATGGGCGAGCAGGACCGGGTCGGGGTGATGGTGGCCGTGGGGGAGGCCTGCGCCAACGCCGCCGAGCACGCCTACCGCGACACCGAGCCCGGCCCGATGCAGGTCACCGCCGCGGTCGACGTCGACGGGGTGCTCACCGTCACCGTCCACGACGAGGGCACCTGGCGCCCGCCCGACCGGGATCCCGGCGACCGTGGCCGGGGGCTGCTGATCATGCGCCAACTGGTCGACGGCATGGTCCTGCGCGGCGAGCAGGGCACCACGGTGACGCTGCGCACCCGGCTGCGGCAGACGCCCGACGAGGAGCCCGAGCACCCGGTGGGTGGCACGGGCGCCACCGTCGTCGTGGACCGCGGCGGCGGCAGCCCGGTGGTGCGGGCGGCCGGCGACGTCGACATGGTCAGCGCCGAGCAGTTGCGGATCCGGCTGCTGGAGGCCAGCCACGGCGGCACCGTCCGGGTCGAGCTCGACCTGACCGCGGTCACCCTGTTCAGCAGCGCGGCGGTCCGCGTGGTGCTCGCCGTCGCGGCCATCGCCGAGGCGGAGGGCTGGCGGCTGGTGGTGCACGCGCCGGCCGGCGGCGTCACCCGGCACATCCTCGAGGTCAGCGGGCTGCAGCGGCTGGTCGAGCTGCGCTGACCTCGTCCCCGTTTACGGGCCGGTCCAGTTGCCCATCCACGGGGCGTGAGACTGCGGCGCAGCAACGTGCACGGCCCCGGCTGGACCCGGCGCCGCGCCGGGCGCGGCTTCGCCTACCGCGACGAGACCGGCGCGCTCATCCGCGACCCCGACCGGCTCGAGCGGATCAGGGGCATCGCCATCCCGCCGGCGTGGAAGGACGTCTGGATCTGCCCGTGGCCCAACGGCCACATCCAGGCCACCGGCCTCGACGCCGCGGGCCGGCGGCAGTACCGCTACCACGACGCGTGGCGCGCGCGGCGGGACGCGGAGAAGCACGAGCGGGTCCTCGCCATCGCCTCCGAGCTGCCCGACGTCCGCGAGCAGGTGGCCGCGGCGCTGCGCACCCGCGGGCTCAACCGCGAGCGGGTGCTGGCCTGCGCGCTGCGGCTGCTGGACCTGGGCACCTTCCGCATCGGCAGCGAGGAGTACGCCGAGGAGAACGGCACGTACGGCCTGGCCACCCTGCGCCGGGAGCACGTCAGCGTGCGCGGTGAGCGGACGTTCTTCCGCTACACGGCCAAGGGCGGCATCGAGCGCGAGGTGGAGATCACCGACCGGCCGACGGCGACCGTCGTCCGGCACCTGCTCGACCGTCCCGACGACGCCGGCGACGAGCTGCTGGCCTACCAGCTCGACGACGGCAGCTGGCGCGACGTGACCAGCGACGAGATCAACGCCTACCTCAAGGAGGTCAGCGGCGCGGAGATCACCGCCAAGGACTTCCGGACCTGGAACGCGACGGTGCTGATGGCCGCCACGCTGGCCGAGCGCCCCTCACCGAGGACCAGGACCGAGCGGAACAAGACGATCCGCGACGCCTACGTGCGGGTGTCCGAGCACCTCGGCAACACCCCCGCGGTGTGCAAGGCCAGCTACGTCGACCCGCGGGTGGTCGACCGGTACGAGCACGGCGAGACCGTCGCCGAGGCGCTGGGCGAGCTGGAGCAGGCCGACGACACCCGCGAGGTCCAGAAGGTGCTCGAGCAGGCGGTCTGTCGCCTGCTGTCCGCGTAGCGGCCGACCCCGGGAACGCACGAGGCCCCGCCGGAGCGGGGCCTCGTGACGGGTGCTGCGGGGGAGGTCAGCGGGCGCTGCCGTCCACGATGGTGAACAGGTCGATCAGGCCGGTGACCTCCAGCGGGCGGGTGACCGCCCGGGTGGTGGCGATCAGGCGCAGGCCGACGTCGCGGGCGCGGGCCGACTTCTGGGTCTCGACGAGGACGGCCAGGCCGGCCGACCCCAGGAACTGGACGCCGGACAGGTCGATGACCAGCTCACGGGGCTGCTGCTCGAGCTGGGTGTCCAGCGAGGAACGCAGCACCGGGGCGGTGAAGGTGTCGACTTCGCCGACGACCGTCACCGTGACCGCGCCGTCCTCACCCGTGGAGGTCGAGAGCGTGATCACGTCGTCGAAGGGTGCCTCCGTGCCCTCGGTGGACACGTCGGGCTGCCCCCCGGCGGGCAGGTCGGATGCGGTCACGGACGAAGCTCCTCTCAGCGGCCACGCCGAACGGTGCGGCCACCGGTCAATCTACCGCCGCGGACACGGGGAGTGGTGCAGCCCCCGGTGGGCGGTCGGTCGGGGAACGCGCCGGCCGGTGCCGCCGACGCGCGCGGCTGCCTGCTCAACCGCATTTACAACGTAGACAACCGGATGGTCGCACGCCAACCAGCCCGGCAGGACCCCCGGAGCGGGTGACCTGCCGGGCCGGGCGGTGAGCCGGGTGCGGGCCGGGTCAGGGATCCACGAGGTGGACGGCGGCCTCCTCGGGACCCTCGCCGCCGACCACCGGGTCGAGTGCCGCCTCGACGTCGTCGGCGGTGCGGTTGGTCCCGGAGTCGGTGTCCGGGGTGGTGTCGTAGTCCTGCTCGAGCTGCCCGATGCCGCGGGCGGGGTCCTCAGCGGGGCGGACGTCGGGGACGTCGTCGGCGATCTCCTCCTCCAGGCGCCCGGACAGCGACTTGCCCTGCTGCTGCTCGAAGGCGGTCGTGCCGAAGCCCACGGTCTCGTGGCTCTCGCGGTCGCCCGGCTCCGGCGCGAACTGCGGGTCCTCGGACCGCTGCATGGTGGGGAAGTCGTCCTGGGCGACGTCCGGGACGCCGTTGTCCTCGGGGAAGACGTCCCGGGCGGTCTGGCCCTCGGGGCCCGTGGCCCCGCTGTCGCCGCGGACGTCGTCGCGGGTCCCGGTGAGGCCCCGCTCGTCGTCGGGGAACTCCGCGTCGTTCTGCGTGGAGTGCAGCGCTCCGGTGGTGTCCGGCTCCGGATCGGTCATGGGTTCCTCCCTCTCGGGCCGCCGGACCGGGGTGCTCCGGCGGCGGACTGCCCTCCGCCTACCCGGGTGCCGCCGTCCCATGCGGGCCCGGGGTGTGCCCGACGGCGCACCGCGCGCGGCATGGCGCCCCCGGCGGCGGGGTAGCGCAGCCGGCATGGCGATCCAGGACGAGGTGGCGCGCATCGGGCAACCGGTCCGCCGCTGGGCGAGGGAGCAGGCGCGCGGCTACGACGGCGGCGAGGGCCGGCCGCTGGGCGGCTTCCTCGGCGCCATGAGCGTCTACAGCACCGCGGTGGCCGCCGGTGCCGCCGTCCTCCGCGCGTCCGGCCGGGAGCTGCCGGCGCGGATCCCCCTCGGCGACGCCGTCCTGCTCACCGTCGGCACCTTCCGGCTCGCCCGGCGGATCGCCAAGGACCCGGTGACCAGCCCGCTGCGCGCACCGTTCGCCCGCTTCCAGGGCGCCTCGGGCGAGGCCGAGCTCGCCGAGGACCTGCGCGTGGAGCACGGCTGGAAGCACGCGGTCGGCGAGCTGGTCACCTGCCCGTTCTGCCTCGCCCAGTGGGTGGGCACCGGGTTCGTGTTCGGCTACGTCGCCGCGCCCCGCGCCACCCGGCTGGCGGCCCTCACCATGACGATGGTGGCCGGCTCCGACGTCCTGCAGTTCGCCTACGACGCCCTGCAGAGCAGCGTCACCGGGGACGAGGACGGCCCCGGGAGCGGCGATCCGGGGCAGGATGACGACACGGCCGGCCGGCACGCCGAGCAGGCCTAGGAGGCATGCCCGCTTCCCCCGGGCGGAGGAGACCGTCGGCGGTCGCACTGCCGGGGCACCGGCCCGCACCTATCCTGCGGGCCGCGCCGCCCCGCGGTCGCGGAGCCCGGGGAAGGGGAGTGGACATGCGCTCGATCTGGCGCGGCGCGGTCTCGTTCGGCCTGGTCAGCATCGGGGTGAAGCTCTACTCGGCCACCGAGGACAAGGACGTCCGCTTCCACCAGGTGCACGCCGCCGACGGCGGCCGGGTCAAGTACAAGCGGGTCTGCTCGATCGACGGCGAGGAGATCGAGTACGCCGACATCGCCAAGGGCTACGAGCTGCCCGACGGCCAGTTGGTGATCCTCACCGACGAGGACCTCGCCGAGCTGCCGTTGGCCACCCGGCGCGAGATCGAGGTGCTGCAGTTCGTCGACCAGGGCGACATCGACCCGGTGCACTTCGAGAAGACCTACTACCTCGAGCCCGACGGCCCGGCGACCCGTCCCTACGTCCTGCTGCGCGACGCCCTGGAGAACACCGGCCGGGTGGCGATCACCAAGATCGCGCTGCGGCAGCGGGAGTCGCTGGCCGCGCTCCGGGTCCGCGACGGCGTCCTGGTGCTGCACACCATGCGCTGGCCCGACGAGATCCGCCGTCCCGACTTCGGCTTCCTCGACGACGACGTGTCGGTGCGGCCGCAGGAGCTGCAGATGGCCGAGGCGCTGATCGGGTCCATGGCCGGCGAGTTCGACCCGCACGAGTTCACCGACGACTACCGCGAGGCGATGACCGCCCTGCTGGAGGCCAAGCAGACCGGCGGCGAGGTGCAGCCGGTGCCCGAGACCGCCGACCCGGGCGCGGCCGTCGTCGACCTGATGAGCGCGCTGCGCCGCAGCGTCGAGCGGGCCCGCGGCGGAGCGGCCGACGAGGACGAGGCCCCCGCGGCGCAGACCCCGGCCCG
Organism: Geodermatophilus sp. SYSU D00700; assembly: GCF_054050255.1. Taxonomy (NCBI): domain Bacteria; kingdom Bacillati; phylum Actinomycetota; class Actinomycetes; order Geodermatophilales; family Geodermatophilaceae; genus Geodermatophilus; species Geodermatophilus sp. SYSU D00700. The sequence goes on along the minus strand of NZ_JBJGZA010000001.1, from coordinate 262,087 downwards.
GAAGGCTCCCGCGGCGAAGGCGCCGGCGAAGAAGACCGCGGCGAAGAAGGCGCCGGTGAGGAAGGCCGCGGCCGCCGCGGAGGAGGCGCCGGCCCGTCCGACCCGGGCGCGCAAGGTCACCGCGGCGAAGAAGGAGCCGGCCAAGCGCGCCCCGCGCCGCAGCGCCTGACCCGTGCGCCCCGCCCCGACGCCCGGGCCTCCGGTGCCGGCGCCGATGCTCGCCGTCGCGGGCGAGCTGCCGCCGCGCGCCCAGGACGGCCAGTGGGGCTACGAGTTCAAGTGGGACGGCGTGCGCGCGGTGGCCGCGGTGCGCGGGGGCCGGGTCGAGCTGTGGGCGCGCAGCGGCACGCTGGTCACCAACCGTTATCCCGAACTCAGCTCACTGCCGGTGGCGCTGCGGCGGGCCGACCTCGTCGTCGACGGCGAGGTGGTGGCCCTCGACCGGCTGGGCCGGCCCGACTTCGGGCTGCTGCAGGCGCGCATGCACCGCACCGGCGGGGCCGAGGTCGCCCGGATGGCCACTGCGGCCCCGGTCTCCTACCTGGTCTTCGACGTGCTCAGCGTCGAGGGCCGCAGCCTCCTCGACCTGCCCTACGAGCAGCGGCGCGAGCGGCTCGACGGCCTGGGCGCCGAGGGGCAGCGCTGGGTCGGCACTCCCTGGTTCCGCGGCGGCGGCGCCGACGTGCACGCCGCCAGCCGCGCCAACGGCCTCGAGGGCGTCGTCGCCAAGCGGCTGGACTCGCCCTACCGGCCCGGCGTCCGCGCGCCGGAGTGGCGCAAGGTCAAGCACCTGCGCATGCAGAGCGTCGTCGTCGGCGGGTGGCGGCCGGGCAAGGGGCGGCGCGCCGGGGGAGTGGGCTCGCTGCTGGTCGGCGTCCACGACGACGACGGCCGACTCGTCTACGCCGGGCACGTGGGCACCGGCTTCACCGACGCGGTGCTGCGCGAGCTCGGCGGGCTGCTGGTCCCGCGGCGCACGTCGCCGTTCGCCGACGCCCTGCCGCGCGAGGTCGCCCGCGACGCGCGCTGGACCGAACCCGTCCTCGTCGGGGAGGTCGCCTTCGCCGCGTGGACCGCCGACGGCCGGATGCGCCACCCCGCCTGGCGGGGGCTGCGCGAGGACCTCGACGTCGACGACGTCGTGGTCGAGTGGTCACCCTAGGCGCGGCGCGATGGGATGGGCGGCGTGAGCCGCCAGCGGGTGCGCGTCGAGGGCCGGCAGCTGTCGGTGTCCAACCTCGACAAGGTCCTCTTCCCCGAGGTCTCGTTCACCAAGGCCCAGGTCATCGACTACTACGTGCGCATCGCCCCGACGCTGCTGCCGCACCTGTCGGGGCGGCCGGTGACCTTCACCCGCTGGCCGGACGGCGTCGAGGGTCAGGCGTTCTTCGAGAAGAACAGCGCCCGGCACGCGCCGGACTGGGTGCGGAGGGTGACGATCCCGAGCCCGGGCAGCTCGAGGGACCGCGAGGTCCTGGAGATGGTGGTCCTGGAGACCGTCGCCGACCTCGCGTGGGCGGCCAACCTCGCCGCGCTGGAGCTGCACGTGCCGCAGTGGCAGGTGGGCAGCCGGCTGCAGCCGGCGCTGCCCGACCTGCTGGTGCTCGACCTCGACCCGGGCCCGGACGCCGGCATCGCCGAGTGCTGCGACGTCGCCGAGCGGCTGCGGGTGCGGCTGGTCGGCGACGGGCTGGACCCGGTGGTCAAGACCTCCGGCTCCAAGGGCATGCAGGTGTACGCGCCGATCCGGGTCACCGACCGCGAGCACCCCAGCCGCTACGCCAGGGCCCTGGCGCAGGAGCTGTCGGCCGAGACCCCCGACCGGGTCGTCTGGCGGATGGAGAAGGTGCTGCGGCCGGGAAAGGTGCTCGTCGACTGGAGCCAGAACAACCCGGCCAAGACGACGGTGGCGCCGTACTCGCTGCGCGCCCGGCCCGACGCCCCGGTCTCGACACCGGTCGGGTGGGACGAGGTGGACGCCGTCCGCGACGGCGCCGATCCCGCGGAGCTGCGGTTCCGCACCGACGAGGTGCTGGCGCGGGTCGAGGAGTACGGCGACCTGTTCGACGTCGCCGGCCGCACCCGGGCCCGGCTGCCCTCCCTCTGACGGGGGGAGCCCGGGCGGCAGGAGCGGCCGGTTCTGCGACCATCCCCACCGTGTCCGCCGCCCCCGTCGCCCACGCCGTGAACACCGCCGACACCGGCCGGCTGGTGGTCCGCTGCCCCGACCGCCCGGGCATCGTCGCGGTGCTCTCCCGGCTGCTGGCCGACGTCGGCGCGAACATCACCGAGTCCCAGCAGCACTCCTCGGACCCGACCGGCGGCGTGTTCACGCTGCGGCTGGAGTTCGTGCTGCCCGGCCTGTCGGCGCGGCGCACCCACCTGGAGGGCGCGCTGGAGCTCCTGGCGCAGCAGTGGCAGCTCACCTGGCGGCTCACCGAGGCGTCGCACCGGCCGCGGCTGGCGGTGTTCGTGTCGCGGACCGACCACGTCCTGCAGGAGCTGCTCTACCGGGTCCGGGCCGGGGACCTGCGGGCCGACATCGTCGCCGTCGTCTCCAACCACCCCGACCTCGAGCCGGTGGCGGCCGCCGCCGGGGTGCCCTTCCACCACGTGCCGGTGACGCCGGAGACCAAGGCGCAGGCCGAGGCCCGGGCGCTGGAGATCGTCGGCGACGTCGACCTGGTGGTGCTCGCCCGCTACATGCAGATCGTCTCGGCGGACTTCTGCAGCCGGTTCCCGGAGCGGCTGATCAACATCCACCACAGCTTCCTGCCGGCGTTCGTCGGCGCGAACCCCTACCAGGCGGCGCACGACCGCGGCGTGAAGCTGATCGGGGCGACCGCGCACTACGTGACCCCGGACCTCGACGCCGGGCCGATCATCGAGCAGGAGGTGGCCCGGGTCGACCACCGCGCCACCGTCGAGGACATGCGCCGGGTGGGCCGCTACGTCGAGCGGCAGGTGCTCGCCCAGGCCGTGACCTGGCACGTCGAGGACCGGGTGATCGTGGAGGGTGACCGCACCATCGTCTTCGCCTAACGCAGGACGGCCCTCGCCCCCCGCCCCTCGCAGGCTCGGGACGGGACCCTGCGAGGGGGCCCTCCCCACACGACTCCGGCTCTACACCAGGACGGCCGGGCGCCAGCCGCGCAGCGAGCTGACGACGGCGAGCGCCTCGGCGCGGCGCAGGTCGTCGGGGGTGAGGTCGCGCTCGCGCAGCCGGCCCTCCTCGACCAGCCGGCCGCGGGCCACCCCGGGCAGCAGCCCCGCCGACAGCGGCGGGGTCCACCAGGCGCCGTCGAGCCGGACGGCGAGGTTGGCGATCGTCGTCTCGGTGACGTGGCCGGCGGTGTTGGTGAGCACCACGTCGTCGGCGTCCGGGTGGCGGGCGGCGGCCGCGGTGTAGACGTCGCGGCGGGTGGTCTTGTGCCGCAGCCACGGCGAGGCCGGGTCGACCGGCTCGCCGTCGACCGCCAGCCGCACCGGCCCGGCGGGGGGAGCCGGCAGCGGGTGCGTCCCGGCGTCGACCCGCCCGTCGGCGTGCAGCGCCAGCCGCAGCCGCGCGGCCGGGCCCGGTCCGGCGGCGGCCGCCAGCTCCCGGCGGATGGTCGTCTCGGGGAACGGGAAGCCCAGCTCGGCGGCGGAGCGGGCCAGCCGCGCCAGGTGCCGGTCGAGGTCGCGCACCGCGCCGTCGGCCCCGGCGGCCATCGTCTCCAGCAGCGCGAACGGCGCGGGACGCCGGTCGAGGATGGCAGCCTTGGCCAGCAGCTCGGCGTGCTCGGCCGCGGGGTCGGAGGACCAGGTGATGCCGCCGCCGGTGCCGTACTCGGCGGTGCCGGTCGCGCGGTCGACGGTCACCGTCCGGATGGCCACGCTGAACACCGCGCGGTCCGGGGACCCCGGCGGGGCGACCCAGCCGACCGCGCCGCAGTAGACCCCGCGCGGGCCGTCCTCGAGCTCCGCGACCAGCTCCATCGACCGCCGCTTGGGCGCGCCGGTGACCGAGCCGGAGGGGAACAGCGCCCGGAGGACGTCGACGAGCCCGGTGCCCGGCCGGGTGCGGGCGGTGACGTCGGAGGTCAGCTGCCACACCGTCTCGTACCGCTCGGCGGTGAACAGCGCGGGGACCTCGACGCTCCCGACCTCGGCCACCCGGCCCAGGTCGTTGCGCAGCAGGTCGACGATCATGAGGTTCTCGGCGCGCTCCTTGTCGCTGGCCAGCAGCCGGGCGCGGGCCGCCTCGTCCTCGGCAGGCGTGGCCCCGCGGGGTGCGGTCCCCTTCATCGGCCGGGTGAGCAGCTCCTCACCGGACCAGCGGAAGAACAGCTCGGGGCTGGCGGAGAGGACCGCGTGCCGGCCGAGGTCGAGGAAGGCGGCGTGCCGCCCGGCCTGGGCCCAGGCCAGGTCGGCGTAGAGCCGCCGGAGGTCGCCGGAGACCGGCGCGCACATCCGCACGGTCAGGTTGAGCTGGTAGGTGTCGCCGGCGGCGATGTGCTCGCGCACCCGCTCGACGGCGGCGCGGTGACCGGCCTCGGTCCAGCAGCGGGTCCACCCGCCGACGGCGTGCCCCGGCCCGTCCGAGGGGACGACCACGGGGACCTCGAGCGGCCGGTCGGTCAGCCCGAAGACGGCCAGCGGCAGCGGGTCGCCGGCGGGCCGGGGCGCGACGGTCAGGCCCGGGTCGAGCCCGGTCGCGGCCTCGTAGGCGAGGTAGCCGAACGCCCAGCACCCCCCGGCGGTCTCCCGCTCGACCTCGGCGAGCACCGGGACGACGTCGTCCGGGGTGGTGGCGACCAGGACGCGGGAGGTCGCGGGGAAGGACAGCGCCGTCCCGCCGGCGAGGTCGTCGAACCGCCCCTCGGCCCTCACTCGCCGCGGCGGCGGTCCTGCTCGGCGAGGAACCGCTCGAACTCCGCGCCGAGCTCCTCGCCGCTGGGCACCTCGCCGACGGCGCCGAGCAGGGTGCTGTCCTCGCGGGCGGCGGTGAACTGGTCGTACTGCTGCTCGAGTGCCGCGACGACGGCGGTGTTGTCCGCCGACCGGGCGATCTGCTCGTCGACCTCCGTGCGGTGCTGCTGGGCCGCCTCGCGCAGGGTCTCGGTGGGCAGCAGCAGGCCGGTCAGCCGGCCGACGTGCTCGAGCAGGGTCAGCGTCGCCGCCGGGTAGGTGGCCTGCGCCAGGTAGTGCGGCACGTGCGCGGCCACGCCGAGCGCGTCGACGCCGGCCTCGCCCAGCCGCAGCTCGAGCAGGGCCGGGGCGCTGCCCGGGATGACCAGGTCGCCCCAGTACACGGGGTAGGTCTCGATCAGCGAGCGGCGGGTGGCGTGCGCGGTGACCGTCACCGGCCGGGTGTGCGGCACCGGCATCGGGATGGCCTGCATCGCCACCACCGAGGTGACGCCCAGGCCCTCGACCAGCCCGGCGACCGCCGCGACGAAGCCCTCCCACCGGTAGTCCGGCTCGGGCCCGTGCAGCAGCAGGAACGGCTCTCCGGAGTCGTCCTCCAGCGCGGAGACGACGATCTCCGGCGCGGTGAAGGACTGGTAGCGGTCGCCGGCGAAGGACATCCGCGGCCGGCGGGCGCGGTAGTCGACCAGCGCATCGGCGTCGAATCGCGCGACGGGGCGGTGCGGCAGGGTGGCCAGCAGGTGGGCGGCGGCGAGCGCGGCGGAGGACGCCGCGTCGAAGTCGCCGGAGAGGGCGTGCACCAGCACCAGGCCGCGCCGGTCCCCGGGCCCGGTCACCCCGGCCTCCCGGGTGAGGAACGGCTCGGCGTCGGGCAGCAGCTCGACGAGCTCCTCCGGTCGCTGCGCCACGGCGGCACCTCCTGCTGGTCGACGTCCGCAGGGGTCAGCGCCGGCGGGGGTGCCGGCATTCCCGCCCGGTCAGCGCCCGGCGCTCCCGGGAGCCGGGTCGCGGGTGAGGACGGCGCCGTCGTCGTCGCCGGCGACGCGGGCCCGCGTGCCGTCGCCGGCCACCTCGGGGTGGCGGCCGTCGAGGGCGTCGCGGGTGTAGCGGTAGACGACGGCGATCAGCGCGGCCACCGGGACCCCGAGGAAGGCGCCGATGATCCCGGCCAGGCTGCCGCCGGCGGTCACGGCGAGGATGACCACCGCGGCGTGCAGGTTGAACCCGCGGCCCTGGATGATCGGCTGCAGCACGTTGCCCTCGATCTGCTGCACGACCAGCACGATGCCGAAGACGATCAGCGCGACGGTGAGGCCCTCGTCGACCAGCGCGATCAGCACGGCGAAGGCGCCGGCGACGAAGGCGCCGATGATCGGGATGAAGGCGCCGAAGAACGTCAGCACCGCCAGCGGGATGACCAGCGGCACGTCGAAGATCCACAGGCCCAGGCCGATGAAGAACGCGTCGATGAAGCCGACCAGCGCCTGCTGCTTGATGAACTCCGACAGCGTCGTCCAGGTCTTCTGCGACAGCGCGGTCACGTGCGGCGCGGCGCGCGGGCCGGTCTGGGCCGCCAGCCAGGGCACCCAGCGGGGGCCGTCCTTGATGAAGAAGAACGCCAGCACCAGCGCGAGCACGAGGTTGAGCAGGCCGTTGCCGACGGCCGTGGCGCCGGTGGCGGCGTAGCCGGCGATGTTCGAGGCGTTGGACTGCACGGAGTTGATCGCCTGGTCGACGTACTGGCCGAGCTGGTCCTCGTCGATGTCGAGCGGCGGCCCCTGCAGCCACTGCTGCACCTGCTGCAGACCGCTGGCGAACTGGTCGGCGAGCTCGGTGACCTGGTCGGCCACCTGCGGTGCGATGACGGCGATCAGGCCGCCGATCAGGGCCAGGAACAGCAGCAGCACGACCGCGGCGGCCAGGGCGGGCGGCCAGCGGTGCCGGCGCAGGAACCGGGTCGGCGGCCACAGCACGGTGGCGAAGAGCAGACCGAGGATGACCGGCAGCAGGATCACCCACAGCCGGCCCAGCACCCAGAACAGGACGACGACCGCGCCGCTGATGAGCAGCAGCTGCGCCGAGGCGATGGCCAGCGTGCTCATCGCCGACACCGCCCGCTCGCCGCGCTTCCACGTGGGGGCCGGGGCCACGGTGGCCTCGTGGTCGGCCGACCGCGGGTCGCCCTCCCCGCCCTCGCCGGTGAGCGAGGGGGCCGGGCCGGGACCCTGGCCCTGCGCCGGGCCCTGCGCCGGGCCCTGCGCCGGGCCCTGCGCCGGGTCCTGCGCTCGGCCCGGGCCGGCCGGGGACGCCCCGGAGGCGGCCGAGGCCCCGGCCGGGGGCGCGGCGCCACCGGCGGACGGCGGCGCGTCCGGGCGTCCGGGCAGGCGGAACCTCATGGGGAGATCGCACCACAGATCAGCGGTCCGCACCGCACGGGAGCAGGCCGGCGGGCCGGGTCAGGACCCGCGCGACGGGGTAGGGGGGTGGCTCCGGGGAACCCGCCCCGGGACGTCCGAGAGGTAAGCCATGCCCGAGGTCCCGCAGCCGGTCACCGACGACAGCATCAAGGTGCGACAGCTGTCGCACTACCAGTTCAGCTGGGTCGCCGGGGAGCCCGGCGAGCCCGGCACCTACACCCTGCAGCTGGTCCTCGACCAGGGCGCGTGGGAGGAGGTCCTGACGCTCGACCCGGACGACGCCGACAACCTGCAGGACCTGCTCGCCGACAACGACACCGTGCACTACGACGTCGGCCGGCGGGTGCTCATGTTCGGCGTGAAGAAGGCCGGGGACTGAGGGTCCGTCAGCCCACCGGCGGCACGGCCCCGGCGCCGGCGGACGGGGGCGCCGCTAGCGTCGGGGTCGTGCCGAGGACCGCGACCGCCGACCGTGTCGACCGTGCTGCTCTGCTCGACTTCCTCCGCCCGCGCCACCGGGCGGTGCTGCTCACCCGCCGGCGCGAGGGCGTCCAGCTCTCGCCGGTGACCTACGGCGTCGACGCCGAGGGCCGGGTCGTCGTGTCCACCTATCCGCAGCGGGCCAAGGTGCGCAACGCCCGCCGCGACCCCGCCGTCTCGCTGTGCGCGCTGTCCGACGAGTTCGACGACGCGTGGGTGCAGGTCGACGGGCGCGCCGAGGTGCTCGACCTGCCCGAGGCGCTCGAGCCCCTCGTCGAGTACTTCCGCTCGATCAGCGGGGAGCACCCCGACTGGGCGGAGTACCGCGCGGCGATGGCCCGGCAGGGCAAGTGCCTGCTGCGGATCACGATCGAGTCCTGGGGACCGGTGGCCACCGGCGGCTTCCCGCCGGAGCTCGCCCGGGACTAGCGGCGCGCCGGGCAAGCCCAGGAGCTTGCCCCGCCCGGCGGGAGCCGCGACGCTGCCCGCGTGCCCCTGGCCCTCGCCTGCGCGCCGCTGACCGCGGGGGCCGCCGGGCCGCCGGAGGTCCTGGGACCCGGCGCCCGCCCGCTGGGGGAGGGCTGGACCGCCGCCGTCGCGGACGCCGCGGCCGCCGTCGACGCGGTCGTGGCCCTGGTGCGCGCCGGCGGCTGGCGGATCGGGATCGGTGCCGCTCCGGCCGACGACGCGCCGGTCGCGCTCGCCGCCCGGCGGGCGCTCGAGGCGGCCTCCCGGCGGCCGGTCCGGCTGGCCGTGCGCGGCGCCGACCCCGAGGCCGCGGCCGACGCGCAGGCGGTGCTCACCGCACTGGCGGTCCTGCTCACCCGGCGCAGCCCCGCGGCCTGGGCCGCGGTCGACCTCGTGGCCGGCGGCGCCACCCGGGGAGCGGCCGCCGCGGCGCTGGGCGTCTCCCGGCAGGCCGTGGCGCAGCGGCTGGCCGCCGGCGGCCTCGACCTCGAGCGCGAGTTGCGGCCCGCCGCCGCCCGGCTGCTCGCCCGCGCCGCGGTCTGACCGCCCGCACGGGGGACGCCGCCGCGCGCGCCGCGGCGGCGGTCGGCGAGGATGAAGCGTCCGGAACGCCCCCGAGGAGGCCCGCCGTGCCCGAGCCCCAGCGCAACGCCGAGCTCCTCGGCATCTACCTCAACGACCACCTGGCCGCGGCCACCGGCGGCATCGAGCTGGTCGGCCGCATGATCGGCGTCCACCGCGGCAGCCGCTGGCAGCAGCCGCTCGAGCAGCTGCGCGGTGAGCTGTTCGAGGAGCGCGCGTCGCTGCTGCGGGTGGCGGCCGCCCTGGGCGTGCCGGTGCGGCAGTACAAGCAGCTCGGCGTGTGGGTCGCCGAGAAGGTGACCCGCGCCAAGCTCAACGGGCGGCTGCTGTCCCGCTCGCCGCTGTCGGACCTCGTCGAGTTCGAGTTCCTGGCCTCGGCGGTGCGCGCCAAGCGCAGCGGCTTCGAGACCCTGCGGATCGTCAGCGAGGTCGACGGCCGGCTCGACCGCGCCGAGCTCGACCGCCTCATCGACCAGGCCCACCACCAGTACGAGTGGCTCACCGACGCCCGCCGCGAGGTGGCCGCGGGCGTCTTCGGCGGGCGGCCGGAGGCCGCGGTCCCCAGCGACGCCGACTGACCGCCGGAGACCGGCGCGACGACGGCAGGTGCCACGACCCCGGGGCCCGGCCACACGCACCGCCGCGGAGCACGCCGGCCGGGGTCGACGCCGAGCCCGCCGCCGCGGTCGCCGAGCTGCGCCGACGCACCCGCCCGGACCTGCCGGTGGTCACCGTCGGGTCCTGCTTCGGCGGCAGCCACTCGTGGCGGCAGTCCGGCGGCGACCTCGACGTCGCCGCCGGCGTGGGCTCCTACGGCCGGCCGGTCCTGGTGGGCGACGCCGCGTCCCGCGCCTCCCGCCCGACGCTGCTGCTGGTCGCCGGCGCCGGCGCGGTCGCCCCGGCGGCCGACAGCTCGCGCTCGCCGCGACGATGCCCGCCGCCGGGGCCGAGGTGGAGACCGCGGTCTACGACGGCGCGCCGCACTCGTTCTCCGACCGGGCCGCGGCCGAGTGGCAGGAGGCGTGCCGGGACACCTGGCGGCGCGTCCTCGCGCTGGCCGACCGGGTCGGCCCCGCCGCGCGGGGGTGAGCGCGGCCGGCGCGCGACACCCTCCGACGCCCGTCCCGGCGTCCGGTGTGCGCCGTGACACCCTGGGCACCCGCAGGGGCGCCGGACGGGGGAAGGGAGCTGCATGGCCACGCGGCAGCACGTGCCCGGCCCGGGTCCGGGGAGGGCACGGACCGGGGGCACCCCGGTGCCGCCGGCCGACGCGGAGGCCGCCGACGCGGAGGCCGCCGACGCGGCCGCGCCGGCCGACGCCCCGGCTCCCGACGTCGAGGTGCCCCCGGCCGGCGCCGGGCCGGCCGCAGCCCCGGCGCCGACCGGCGGGCTGCCCCGCTGGCTGGTGCTGCTCGTCGGCGCCGCGGCCGCCACCATCGCCGTCGCCGGAGTGCGGGAGATCGCCTGGCTCGTCGCGCCGGTGCTGCTGGCGCTGGTGGTCGTCGTCGCGCTGATGCCGGTGCAGCGCTGGCTGCTGCGCCACGGGGTGCCGCGCTGGGCCGCGGCCACCGTCCTGCTCCTGCTCGTCTGGGGCGTCCTGCTCGGGCTGGGATCGCTGCTGGTGGTGGCGATCGCGCAGTTCGCCGTCCTCCTGCCGGACTACGCCCCGCAGTTCGCCGTGCTGCTCGACGACACGGTGCGGCGGCTGGACGAGGCGGGGCTGTCCTCGACGCAGATCCAGGACCTCGTCGACCGGTTCGACTACGGCCAGCTCGTGGGCCTGGCCACCGGCCTGCTCGCCCGGGTCACCGACACGGCCAGCACCCTGGTGCTGCTGCTCTCGGCGATGGTCTTCCTCGCCATCGAGTCCGGCGGGTTCGGCCGCCGGCTGGCGCTGGTGGCCGAGGAGCGGCCGCACCTGCCCATCGCGCTGGGCCTGTTCGCCCGCGGGACCCGGTCCTACCTGCTGGTGAGCACCGTGTTCGGCGCGATCGTCGCGGTCGGCGACACGATCGCGCTGGCCGTCCTCGACGTGCCGATGCCGGTGCTGTGGGGGCTGCTGTCGTTCATCACCAACTACGTGCCCAACATCGGGTTCGTCCTCGGGGTGATCCCGCCGGCGCTGCTGGGCCTGCTCGACGGCGGCTGGCCCGAGTTCTGGATCATCCTGGGCGTCTACGCGCTGCTGAACTTCGTCGTCCAGACGCTGGTCCAGCCCCGCTTCGTCGGTGACTCGGTCGGCCTGTCGATGACGGTCACCTTCCTCGCCCTGCTGTTCTGGGGCTGGGTGCTCGGGGCGCTGGGGGCGCTGCTGGCCATCCCGCTCACCCTGCTGGTCAAGGCCCTGCTGGTCGACGTCGACCCGCGCGGGCACTGGCTCGACGCGCTGCTGCGGGAGGAGCCCAGGGCGCCGCGGACCAGCCGCGCCCGCCAGCGCGCGCAGGCCCGGCGGGCGGCGCTGGCGTCGGTCCGGACGCTGCACCCGCACTGGCCCGGACGGCGCGGACACCCGGACTGACCAGCCCTTTCCCGGAATGTCAGGGGTCTGCGGGACGTTGTCCACACGTCGGGCGGAGTGTCCGGCGAGACCCCGAGGAGGACCCTGTGAAGGGTGATCGTGTCGAGGTCGTCATCGACGCCGGTGGCGGCACCCGCACCTACGAGATCGAGGCCACCCGGGCCGGACGGCGGGTCGACGTGACCCACGGCCGCGGCCTGGTGGAGGTCACCGAGACCACCCGCGGCGGCACGCCCGTGCGCACCGCGCGGTTCATGTCCGGGCGCGTGCTCGCGCTCGTCGAGCACCCGGCGGCCCGTCCCGGGCTCGACGACGACGAGCCGGTGACCCCGCTGCGCCGCACCGCGTGATGGAGGACCCCGCTGCCCCGACCGGCGACCGGGAGCTGGTCGTGCTGGTGGGGCTGCAGGGGGCGGGCAAGTCCACGTACGTGCAGGAGCACCTGGTGGCTACGCACGCGGTGGTCAGCAAGGACCACTGGCCGCGGGCGCGGCGGCGGGAGGCGCGGCAGCAGCGGGTGGTGGCCGAGCTCCTCGCCGCCGGGCGCAGCGTCGTCGTCGACAACACCAACCCGTCCCCGGCCGAGCGCGTCGCCCTGGTGGCGGCGGCCCGCACCGCCGGCGTCCCCGTGCGGGCCGTCTGGCTGGACACCCCGCTCGAGACCTGCCTGGCCCGCAACGACGCCCGCGAGGGGCGGTCGCGGGTCCCCCTGGTCGGGGTGCACGCCACCCGCGCCCGGCTGGTCCCGCCGTCGGCGGCGGAGGGGTTCGACCGGGTCGACGTCGTCCGGGCCGACGGGACACGGGCTGCCGGCTGAGGCCCGCCGTGCGCGGGTCGGGGGAGCGGTGCGGTAGACCTTGACGGCCGTCCGCCCCGTCGTCCGTCCCCGGAGGTCCCGCCCGTGCTGGCCAGCATCGGCTACGCCGTCGCCTACACCGCCGTCGGCCTCGTGCTGCTGGCCGTGGGCTACCTCGTCCTCGACCTGCTCACCCCCGGCCACCTCGGCCGGCACATCTACGAGGACAGGTCGGTGAGCGCGGGGGTCGTCCTCGCCGCCGGGTTCCTCGCCCAGGGCGCCATCACCTTCACCACCATCTGGACCAACGCCACCGCCGGGTTCGGCCAGGCGCTGCTCTACACCGTGGTGTTCGGCCTGCTCGGCGTGGTCCTGCAGGCGATCGCCTTCGTCGGCCTGGACCTGATCACCCCGGGGAGGCTCGGGCACCTGGTCACCGAGGTCGGCCTGCACCCGGCGGCCCTCGTCAGCGGCGCCGCGCAGCTGTCGGTCGCCGCGATCATCGTCGCCTCGATCTGGCCCTGACACGCCGCCGGACCGCCGTCGGGAGCGCCTCGCGCCCGACGTAACGTGTCCGTCGCAGCGTGGGCCACCCCCCGGTGGGGGCCGGTGGCCCCCACGAGGACGGCCGGCACCGACGCCGCCGCCACCAGCGAGAGGAACTGCAATGAGCGAGGGGACCCCCCGCGTCGCCATCGTGACCGGCGCGGCGCGCGGCATCGGCGCCGCGACCGCCAAGCGGCTGGCCGCTGACGGCTTCGCCGTGGCCGTGCTCGACCTCGACGAGGCGGCCACCAAGGACACCGTCCAGGAGATCGAGGCCGCCGGTGGCCGGGCGCTGGGCGTCGGTGCCGACGTCAGCGACGCCGAGCAGGTGCAGGCCGCCGTCGACCGCGTCGCCGCCGAGCTCGGTGCCCCCGTCGTGCTGGTGAACAACGCCGGCGTCACCCGCGACAACATGCTGTTCAAGATGACCGAGGTCGACTGGGACGTCGTCATGAACGTGCACCTGCGGGGCTCGTTCCTCATGACCCGCGCGTGCCAGAAGTACATGGTCGACGCGAAGTGGGGCCGGGTCGTGAACCTGTCGTCGACCTCGGCGCTGGGCAACCGCGGCCAGGCCAACTACTCGACGGCCAAGGCCGGTCTGCAGGGCTTCACCAAGACCCTCGCCATCGAGCTCGGCAAGTTCGGCGTCACCGCCAACGCCATCGCCCCCGGCTTCATCCAGACCGAGATGACCAAGGCCACCGCCGAGCGCATGGGCATCGGGTTCGACGACTTCATCGCCTACGCCGCCAAGGAGATCCCGGTGCAGCGCGTGGGCCAGCCCGAGGACATCGCCCACCTGGTGTCCTTCTTCGTCAGCGAGGGCGCCGGCTTCGTCTCCGGCCAGGTCGTCTACGCCGCGGGCGGCCCCAAGGCCTAGCTGTCACCGGGCCCGGCCGGGAGGACTCCCGGCCGGGCCCGTCGCGTCGGGGTGCCCCTCAGGCGGCCGCCGGGCGCTCCGGACGCGCCGGCCGGGGCTCGACCAGCCGGGTCAGCAGCGGACCGGCGACGGCGAGCAGCAGCACGTACGCGGTGGCCAGCGGGCCGAGTTCGGCCACACCCGCCGCCACGGCCAGGCCGGCGATCACCACCGAGAACTCCCCACGGGCGACCAGTGCGGTCCCGGCCCGCCAGCGACCGGGGACCGCGACGCCGTCCCGGCGGGCGGCGTACCACCCCGTCGCGATCTTGGTCGCCGCGGTCACACCGCCCAGCAGCAGCGCGGCCGGGAGGACCGGGACGACGTCGGCCGGGTCGGTGGCCAGCCCGAAGGCCACGAAGAAGGTGGCCGCGAACAGGTCGCGCAGCGGCGTCAGGATCCGCCGCACCCGCTCCGCGAAGGGCGAGGGCAGGGCCAGCCCGACGAGGAAGGCGCCGACGGCGGCCGAGACGCCCAGCGCCTGGGCCGCGCCGGCAACCAGCAGGGTCAGCCCGACCAGGCGCAGCAGCACCTGCTCGTCGTCGGGCGAGGACAGCAGCCGCCCGAGGTGGTGCCCGTGCCGCCGGGCGGCGGCCAGGACCAGCACGACCGTGCCGGCCGCCAGCGCCAGCCCGCCGGCGGCCGCCACCGGGCCGCCCCCGGCCAGGGCCACCGCCAGCAGCGGCAGGACCAGCGCCATCGCGAGGTCCTCGAGGACCAGCACCGACAGCACGGCCGGCGTCTCGCGGTTGGCCAGCCGGCCCAGATCGGCCAGCAGCCGCGCCACGATGCCCGAGGACGAGATGTAGGTGATGCCCGCCAGGGCGAGCGCCCCCTCCCACGGCAGGCCCAGGAGCAGGCCGGCCACCAGCCCGGGCGGCGCGTTGAGCAGCAGGTCCACGAGGCCGGAGCGGCCGTGGTGGCGCAGCGAGGCGAACAGCTCGTCCGGGGAGAACTCCAGGCCCAGGGCGAGCAGCAGCAGGACCACGCCGATCTCGGCCGCGGCCTCAATGAACGGCGTGGCCGTCGTCAACGGGACGATGCCGCCCTCGCCGACGGCCAGGGCGGCCACGAGCACGAACGGGATCGGGGAGAGGTCCAGCCGGCGGGCCAGCAGACCGAGGGCGGCCAGGCCGAGGAAGAGCAGCCCCAGCTCGACCAGCAGCGCCTCGGTGCCGTGCACTCCTCAGGCCCGGGTGTCGCCGTCGAGCCGGGCGGCCAGCTGCCCGAGGCCGGCGGCCGACCCGATGGCGACCAGGACGTCGCCCGCGTGCAGCACGTCCGCGGGCCCGGGCGAGGTGACGACGTCGCTCTCGCGGACCAGGGCGACGACCGAGCAGCCGGTCAGCGTGCGGGCGCGGGTCTCGCCCAGCGGGCGGTTCTCGAAGGGCGACCCGGGCCGCACCGTGAAGCGGCCGGACTCGAGCCCCGGGACCTCCCGGGACAGGTCCACGAAGCGCTGCGTCAGGCGGGGGGCGCCGAGCAGCTCGGCGAGGACCCCGGTCTCGTCCGCGTCGAGCCGGATGACGCCGCGGGTGCGGTCGGGGTCGCGACGGTCGTAGACGGAGACTTCGATGCCGCCCTCCCGCTGCACGACGACGGCGAGGCGGTCACCGGCGCGCGTCGTGAGTCCGTAGCGCACGCCGATGCCGGGCAGCAGGGTCTCCTCGAGTTCCACCACGCGGGCATCCTGGCAGCCGCGAGGGCCTCTGCGGCCGGGGCCGGGTGGCGCGGGTCACGGCCGGTCGTGGGACCGGCGGGCAGAGCGTCCGGGCTGCCGGCGTTGTACCCGGCGTGACCGCTCCCCTCCGCCTCGTCGTCCTCGGTGACTCGATCGGCTTCGGCACCGGGGCCGCCCGCGTCGAGGACGGCCTCGGCCCGCGCCTGGCGCGGGCGCTGCGCGACGAGGGCATCGCCACCGACCTCACCGTCCTCGCCGTCCCGGGCGCGGTCTCCCGCGACCTCGCCGCCCAGGTGCGCCGGGCCGCGCCGCTCGGCGCCGACCTCGCGGTCGTGGTGATCGGCGCGAACGACCTCGCCCGGTTCGTGCCGGTCGACGCGGCCACCGCCGCGCTCGGCGCCGCCGTGGCCGACCTGCGCGCCGCCGGTACCGACGTCGTGGTCGTGCCGGCGCCGGACATGTCGAGCGTGCCGTTCGTCCCGCCGGCGTTCCGGCCCGCCGTGCAGGCCGCGTGCGCGGTGCTGCAGCAGCGCCAGGCCGCCGTCGCCCGGGCGCACGGCGCCGTCGTCGCGCCGGTGGCCGCCGAGGTCGGCCGGGCCTTCACCGCCGACCCGGCGATGTTCTCCGCCGACCGGTTCCACCCGTCCTCGGCCGGCTACGCCCGGATCGCCGCCGCGCTGGCACCGGCCCTGCTCGCCGCCGCCCGCGACCGCCTGGCGCGCCGCGCCGCTTAGGCCGCGCTCACGCGGTCCGGGCGGCCTCCGCTGTCGCCCGGCGCATGCCGGTGGCGTCGAGGTCGGGGCCGTAGCCGGGGGTACCGGGCTGCACGCGCCAGCCCTCGGCCAGCGGGCCGAGGTCGACTACGTCGAAGCCGAGGTCGTCGATGAGCGAGGCGGCCGCCTCCCGGGCCGAGGCGTCGTCCCCGGCGATGGCGACGGCCCGCCGGTTCGGCGTGCCGGGCACGCTGCGCCGGGCGGTGATGTGCGCGGCGAGGACGTGGTTGAAGGCCTTGACCACCCGCGACGTGGGCAGGTGCGCCTGCAGCAGCTCCGAGCTGGTCGTGGACCCGTCGTCCAGCTCGGCGACGTGCCCGTCGCGCTCCGGGTAGTAGTTGTTGGTGTCGAGCACGACCTTGCCCACCAGCGGCTCGACCGGGATGTCCCCGATCGCCCTGAGCGGCACGGTCACCACCACCAGGTCGCCGGCGGTCCCGGCCTCGGCCGCGGTCGCCGCCCGCACCGAGCCCCGCCGGGACGGCCGCGCCCCGATGGACTGCACCAGGTCGCTCAGCGTCTCGGGACCGCGGGAGTTGGCGAGCACGACGTCGTAGCCCGCGTCGGTGGCCGCCTGGGCGAGCGCCGTGCCGATGTGGCCGGCGCCGATGATGCCGATGGTCGTCATGCCCGGCCGCAACGCCGCCGGCCGCCGGTCATTCCCCGGTCGGGCCCCAGGCAAAGGAAGCTATCCGCACGTGCCGGCCGCCGAGACGTGCGGAGAGCTTCCTATGCCTCGTCCAGAGCGTCGGCCAGCAGTTCGGCGAGCGAGCGCCCGGGGCGGCCGGCCAGCTGGTCGAGCTGGGTCCGGCAGGAGAACCCGTCGGCCAGGACGACGGCGTCGCTCCCGGCCGCGCGGACCGCGGGCAGCAGCTGCTGCTCGGCGATCGCCACCGACACGTCGTGGTGCCCGCGCTCGACGCCCCAGTTGCCGGCCAGCCCGCAGCAGCCGCCCAGCCGGGTGACCGTCGCGCCGGCCCGCCGCAGCAGCCGCTCGTCGGCCGCCCAGCCCATGACCGCGTGGTGGTGGCAGTGCGGCTGGGCGACCACCTCGACGCCGGCCAGCGACGGCGGCGCCCAGCCCTCGGTCGCGGTGAGCAGCTCGGCCAGCGTCCGGGTGCCCGCGGCGACCCGCGCGGCGGCGTCGTCGTCGACCAGCTCGACGGCGTCGCTGCGCAGCGCCGCGGTGCACGAGGGCTCCAGCCCCACGACCGGGATCCCGGCGTCGACCAGCGGCGCCAGCCGCCGCACGGTCTCGCCGAGGATCCGCCTAGCGGTGTCGAGCTGGCCGGTGGTGGTCCAGGTCAGCCCGCAGCAGGTGTCGTCGGCGGGCACCTGCACCGTGTAGCCGGCGGCCTCGAGCACCCGCACCGCCGCGTGCGCCACCTGCGGGGCGAAGTGGTCGGTGAACGAGTCCACCCAGAGCGCGACCGGGGTGCCGTCGCCGGGGCGGGGGGTCCACTCCTGCCGGAAGGTGCGCCGCGCGAACGCCGGCAGGTCGCGGCGCTGGTCGACCCCGGCGGTCCAGCGCGCCAGCCGCCCGCCCAGCCGCGAGGAGGTGACCGCGTTGACCAGCCGCGGGGCCCGGGCGGCGAGGTCGGCCCACATCGGCAGCCGGCCCAGCAGGTAGTGCGAGCGCGGGCGCAGCCGCCGCCGGTAGGACTGGTGCAGCACCTCGGACTTGTAGCTGGCCATGTCCACACCGGTCGGGCAGTCGCGCGAGCAGCCCTTGCACGACAGGCACAGGTCCAGCGCCGCGTGCACCTCCGGGGAGCGCCAGTCCCGCACCGGGCCGCCGGGGGCGAGCATCTCCTGCAGCACCCGCGCCCGCCCGCGGGTGGTGTCCTTCTCCTCCCGGGTCGCCGGCCACGACGGGCACATCACCGCGACGCCGGAGGGCTCGGCCCGGCACTTGCCGACGCCGGTGCAGCGGTGGACGGCGTTGGAGAGGTCCCCGCCGTCGTGCCGGTAGGCCAGCGCCAGCCCGTCCCGGCGGCGCGGCGCGGCGGCCACCCGGACGTCGTCGTCGAGCGGCGCGGGCCGCACCAGCACGCCGGGGTTGAGCACGTCGGCGGGGTCGAACACGCCTTTGACCTGCGCGAACAGGTCCAGCGCGGCGGGGGAGTACATGCTGCCGAGCAGCTCGCTACGGGCCCGCCCGTCGCCGTGCTCGCCCGACACCGACCCGCCGTAGCGGGCCACCAGCGCGGCCGCCTCGGTGACGAAGGCCCGGTAGGCGGCCCGGCCCCGGTCGGGCTCCCGGCCGAACGGGAAGTCGATCCGCACGTGCACGCAGCCGTCGCCGAAGTGGCCGTAGGGCACGCCCTGCAGCCCGTGCTGCTCCAGCAGCGCCTCGAACTCGCGCAGGTAGGCGCCCAGCGAGGTCACCGGGACGGCGGCGTCCTCCCAGCCGGCGTGCGCCGGCCGCCCGTCGGAGGTGCGCGCGGCCAGGCCGGCGCCGTCCTCCCGGATCCGCCAGATCGCGGCGGCGTGCGCGACGTCGGTGACCACCAGCGCGTCGACCGCCCCCGCGTCGGCGACCACGCCGGCCCCCTTGGCCGCCACCTCGGCGACCGTGTCGCCGGTCAGCTCCACGATCAGCCAGCCCGCGCCCCGGGGCAGGTCGGGGACGACGGCGGCCGGCACGTCGCGCAGCCGCTGCACGATCCGCTCGTCGAGGCCCTCGACCGCGGTGGGCCCGTGCCGCAGCAGCCCCGGCGTGGCGTCGGCGGCGTCGGCCATCGAGGGGTAGCCGAGCACCACCAGCCCGCGGTGCGGGGCGTCGGCGACCAGCCGCACGGTGGCCCCGAGCACGAGGGCGAGGGTGCCCTCGCTGCCCACCAGCGCGCGGGCGACGTCGAAGCCGTGCTCGGGCAGCAGGTGCTCCAGCGAGTAGCCCGACACCTGCCGGCCGAAGCGGCCGAGCTCGGTGCGGATGGTGGCGAGCTCGCGGCCGACCAGGACGCGGAGGTCGTCGAGCCCGTGGACGGCCGACCCGGAGGACAGCCGCAGCCGCTGCCCGGTGCCGGTGACCACGTCGAGGCCGACGACGTTGTCCGACGTCCGGCCGTAGCCCAGTGCGCGGGAGCCGCAGGCGTTGTTGCCGATCATCCCGCCGACGGTGCAGCGGTTGGCGGTGCTCGGGTCGGGGCCGAAGCGCAGCCCGTGCGGCCGGGCGGCGACCTGCAGCGCGGCCTGCACCACTCCGGGGTCGACGACGGCGGTGCGCGCCTCGGGGTCGATCGCGTGCACGCGGGTGAGGTACCGGCTGGTGTCGACGACGACGCCGGTGCCCACGGCGTTCCCGGCGATCGAGGTGCCCGCCCCGCGCATGGTCAGCGGCACGCCGAGCTCGCGGCACACCTCCAAGGCCGCGAGCACCTCGTCGGCGTGCCGCGGGCGGACGACGGCGCGCGGAAGTACCCGGTACAGCGAGCCGTCAGAGGAGTACAGCGCCCGGGCCAGGCCCGAGTCGTCGACGTCGCCGATCCCGGCCCGTCGCAGGGCCTCGGCGATCTCGGTGGTGGCGGCGTCGACGACGGTCACCGGACCAGTGTCCCCGGTGCCCCGCGCGGGTGCGGGAGGCACCGGGGAGGGCGGTCACTCCTGGGACGGCGGCTCGTCCTGCCCCGACTCCTCGGCCTCGTCGGCCTCCTCCTTGGTGTGGTGCACCGCGCCGTCGGCGTGCTCCGGCGGGCCGTAGACGGTGTAGAGGACCAGCGGGTTGGGCCCGGTGTTGAGGAAGTTGTGCTTGGTCCCGGCCGGGACGACGACCAGGTCGCCCTGCGCCACCTTCTTGGTGGCCCCGCCGACCTTCGCCTCCCCGACCCCGCTGACGAAGGTCAGGATCTGGTCGATGTCCTCGTGGACCTCCTCGCCGATCTCCCCGCCCGGCGGGATGGTCATGACGACGAGCTGCGTGTTCTCCCCGGTCCACAGCACCCGGCGGAAGTCCGGGCTCTCCTCGGCGACGGTCGCGATCGTGAAGTGGATGACGGACGCCATCGGCGCGCTCCTCCCTGCTCCTGCGGCACCCGGACGGTGCCTCCCGCCGCTGCTCCTGCCCGCGCTCCGTCCGGGCCATGCGCGCCCGTTCCCGCCGGCCACTCCCGCCGGCGGCGCGCGGCTGCTACCGTCGACCGCGTCAGTTCGGGAATCCAACTGACAACGTCGAGTCCCTGGGGGCGTGCGTGTCCATCCCGGTCCGGTCCCGTCCGCCCGCTGCCGTCGACGCGGCGTCCCCGCAGTCGCGGACGCTGGCCGTCGTCGCCACCAGCACGCTGGTGGTGCTCGCCGCGTTCGTCACCCCGCTGGCCACCACGGTCGCCACCGCGCGCGAGCTGGGCACCGGCCCGGGCGGGCAGGCGTGGCTGCTCTCGGCGATGAGCGTCGGGCTGGCCGCGGCGCTGCTGGTCAGCGGCGCGGCCGCCGACGACCTCGGCCGGCGGCGCGTCTTCACCGCCGGGCTGGTGCTGCTGGCCGCGGGCGCGGCGGTGTCGGGCGCGGCGACGGGCACCGGCGTCTTCGTCGCCGGACGGCTGGCCGAGGGGGTCGGCGGTGCCGCGGTGCTCGCCTGCTCGCTCGGCCTGATCGCCCAGGTCTTCCCGCTGGGCCCGGCGCGGGCGCGGGCCGCGGCGGTGTGGGGTGCGGCCATCGGTGCGGGCACCGGCGTCGGCGGGCTGGCCGCGGTGCTGCTCGACGGCGACACCGGCTGGCGGGCCACGCACGTCGCCACCGCCGTCGTCGCCGTGCTGCTCGCGGTCGCCGCCCGGCTGCTGCTGCCGGAGTCCCCGCGCGGGCGCCGGCCGCGGGTCGACGTCGCCGGGCCGGTGCTGCTGGTCGCCGCGGTCACCTGCCTGCTCGTCGGCCTGGTCGCCCCCCGGTCCGGCGCCGGCACCGCGACGACGGCGGCGCTGCTGGCCGCCGGCGGGCTGCTGGCCGCCGGGTTCGTCCTCGCCGAGTCCCGCGTGCGCGCGCCGATGGTCGACCTCGGGCTGTTCCGCGTCCGCGGGTTCCACGCCGCGCTGCTGGGCGCCCTGGTCACCGGCGCGGCCACGGTCGGGCTGATGTCCTTCCTCGCCACGGTGCTGCAGCGCGCCCTCGGCGCCACCCTGCTCGCCACCACCGTGCTCGTGCTGGTCTGGTCGGCGGTGGCCACGGCGACCTCGGTCGGGGTGCGCTGGCTCCCCGCGGTCGACGGCCGGCTGCTGCTGGCCGCCGGCCTCGCCGTGTCGGCGGCGGGACTGGCCGCGCTCGCGGTCCTCGAGGCGGGCTCCTCGGAGCTGCGGCTGCTGCCCGGGCTGGTCGTCCTCGGGGTCGGCTACGGCGTGGTCAACGCCGCCCTGGGCCGCGAGGCGGTGGCGCACGTGCCGCCGGAGCGGGCCGGCATGGGCAGCGGCGCCAACAACACCGCGCGCTACCTGGGCGCCGCCGTCGGGGTCACCCTCGTGGTGCTGCTGGTCACCGCCGGCGACCCGGCGGGCACCGCGGCCGGGCTGGTCGCCGGCTGGGACACCGCCGCCCTGGCCGCCGGCGGCGTCAGCGCGGCCGGTGCGCTGGCGGTGATGGCACTGCGACCGGCGCGCCGCTGACCGTCGCGCCCGCGACCTCCGCCTCGGCCAGCGGGTCCGCCGGCGGGGCGGGGGCGCGCCGCAGCCGCAGCAGGCCGACGGAGACCAGCAGCGCGCCGGCCCCCGCCGCGGTGGCGGCCACGGTCAGCACCGACAGCGCCCCGGCGCCCGCCAGCGCCCCCACGACGGTGGTCTCCAGCACCACGGCGCCCCACACCGCGGCCGCGGCGACCCGGTCGGCCGCGGCGATGCCGTTGTAGAGCAGCAGCTGGGCGAGCGCGAGGGCGGTGCCCGACGCGGCGAACACCCAGGTCCACCCGCCCAGGTGGGCGCCGTAGGCGGCGCCGCCGACCAGCGGCAGGGCGGCGGCGCCCAGGGCCGCGGTGGCCAGCGTGAGCGCCCCGCCGACCGCGGCGACGACGGCCAGAGCCGACGACAGGGCCCGCCGCCGGCCGGCGGCGTCGGCCAGCCGGGGGAGGACGACCACGCCGACGCCCTGGGGCAGCCAGTACGCGACCTTGGCGAACACCGCGCCGACCGCGTACTCGCCGGCCAGCGCCGCGGGCAGGTGGTGGCGGGCGAGCAGCAGGTCGAGGTTGACCAGCAGCACCAGGCCCAGCAGCGCGCCCGACGCCCGCAGCGTCGACCGCGCCGGCCCGCGCAGGCCGCCGGACACCCCCGGCCGGCCGCAGCCGGCCCACGACACCAGTGCCCCCAGCGCGCAGCCGGCCGCCATGCCCGCCAGCGCCGCCGCGGGCGTCCCGCCGAGCAGCAGGCCGGCCACCGCACCGCCGGCCTTGAGCAGCCCGAACGCTCCCACGACGACAGCGAGCCGCCCGTAGCGGCCGGTGCCCTGGAGGATCCCGTCGTAGGCGCCGACCAGGGTGTGCGGCACGAGCACCGCCACCATCCACACCGCCGGGGTGGGGTCGGGCAGCCGCAGCAGGGCGGCCACCGGCAGCACCGCGGCCAGGCCGACGAGCCCGGCCGCGCCCGCGGCCAGCAGCGCGGTGGCGTGCAGGCGCCGGGCGGCGGCGTCGGCCGGGCCCGACCGCGGGTCGCCCAGGTGCAGCGCGGCCGCCGTCTGCAGGCCCGTGGCCGGCACGACGCCGACGAGCAGGACGCCGAGCAGCGCGGCCAGCTCGCCGTAGGAGGCCGGGGTGAGCAGCCGCGCGGCGAGCACCGTGACGACGTAGGACAGCGCGCTGACGGCCAGCAGCGCCCCGGACAGCACGGCGGCCGGGACCGCCCCGGCGACGCGCGCGGCTCCCCCCTCCGGGTGCCGCGGGCGGGAGAGCGTCACGCGGCCGCCCTACCCTGCGGGGGCCCCGGTGCGGGGACCGGGAGCCGGGGGGAGGACGCGTGACGGGCGCCTTCGACGGCTCCGTGGACTCCGCCGTCGCCCCCGACCGCTCGCCGTGGCCGGCCCGGGTGCTCGCCGTGGTCGTCGCCGTGCTGGTGACGGCGCCGGCGCTGGCCCCCGGCCACGTGAACCTCGTCGACATGGTCTCGGTGCCCCGCCAGGACCTCGACCTCGACGCCCTCGGGCTGGGCGGCTCGCTGCCGCGGGCGGTCCCGGTCGACGGCGCGATGGGGCTGCTCACCGCCGTCGTCCCCGGGGACCTGGTGCAGAAGGCGGTGCTGCTGCTGACCGTCGCCGCGGCGGTGCTCGGTGCCGCCCGGCTGGTGCCCCCGGGGCCCGACGGCCGGCGCGGACTGGCCGGGGCGGTCGCCGGGCTGGTCTACGGCTGGAGCCCCTACCTGGCCGAGCGGCTGCTCCTCGGCCACTGGGCGCTGCTGGTCGGCTGGGCGGCGCTGCCCTGGATCGTGCGGGCCGGCCTGCGGCTGCGCGCCGGCGAGCCGCGGGCGTGGCCGCGGCTGGTGCTCGCCGTCGCGCCCGCGGCGCTCACCCCCACCAGCAGCCTGCTGGCTGCCGGCGCGGTCCTCGCCGGCACCGGCCTGCGGCGCGCGCCCGCCGGGCTGGGTGCCGTGGCGCTGCTGTCGGCGCCCTGGGTGGTCGCCGGGGCGCTCAGCCCCGCCGGTGGCACCTCCGACCCGGCCGGGGTGGCCGCCTTCGCCGCGCGCGGCGAGAACTGGGCGGGCGCGGTGGGCGCGGTGCTCGGCACCGGCGGTGTCTGGAACGGCGCGGCGGTCCCCGACAGCCGGACGTCGGCGCTGGTCCCGCTGGTCACCGCGCTGCTGCTCGGGCTCGCCGTCGCCGGCTGGGCTGGCCGCGGTGCGCGCCGCGGCGCCGGCACCCGGCTGCTCGCGCTCGGCGCCGCGGGCCTGCTGCTCGCCCTCGCCGGGGTGCTGCCGGGCGCTGCGGCACTGCTCGAGGCGGCCGTCGCCGGGGTGCCGGGCGCGGGCCTGCTGCGCGACGGGCAGAAGTGGGCCGCCTGGTGGGCGCTGCCGCTGGCCGTCGGCGCCGGGCTCGGCGCCCGCCGCGCGGTCGCGGCCGCCGGCACGGTGCTGCCCCGCGCCGCCGCCGCGGCGGCAGCCGGGCTGGCGCTGCTGCTGCCGCTGGTCGCCGTCCCCGACCTGGCCTGGGGCGTCGGCGGCCGGTTGCAGCCGGCCGCCTGGCCGGGGGAGTGGCAGACCGTCCGCGAGGTGCTGGCCGACGACGGCGCGCCGGGCGACGTGCTGGTCCTCCCGGCCGGCGCCTACCGCGCCTTCGCCTGGAACGACGGCCGCACGCAGCTCGACCCGGCCGCACGCTGGCTGACCCGGCCGGTGGTCGCCGACGGCACGCTGGTCGTCGACGGCGCGCCCGTGCGCGGCGAGGACCCCCGCGCGGCGGGGGTGCTCCCCGCCGCCGGGGACCCCGACCGGCTGGCCCGGCTCGGCGTGGGCTGGGTGCTGGTCGAGCTCGGCACGCCCGGCCCGCCGGTGCCCGCGGCGGTGACCGCCCTGCCGCTGGTCGTCGACGGCTCGGAGCTGCGGCTGTACCGCGTGCCCGGCGCGGTCGAGGGACCGCGGCCCGGCGCGCTCCGGACCGCGGCGGTGCTGCTGGCTCACGGCGCCGCGCTGGGCGCGGTGGCGGGTGCCGCGTTGTGGATCACGCTCGCGGCGTCTATGGTCCCGCTGCGTCGCCGTCCCCCGGAGAATCGAGTCGCCGCGTGAAGACCCTCCTGGCCGTCCTGCTGTCCCTCGGCGCCGGCGCCGGTGTCGGTGCCGCCGCCGTCGCGGGCGTGACCGCCGTGGTCGACCCCGACACCTCCGCGGTCGAGCAGAGCGACCAGCAGCCGGTCGACGTCCTCGACTACGGCACCCGCGGCTGACCCGGTGCCGGCGTCCGCCCGCGCGGACGCCAGCACCGCACCCCAGCCCCGCACGCTCGACCCCCAGTCCAGCCCGGCGGCGTGGCGGGCCGCGGCCGCGCCCATGGCCGCCCGCGCGGGCGCGTCGTCGAGCAGCCGCTCCACCGCCGCCGTCAGCCCGTCGAGGTCGTCGGCGAGCAGGCCCGTGCGGCCGTCGAGCACCGACTCGGTGAGCCCGCCGGCCGAGCGGTAGCCCACCGTCGGCGTCCGGTGGGCACCTGCCTCGGTGACCACCAGCCCCCAGCCCTCCTTGACCGAGGGGCACAGGTGCACCCAGGCGCGCGCGAGCTCGGCGTGCTTGGCCTCCTCGCCGAGGAAGCCGTGGAACTCCACCCGGTGGGCGACGCCGAGCCGCGCGGCCTCGGCGCGCAGCCGCTCGTCCCACCAGCCCTCCCCGACGACCGCCAGCGACAGGTCCGGCCGGTGCCGGCCCAGCCGGGCCAGCACCTCCAGCGCGTGCTCGACCCGCTTGTGCGGCACCAGCCGGCCCAGCACCACCAGCCGGGGAGCGGCCGAGCGCTCCACCGTCACCGGCGGCGCCGGCTCGACGCCGTTGGGGACGACGGTCACCCGGGCGGGCGCCACGCCGAGGCCGGCGAGCTCGCGGCGGGTCGCGTCCGACACCGTCACGTACCGGGAGCGCCGGTACACCCACGGGGCCAGCCGCGACTCCAGCCACCAGCCGACGGCGCCGCCGAGCCGGCCGAACACGATCGGCCACTGCTCGCGGTGCACGTGGTGGACGAGCACCACCACCGGCGCGCGGGTGACCAGCGGGCTGCAGAACGGCAGCCCGTTCTGCACGTCGACGACCAGCCGCGGCCGGCGCCGGGCCACGTGCAGCAGCGCCCGCGGGTAGACCGCCAGCCGCCCGCCGCGGCGGACCACCCGCACGCCGCGGACGACCTCCTCGCGCGGCGCCCGCTCGTGCGCCGCGCAGAACAGCTCGACGTCCAGCCCGGCGGCCGCCAGGCCCTCGGCGACGCGGTGCACGTACCGTTCGGACCCGCCGCCCTCGGGGTGGCGCTCGTCGCGCCAGTTGACGAAGAGGACGTCGGCCGGCGGTCGTCGGCGGCGGGAGACGCGGATCACCCGCGGCACGATACAGACGCGTACCAGCCATTCCAGCCGCCCGAATGGTCGACAGAGGGAGACAGCACGGAATGGACCGGACCGCCACTCTGGAACGGTCGGTGCGCCTGTTCCGCGCGTTCCTGGTCGAGCAGACCGACCCCGACACGTTCTACGGCGCGCTGGCCGATGACTCCGTGCGGCAGCTGGCGCGGTGGACCGACCTCGCCGGCGCCACCGTCCTCGACGTCGGCGGCGGCCCGGGCTACTTCGCCCGCGCCTTCCGCGCGGCCGGGGCGACCTACGTGGGGCTCGAGCCCGACGCCGGGGAGATGGCCGCGCGCGGCGCGCCCGAGCCGGGCACCCTGCGCGGCAGCGGCGAGGCCCTGCCGGTCCGCACCGGCGCCGTCGACGTCTGCTACTCGTCCAACGTCCTCGAGCACGTGGCGCGGCCGTGGGTGATGGCCGAGGAGATGGTGCGGGTGACCAGGCCCGGCGGCACGGTCCTGCTGTCGTTCACGCCGTGGCTGTCCCCGTGGGGTGGCCACGAGACCGCGCCCTGGCACTACCTGGGCGGTGCCCGCGCCCGCCGCCGCTACCGCCGCCGCACCGGTCGGGAGCCCAAGAACCGCTACGGCGAGTCGCTGTTCGCCGTCTCGGCCGGGGCGGCGGTGCGGTGGGCGCGGCGCTGCCCTCACGCCGACCTGCTCGCCGTCCTCCCGCGGTACCACCCCTGGTGGGCGGCGTGGGTCACCCGCGTGCCGGGGCTGCGCGAGGTGGCGTCGTGGAACGTCGTCCTGGTGCTGCGCCGTCACGACCCGTGACAGCTGGTAACGGCGGTTACCGGCTCGTTCGTCGGGGCCGATAACGGCGGGTACCGACCCGATCGGGGGACCGGTACCCGCGGGGACCGGCCGGAGTTGGCGTGTGGCCTACCCGACAGTAATGTGACGCCGCCGCGACGCCGCAGGAGCCGTCGCAACGCCTCGGGAGGTCCCTCCACATGCGCCGACGTGTCCTCGGGCTCGTTCTCCTGGGCCTGGGAGGCCTCTGCCTCGGTGCCGCCCTCGCCGTCCGGCTGTTCCTCGCGCCGGCGCTGGTGAGCCTGCCGCTGGACCAGGAGGCGACGTCCGAGGCGAGCGACGACGCGGCCACCTACCTCGACCTCGGGGAGCTCCAGGAGGTCCGGGGGCCGATCACCGCGCGGCTGACCGTCCAGGGCGACCCGTCCGCCGACGAGGCCTCCGACGACGTCGCGGTGTGGAACTACGGCACCGCCATCACCGACGAGGACGGCGAGCTGGTCACCGCGCCCACCGAGGTCGTCAACTGCCTCGACCGCGACACCGCTGCGAGCGTCGGCTGTGACGCCCGGTCGATCAACGGCGAGCCGGTCGACATCGAGGGCCTGACCCTCACCTTCCCGTTCGACACCGAGCAGCGCGACTACGACCTGTGGAACAACAGCGTCCGGGAGGCGGTCCCGGCCCGCTACGACGGCGAGGACGAGGTCGAGGGCGTCGAGGTCTACCGCTTCGTGCAGTCGATCCCGGAGACCGTCATCTCCCAGGTCGAGGTCCCCGGGACGCTGGCCGGCGAGTCGTCCGGCGACACCGTCACCGCCGACGTCGTCTACAGCAGCGAGCGGGAGATCCTCGTCGAGCCGGTCAGCGGCAAGATCGTCCGCTCGGTCGAGCAGCCGGTCACCGTGCTCCGCGGTCCCTCCGGCGACGACGGGGTGACCGTCCTCGCCGCCGACCTCGGCCCGTCCGAGGAGGGGGTGCGCACCGCGGCCGAGGGCGCGGCCGAGACCCGCGACCAGATCACGCTGGTGCAGCGAACCCTGCCGCTCGCCCTCGCCGGGCTGGGCGCCGTGCTCCTCGTCGCCGGTGTGCTCCTGTTCCTCCGCTCCCGGCAGGGCGGCCACCGGTCCGCCGGCCCCGACACCCCCCAGCGGGCCGAGCCGGTGACCGTGACCCGGTGACGCCGATCGGCCCGCGCGGCCGGCTCCCGGAGCCGTGACCGCGACGCTCGCCCCCGAGCCCGCCGGGACCCTCCCGGCGGGCTCGGTCGCGTCCCGGGCGGCGACGGCGCCCGCGCCGGAGGCGGGCGGGGGACGGCTGCTGCACCGGGTGCGGCTGGGCGTCGTGTGCCTGGCCCTGCTCGGGCTGGCGCTGTCGCAGTCACCCGGGCGGGTGATCGCCGACACCAAGCTCGACCTCGCGGTCGACCCGTGGGGCTTCCTCGGGCGGGCGCTGCACCTGTGGGAGCCCGAGGGCTTCGCCGGCCAGGTGCAGAACCAGGCCTACGGCTACCTCTTCCCGATGGGGCCGTTCTCCGCCCTGGGCGACGCGGTGGGCCTGCCGGCGTGGGTCGTGCAGCGGCTGTGGCTGGCGCTGGTGATGTGCACGGCCTTCCTCGGCGTCGTCGTCCTGGCCCGGCGGTTGAGCATCGGGACCCCGGCCGCGGGTCTGGTCGGCGGGCTGGCCTACGCCCTCGCCCCGCGGATGGTCACCGCGCTGGGCGCCACCTCGGTGGAGGTGGTGCCGATGGCCGTCGCGCCGTGGGTGCTGGTGCCGCTGGTCGGCGCTGCCGCGGCCCGCTCGCCGCGTCGGGCGGCGGCCGTGTCCGGGCTGGCGGTGCTCTGCGCGGGCGGGGTCAACGCGGTCGCCGCCGCCGCCGTGCTGCCGCTGCCGGTCCTGTGGCTGCTCACCCGCCCCGCCGGGCCGCTGCGGCGCCGGCTGGCCGCCTGGTGGGCCGTTGCGGTCGCGCTGGCCACCGCGTGGTGGGCCGGCCCGCTGCTGCTGCTCGGCCGGTACAGCCCGCCGTTCCTCGACTACATCGAGAGCGCCGACGTCACGACCGCGCCGACCGACGTGCTGTCGGTGCTGCGCGGGGTCGACCACTGGGTGGCCTACCTGGGCACCGCGAGCGGGCCGCTGTGGCCGGCCGGGTGGTCGCTGGTGGTCGACGTGCTGCCCGCGACCGGCACGCTGGTGCTCGCCGGCGCCGGCCTGCTGTCCCTCACCCGGCGTGACCTGCCCGAGCGCACCTGGCTGGTCCTCGGCGTGCTCGCCGGCGTCGCCCTGGTCACCCTCGGCCACCTCGCGACCGTCGACGGCCTGCTGGCCGGCCCGCTGAACGCCGCGCTCGACGGCCCGCTCGCGCCGCTGCGCAACGTGCACAAGTTCGACCTGGTCCTGCGGCTGCCGCTGGCGCTGGCGCTGGCGCACCTGGTCGCCGTCCTGGCCCGCCGCGCGGGAGAGCGGGCCCCCGACCGCGGGTGCGCGGCGCTCCCGGCCTGGCCGGCGGGGTGGCCGGGGCCGGGCACCGTGCTGGCCCGCGCGGTCCTCGCCGTCGTCGTCCTGGCCCTGGCCGCCACGGTCTCCCCGGCGGCGGCCGGACGGCTGGCGCCACCCACCGGGTTCGAGGAGGTCCCCGGCTACTGGGCGGAGGCGGCCGGCTTCCTCGCCGCCGACCGGGCCGGCGGCCGGGCGCTGCTGGTCCCCGGCTCGTCGTTCGGCACCTACGCGTGGGGCAGCCCGCAGGACGAGCCGCTGCAGCCGCTGGCGGACTCGCCGTGGGACGTCCGCAACGCCGTGCCGCTCACCCCCGAGGGCCACATCCGGGTGCTCGACGCCGTCGAGGCCCAGCTCGCCACCGGCGAGGGCTCGGCGGGGCTGACCCGCTTCCTGGCCCGCGCCGGCTTCTCCCACCTCGTGCTGCGCAACGACCTCGACACGGGGGCGGCCGGGTCCACGCGGCCGGTCCTGGTGCGCCAGGCGCTGCGGAGCTCCCCGGGCATCACGCCGGTCGCCTCGTTCGGGCCCGACGTGCCCGCGCTGCCCTACACCGACGGCGTCGTCCTCGACGCCGGCCTGGCGGAGCCCGCGCCGGCGCTGGAGGTCTACGCCGTCGAGGACCCGGCGCCGCGGGCGTGGACCGCTCCGCTGGCCGACGCGGTGACGGTGGCCGGCGGCCCCGACGCCGTGCTCGCCCTGGAGGAGCGCGGCCTGGTCTCCGGGCGGCCCACCGTGCTGGCCGGCACCGCACCCGCGGGCGCGGGTCCGACGGTGGTCAGCGACGCGCTGGTCCGCCGGGAGCGCAGCTTCGGCCGGATCACCCGGGCGACCTCCGCCGCGCTCGCCGCCGACGACCCGCGCCGCCTCCCCGGCCCGGCCCGCGACTACGCGGTGCCCGCCCCCGTCCTCGCGGAGACCGTCGTCCGCCACGAGGGCGGCACGTCCGGCGCGTCGAGCTCGGCCTCCGACGCCGGCAACCTCGGCGGCGCCCACCCCGACGCCTCCCCGTGGGCGGCGCTCGACGGCGACGTCTCCACCGCCTGGCGGCCCGCCGACGTCGTCGGCGGCGCGGGTGCGGCGGAGTGGCGGCTGACCACCGACCGGCCCTTCCTCGCCGCCGGCGTGACGATCACCCTGTCCGCCGACACCGCCGACGACGCCCCCGCCGAGGTCCGCCTCACCACCGACACCGGCACCATCACCCGGCCGCTGCGCGCCACCGCCGAGCCGCAGGACCTGCCGCTGCCCGCCGGCCGCACCAGCACCCTCACCGTGGGCGTCGACGCGGGCACCGGCGCCGCGCTCGCGCTGGCCGAGGTGGCGCTGCCGGGGGTGACCGTCACCCGCACCCTCGTGACACCGGCCCCCGACGGCGAGGTCACCGCCTGGGTGTTCGACGCGCTCGGCCCGCACGGGGCGGCGTCGGGTTGCGTGACCGACGCCGACGGCGACCCGCGCTGCGCCGCGGTCCTCGCCGCAGGCGCCGAGGAGGGCGTCGGTCTCGACCGCACGTTCACCGCGACCGCGGCGGGGGAGGCCGCGCTCGCGGTCACGGCCGCGCCGCGCCCGGGCCCGGCCCTGGACGCCCTGCTCGCCGAGGCCGGCGGGGTCGGCGTCGGTGTCACCGCGAGCAGCACCGCGGTGACCGACCCCCGCGCGAGCGCGCTGGCGGCCGTCGACGGCGACCCGGCGACCGCCTGGCGGGCGGCCGCGGACGACGACGCACCCACCCTCACGCTCGCCTGGCCCGAGCCGCGCACCGTCGACTCGCTGCGTGTGGTCACGACCCCGGGCCTGGCCGCGTCCTTCCCGACGGCGGTCACCCTCACCGCGGGCGGGCTGCCGCGCACCCTCGACCTCGACGACGACGGCGCCGTCCGCTTCGCGCCGGTGACCACCGACCGGCTCGAGGTGTCCTTCGAGCTGCCGCTGGAGCTGCAGACCCTCGACCCCGCCACCCGCTTCGTCACGCCGCTGGGTGTCGGGGTCAGCGAGCTCGAGGTCGGCGGTGCGCCCACCACGCTCGATGCCGCCGCCCGCGTCACCGTCCCGTGCGGGGAGGGCCCGGTGGTCACCGTGGACGGGGCGCCCCACCGGACGACCGTGACGACGACCGTCGGTGCCCTGCGTGAGCTGCGGGCCCTCGACCTGGAGCTGTGCGACGGCGTCCCGGTGCCGCTGGTCGCGGGCGAGCACCGCCTGGTCGCCACCGGCACCGACGTGCTCGCCGTCCGCTCCGCGACGCTGACCGGCCCGGGTGCACCCACCGCCCCGGGGAGTCGCGAGGCCGCCCGCGTGACCCGCTGGGACGCCGAGCACCGCGCCGTCGAGGTGGCCGCGCGGGACGAGGCCACGCTGCTGGTCGTCCCGGAGAACACCAACCCCGGCTGGACGGCGTCGCTGGACGGCACGGCCCTGGAGACGGTCGTCGTCGACGGCTGGCAGCAGGGCTACGTGCTGCCGCCCGGCGCGGCGGGGACGGTGTCGCTGGAGTTCGCGCCCGGGGCGGCCTACCGCGGCGCGCTGGCGGCCGGTGCCGGCGCGGTGGCGCTGCTCGCCGTGCTCGCGCTGCTGCCCGTCCGGCGCCCGCGGCCGGTCGAGGCGGGCCGGCGCACCCGCGGCGCGGTCGCCGTCGTCGGCGCGGCCGTGGTCGCCGGCACCGCCCTGGTCGGCGGCCTCGTCGGGCTGGGTCTGCTGGCGGCGGCGGTGCTGGTCGCCGGTGGCGTGGTCCGGGCGCGGCGGTCCGCCGTCCTGGGTGGGCTCGCGGCAGGGGCCGTGGCGGCCGCCGGCGTCCTGCTGTTCACCGTCCCCGCCGCCACCGGCACCGTCCGGCAGGTGCTCGCGGTGGCCGCGCTCGCGGCCGTGGCGGCCACCGTGCTGCCCGCTCCCGACCTCCGCCGGGCGGCCGGCCGGCTGCCCGGGCGCCGCCCGCGCTGAGCGGGCTCAGGGAGCGAGCGCCTGCGCCTCGTCCTCGTCGCGGGCGATCACCCGGTCGGCGGCGCGCACGGGCGGTCGGTCGGGGACGACCGAGCGCAGCCGTTCGACCAGCGGCCGCTCGACCAGCCGGTAGGACAGCGCGGCCACCGCGACGGACACGGCGAGCGTCCCACCGAGCACCAGCGGGAGGGGGCTCTCGAACAGGTCCCAGAACGAGACCAGCAGCAGCATGTGGAACAGGAAGACGCCGTAGGAGATCTCGCCGGCCCAGTGCATCGGCCGGGAGGCGAGGAACCGGCGGGTGCGGCCCTCGGTCTGCGCGCCGAACACCAGGGGCAGCAGCGCCAGGCCGGCGATGCCGGTGTAGAGCACGTGCTTGACGACGACCTGGGCGCCGGTGAGGGGCTGGTCGAGTTCCACCGAGCCGGTCAGCGGGCCCGACGCCACCCAGAACAGCGCCGCGGCGCCGGCCCAGCAGGTCCACGGGCTCGACGCGAGCACCTGCACCCGGCGGACCGCCGCGCCGTCGGGGGCGGAGACGGTCAGGACGGCGACGGCCATGCCGGCGGCGAACCACGACAGGTAGGCCGGCAGCCACAGCGTCAGGGAGCCGAGCACCAGTGGGTCGCTCGCCGCCCACAGGCTCCACGCGAAGCCCAGCAGCGAGAGCACGCCGAGACCGGCGAACAGCCGGCGCGGCCGCCATCCGCCGCCGCCGGCCGCGACCAGGCCGCGGACCAGCAGCGGCAGCAGCAGGTAGAAGGCGACCTCGGTGCACAGGCTCCAGGCGTGGTCGAGGCCCTCGGCGTGCCAGTCCCGCGCGTAGACCTGGGTCAGGGTGAGGAAGCGCAGCCAGTCGCCGGCGGTGGTGCCCTGGTTGCCCGGCAGGAAGAGCAGTGCCAGTGCGACGCACAGCCAGTACGCCGGGAGGATCCGCAGCGCCCGGCGCCAGAGGTAGGCCCCGGTCCGCGGGGCGGGGCGGCCCTCGGCGGCCGCCCGGAACAGCGGCTGGGACAGCAGGAAGCCCGAGAGGGTGAAGAACACCGCGACGCCGATGTCGAGCCGTGCCAGCGCGTACCCGCCGAGGTCGGGCGTGTAGGACCCGGCCCAGAACGCGGCGTGGGTGGTGACGACGGCGAGGGCGGCCAGCGCCCGCAGCCCGTTGAGGCAGGGGTAGCGCACCGCGGTCACGCCCCGCCCAGCGGCCGGGGCACGCCGACCGTCACCGCGCCCACGCACACCGGCACCTGCGGGTCGTCCACGCTCACCACGAGCTCCGCCACCGGCCCCTCGACCTGCAGGTAGAGGTCGTGCAGCCCGCCGCCGACCAGCGCGCCGCCGAGGGTGTCGCCGGCCTGCACCGTGATCGCGTTGCCCGCGCCGGCGATGTAGGCGACCTGCACGATCCACCGGCCCTCGGGGACCGGGCGCTGGAGCGGCACGGTCACCGGGCCGGCCGCGACCTGCCAGCCGCAGTCGGGCGCGGGCCCGGTCCCCGACGTGCTGACCGGGTCGACCGCGGCGAGCTGCCCGCGGCCCCGGTCGTCGAGCACCACCAGCTGGTAGCCGATCTCGCCGACCTGCAGGAAGTGCGGCTGGGCCGGCAGCCCCGACAGCACCACCGACGCCCGGTTGGCCGGCTCCAGCGCCGCCGGCAGGACCTCCTCGGGCACCGGGGTGTCGGCGAGGACGAGGGCCTGCTGGCCGCCCACCGAGGCTCGCGCCTCGGCCACGTAGTCGCGGGTGGCGTTCACCGACCAGAACTGCCCGAACCCGGCGGTGGAGAGGAACCAGCCGACGGCGAGCGCGCCGGCCACCGCGACCCCCAGGGCCGGGCGGGCGGACCCCCGCCCGGCGGCTCTCCCGGCGCCGCGGCGTGGGCGGTTCACGGCCGGGGCGCCGCGGACGGGCAGGAACGCCGCGGCCAGGCCCAGCGCCGCGACCAGCGCGAGGGTGGCCGGCGGGACCGTGCCCGTGGGCAGCCCGCCGACGACGTCGGCGCGGTCCGGGGACGCCGCCTCGCCGAGCAGCACGACGCCACCGGTCGCCACCGCCACCAGCCAGGCGCGCAGCGCGCCGCGGCGGAGGACGACGCTGCCGGCGACCACGGTCGCGACCACGGCCGCCGCGCCCCACACCAGCGCGTCCGGCGGCGCCGGGACCGCGAACGGCAGCGCCACGGGACGCCAGACCCACGGACCACCGACCAGCCCGGGCAGCACCGTCCGGGCCAGCTCGCCGGGCAGGCCGCCGGACGCGTCGCGGAACACGGCGGCGTCGACGAGCGGGCCGGCCGAGACCAGGCTCCGCGCGACCAGCCCGACCACCACCCCGGTCGCCTGCGCCGCCCAGGCGACCGGCCCGGCGCCGAGCGCGCGCATCCTGTCCCGCGCGGAGCCGGCCGTCGCCCACAGGGCGGTGACCACCACCAGCAGCAGCGGGACCAGCAGCACCCACCCGGAGAACAGCAGCCCGACGGCGACGGCCAGCCCGCCGACCACTGCCGGCCCGGGCGCGCGGGTGCGCAGGTACCGCACGTGCGCGCCCAGCGCGGTCAGCAGGACCAGCTGGAGCGGCAGCTGCACCAGCGCGGCGCTCCACCACAGGCCGCCGACGAGGGGCAGCGAGCTGGCCAGGTACACGGTGAAGGGCAGCAGCACGGCCGGCCGGCGCCCGAACAGGTCGACCAGCAGCCGGTAGAGCAGCAGGTCGACGACGAGCTGGCCGACCACCAGCAGGGCGACCAGCCCCGGCCACGAGTAGGGCGCGACCGAGGCGACGCCGCGGGCCAGCGCCGCCGCACCGGGCGGGCCGGGGACCTCGCCGGTCAGGCCGATGAGCTCGGCCGCGGCCAGGACGTCCTGTCGGGTGAGCCAGCCGCCGGCCGCCGTCCACGCGCGCGCCGCCAGGTGCACGGCCACGAGGACCGCGGCGACCGCCGGGACCAGGGCCTCCCGCTCGACGCTCAGCTGGAGGACCGCGCGCCGGGACGAGGCGGGCGGTGTCCCCCCGGCGGCCGGGCCTCCGGCGGGGGCGCCGACGTCCGCGGGTGCAGCCATGGAACTCCGATCCTGTGAGCGAGGTCTCGGAGAGGGTAAGCGGGGCAGGTTACCGACCGGTAGCCCACCGGGGGAGGAGCCGGCGTCAGGCGCGGTGGGCGACCAGCTGGACCAGCACCTCGGTGGCGACGTCGGTGTCGTCGCCGAGCGCCGCGGCCTCCCCGCGCTCCACGCGGGCGAGCATGAGCTCGTTGAGCCCGCCGACGGCGGCCAGCACCAGCGCGCGGTCGACCGGGCGCACCTCGTCGGGGTGCCGCCGGGCCAGGTCGGCGGCGACGCCGCAGATCAGCTCCACGTAGCGGTCGATGACCTGCCGCCGCAGGGCCAGCGCCGGCCGGCCGGCCGCCTGCACCTCGACCAGCGCCGCCCACGCCACCTCGGGGTTGGCGGCCAGCACCTCGAGGTAGGCGCGCACCGCCGTCCGCAGCCGGTCCCGCCACGGCAGGCCCGCCGCGGCGGCGTGCTCCTGGGCGGCCTGCACGGTGGCGAGCATCTTGTCGGTGGCGCGGGTGTAGAGCTCGAGGAGGCAGTGCTCCTTGTCGCGGAAGTGCGCGTAGACGACGGTCTTGGACACCCGGCCCTCGCGGGCGATGTCGGAGATCGTCGTGGCGCGGTAGCCCTTGGCTGCCATGGAGGTGGCCAGCGCGAGCAGGATGCGCACCCGGCGGGCGGCGTCGTCCTCGGTGAGGTCGGCCGGCGAGACCAGGGCGTCCACGGGTGGATGCTACGGCCGCCGGACCGGCGGGACGGCCGGCGACACCGCCGCGCGGGCGGCACGGTGAGGCGGTTCACGGGCGCGGCCGGGAACACCCGGCGGCCGGGCGCTGTCGTCACCGGGGTGACGCCCCCGACGCCCGCCCGTGCGCCGCTGCGCGCCTACGCCGTCTGGCTCACGGCGCTGGCCGCCTACGTCGTCGCCGTCTTCCACCGCGCCTCCCTGGGCGTCGCGGGCGTGGAGGCCCAGGAGCGGTTCTCCGCCGGCGCCTCGGCGGTCTCGCTGTTCCTCGTGCTCCAGCTGGCCGTCTACGCCGGGCTGCAGGTGCCGGTCGGGGTGGCGCTGGACCGGTTCGGCTCCCGCCGGCTGCTGCTCGCCGGCGGCCTGACCATGGCCGCGGGCCAGCTGGTGCTGGCGCTGGCCACCGACGTCCCCACCGCCGTCGCCGCGCGGGTGCTGGTCGGCGCCGGTGACGCGATGACCTTCATCAGCGTGCTGCGGGTGGTCGGCCTCTGGTTCCCCGGGCCCACCGTCCCGCTGGTCACCCAGCTCACCGGCATCCTCGGCCAGGTCGGGCAGATCCTGGCGGCCTATCCGCTGGTGGCGCTGCTGCACGCCGCCGGCTGGCAGAGCACGTTCGTCGGTGCCGCGGCGGTCGGGGTGCTCGTCGCCGTCCTGGTGCTCACCACGCTGCGCGACGCCCCGCCCGGGACGCCGCCGCCCGGCGCCGCGGGGCTGGCCGAGGTGCGCCGCAGCCTGACGCTCACCTGGCGCGAGCCCGGCACCCGGATCGGCCTCTACACGCACCTGGTCACCCAGTTCTCCGGCACCGTGTTCGCGCTGCTGTGGGGCTATCCCTTCCTCGTCGTCGGCCAGGGGCTCTCCCCGGCGACGGCGGCCGGGCTGCTCAGCCTGCTGGTGGTCGTCGGCATGGCCGTCGGGCCGCTGCTGGGCCGGCTGTGCGGGCGGTGGCCGCTGCGGCGCTCGGTCCTGGTGCTCACCATCCTCGGCCTGACGGCGACCACCTGGACGGTGGTCCTGCTGTGGCCGGGCCGCGCGCCGCTGTGGCTGCTGGCCGTGCTGGTCGTCGTCCTCGGCACCAACGGCCCCGGCTCGATGATCGGCTTCGACTTCGCCCGCACCTGGAACCCCGCCGAGCGGCAGGGCAGCGCCAGCGGTGTGGTCAACGTCGGCGGGTTCGTGGCCTCGCTGCTGACCATCCTGGCCATCGGGGCGGTCCTCGACCTGCTCACCCCCGGCGCCTCGACCGCCTACGACCTGGACGCGTTCCGCGCCGCGTTCGCCGTCCAGTACCTGTTCTGGGCGATCGGCCTGGTCGGCGTGCTGCGCCACCGCCGGGTGCTGCGCGCGCGGCTGGCCCGCGGCGGCGTGGTCCTCGCGCCGCTGCGTGTCGCCGTCACCGCGCGGCTGCGCGGGTCGTCGGCCTCCCGCTGACCTCTCGCGCCCGGGAGTCGGTCCCGGCACGATCACCGCATGGACGTCGTGGTCGGACTGGACAGCGGGACGACGGCCACCAAGGCGGTGACCGCGGGCACCGACGGACGGGTCCGCGACCTGGTCAGCGTCGGCTACCCGCTGTCGGTGCCCGCGCCCGGCCGCGCCGAGCTCGACGCGCGGCGCCTCGCCGACGCCGCCGTCCGGGCGCTGGCCGCCGTGAGCGCCGCCGCCCGGGACCGCGGTGACCGGGTCGTCGGGATCTGCCTGTCGGCGGCGATGCACGGCCTGGTCCC
Organism: Geodermatophilus sp. SYSU D00700; assembly: GCF_054050255.1. Lineage (NCBI taxonomy): Bacteria > Bacillati > Actinomycetota > Actinomycetes > Geodermatophilales > Geodermatophilaceae > Geodermatophilus > Geodermatophilus sp. SYSU D00700. The sequence continues at coordinate 224,271 of NZ_JBJGZA010000001.1, read as the reverse complement.
CATGGACGACGACGGCCGGCCGCTCGGCCCGGTGGTCACCTGGGCCGACGCCCGCGCCGCCGGGTTCGCCGACGCGCTGCGCGCCGACGGCCGGGCGCCGGGGCTGCACGAGCGCACCGGCACGCCGGTGCACGCGATGTCCCCGCTGCTCAAGCTGGCCTGGCTGCGCGCCGACGACGCCGACCGGCTGGCCGCGGTGCCGCGCTGGGGCGGGGTGAAGGAGCTCGTCGTCGCGGCGCTGCACGGCGGGCCACAGGTGCTCGACCGCGCGTGCGCCTCGGCGACCGGCCTCTACGGCATCCGCACCGGCTCCTGGGACCCCGAGGCGCTGCAGGTCGCCGGCGTGCGCGCCGACCAGCTGGGGGAGGTGCTGCCGACGACGGCGGTGTTGCCGGGCCTGCGCCCGGAGGTGGCCGCGGCGACCGGGCTGCCCGGGGACACCCCGGTGGTCATCGGCGCCTCCGACGGCGTGCTGGCCAACCTCGGCATCGGCGCGGTCCGCCCGTCGGTGGCGGCGGTGTCGCTGGGCACCAGCGGCGCCATGCGGGTCGTCGTGCCCGAGCCCACGGCCGACCCCGCCCACCGGCTGTTCTGCTACGCGCTCACCGACGACCACTGGGTGGTCGGCGGGGCGGTGAACAACGGCGGGTCGGTGGTGCGCTGGGCGGCGCAGGCGCTGGCCGCGGGGGAGGGGCCGGCGCCGGAGGGCGAGGACGCCGACGCCCTCGACGCCCGGCTGCTGGCCGAGGCCGAGGAGGTGCCGGCGGGCAGCGCGGGCCTGCTGTGCCTGCCCTACCTGCTCGGCGAGCGGGCGCCGTGGTGGCGCTCCGGGCTGCGCGGCGCCTACGTCGGCCTGCGCCGTGAGCACCGCCGGGCGCACCTCGTCCGGGCCGCGGTCGAGGGGGTGTGCCAGCAGCTCGCACTGGTGCGGGACGCGTTCTCGGCCACCGGCCTGCCGGTCACCGAGGTGCGCGCCACCGGCGGCGCGGTGGCCTCGTCGCTGTGGGTGCGGACGCTGGCCGCCGCGCTCGACCTGCCGGTCCGGGTGGCCGACTCGCCCGAGGGCACCGGCCTGGGCGCGTCCCTGCTGGGCCTGCACGCGGTCGGCGCGCTGCCCGACCTCGACGAGGCGACCGCGCTCATCGGCGTCTCCGACCCCGTGCAGCCCGACCCGGCCGCGGCGGACCTCTACCGCCGGACGCGTCCGCTGGTCGAGCGGTCCACCCGCGCGCTGGCCGAGGTCCTGACCACGCTCGACACCCTCGACGACACCCCGACGGTGCACCCCGTCTGAACCCAGGAGGGAACTGCCATGCCCGAGGTCGAACCGGTACTGGGCGTCGGCCCGCTGCTGCTCATCGCCGCCGCCGCGGTGGCCGTCCTGCTGTTCCTCATCATGAAGCTCAAACTGCACGCCTTCCTGGCGCTGATCCTCGTCAGCCTGCTGACGGCGCTGGCCACCCGGATCCCGCTCGAGGACGTCGTCACCACCCTGACCGAGGGGTTCGGCGGCACGCTGGCCAACGTCGCCCTGCTGGTCGGCCTGGGCGCGATGCTCGGCCGGCTGCTCGAGCACAGCGGCGGCGCGCAGGTGCTCGCCGACAGCCTCATCGGCCGGTTCGGCGAGAAGCGCGCACCGCTGGCCCTGGGCGTGGCCGCGCTGCTGTTCGGCTTCCCGATCTTCTTCGACGCCGGGCTGGTCGTCTTCCTGCCGATCGTGTTCACCGTCGCCCGTCGCCTCGGGGGCTCGCTGCTCACCTACGGCCTGCCGGTCGCCGGCGCCTTCGCGGTCATGCACGCCTTCGTCCCGCCGCACCCCGGGCCGGTCGCGGCTGCCGAGCTCGTCGGCGCCGACATCGGCCTGACCCTGGTGTTCGGGCTGCTCATCGGCCTGCCCACCTGGTACCTCGGCGGCTACCTGTTCGGCCTGTGGGCCGGCCGGCGGTACGACATCGCGGTCCCGCCCGCCGAGGACGAGCCCGGCACGCCGGCCGCTCCCGAGCCGACGGTCGCCGGCACGGCGCCGGGGACGGCGGGCGCCTCCGGCGGGCGGCGCACGGAGACCGCGACCCGGTCGGCCCCGCCCGGGTTCGGCACGGTCGTGGGCATCCTGCTGCTGCCGCTGGTGCTGATCTTCCTCAACACCGGGCTGACCACGCTGGCCGCCGCGGGCGCGGTGGACGAGGCCTCGTTCTTCGTCCGGGCCGGCCAGCTGCTCGGTGCCACCCCGGTCGCGCTGCTCATCACCGTGCTGGTGGCGATCGTGGTCCTCGGCCGGCGGCGCGGGGAGAGCGGCGCCCAGGTCGAGTCGATCGTCAACAGCGCCCTGGGTCCGGTCTGCGCGATCATCCTCATCACCGGCGCCGGCGGCATGTTCGGCGGCGTGCTGCGGGCCAGCGGGATCGGCACGGCGCTGGCCGACGTCCTCGGTGACATCGGCCTACCGGTGATCGTGGCCGCGTTCGTCGTCTCCGTCCTGCTGCGGGTCGCGCAGGGGTCGGCGACGGTCGCCCTCACCACCACGGCCGGCCTCCTGGCCCCGGTGGTCGAGGCCTCCGACGGGCTGTCCTCGATCGACCTGGCCCTGATCGTCATCGCGATCGCGGCCGGCGCCACCGTGCTCTCCCACGTCAACGACTCGGGCTTCTGGCTGGTCAGCCGGTTCTTCCGGATGGACGAGAAGACGACGCTGAAGACGTGGACGGTGATGGAGACGCTGCTCGGGTCGATCGGGTTCGCGCTGGCGTTCCTGCTCAGCCTGTTCCTGTAGCCCCACTCGGGGTCCGTGGCGCCGCTCCTGGCGCGGACGGCGCCGTTCCGCGCCAGGATGGCGCCCTGACCGCGAGCGGAGGTGCGACATGAGGAGTGCGGCGCGGGCCGCGGTGGCCGGACTGGGCGCGGTGGCGGCGGTGGCCGCCCGGGACCTGCTGCAGCGGGAGCACACCGTGCTGCGCAACTTCCCGGTCATCGGGCACGCGCGCTACCTGCTGGAGGCGCTTGGCCCGGAGCTGCGGCAGTACCTGGTCGCCGGCAACAACGAGGAGCGGCCCTTCACGCGCGACCAGCGCCGGTGGGTGTACGCCTCGGCCAAGGGGGAGAACAACTACTTCGGCTTCGGCACCGACAACGACCTCGAGTACACCGCCGGCTACCCGGTCATCAACCACCGCACCTTCGGCCGCGCCGTGCCGCCGTCGCACCCCCACTCGGCGGCCGACGTCACGCTGCCCTCGGCCAAGGTGCTCGGCGGCCCGCGCGGACGGCGGCAGGCCTTCCGGCCGCCGTCGGTGGTCAACGTGTCGGCGATGAGCTTCGGGTCGCTGTCCGGGGCGGCGGTCGAGGCGCTCAACCGCGGCGCGGCGCTCGCGGGGTGCATGCACAACACGGGGGAGGGCGGCCTGTCGGTGCACCACCGCCACGGCGGCGAGCTGGTGTTCCAGATCGGCACCGCCTACTTCGGGTGCCGGGACGAGCGCGGCCGCTTCGACCTGCAACGGCTGCAGGACCTGGTGGCGGGGGCCCCGGTGCGGGCGCTGGAGGTCAAGCTCAGCCAGGGCGCCAAGCCCGGCCTCGGCGGGGTGCTGCCGGGGGCCAAGGTGTCGGCCGAGATCGCCGCGGCCCGCGGGGTGCCCGAGGGGGTCGACTGCGTCAGCCCGTCCCGGCACGCGGAGTTCACCGACACCGACAGCCTGCTCGACTGGGTGGAGCTGCTCGCCGCCGAGACCGGGCTGCCGGTGGGGATCAAGTCCGCCGTCGGCGACATGGCCTTCTGGGACGAGCTCACCGAGCTCATGGCCACCACCGGCCGCGGGGTGGACTTCGTGACCGTCGACGGCGGCGAGGGCGGCACCGGCGCCGCGCCGCTGATCTTCACCGACTCGGTGTCGCTGCCCTTCCAGCTCGGGTTCGCGCGGGTGTACTCGACCTTCGCCCGGCGCGGCCTCACCGACCAGGTGACCTTCGTCGGCGCGGGCAAGCTCGGCCTGCCCGACAACGCGGTCGTGGCCTTCGCCCTCGGCTGCGACATGGTGAACATCGCCCGCGAGGCGATGCTGGCCATCGGCTGCATCCAGGCGCAGAAGTGCCACACCGACACCTGCCCGACCGGGGTGGCCACCCAGAACGCCTGGCTCGCCCACGGGCTGGACCCGGCGCTGAAGTCGGTGCGGCTGGCCAACTACGTCGCCACCCTGCGGCGGGACCTGCTCAAGGTGGCCGAGGCGTGCGGCGTCGAGCACCCGGGACTGATCGACACCTCGTCGGTGGAGGTGCTCACCGGGCGGTCGGCGTCGACCCCGCTGGCCGAGGTCTACGGCTACGAGCCCGGCTGGGGCCTGCCCTCGGCGGCCGACCGCGCGGAGACCATCGCGCTCATGACCGCCGAGGCGCCCCAGGGCGGGACGGCGCCCCCCTCGGAGGACGCCGTCCGCTGACGGCCCTCCTGCAGGGGCCCGCCGCGAGCCTGCGAGCGGTGGGGGCAGGAGGGTCCTTCCGCTATGCCTCGCCGCGGAGGAGCTGTTCGAAGTCGGGGACGTCGGCGAAGGGGTCGACCGGGCGGGCCGTGGCCGGCCGGCCGGTGACGACGTCGGCCAGCTCACCCGCCGCACGCGTGATCCGCGCTGCCAGCTCGCCGCTGACGCCGTCGCCGCCGGCCCAGTCCTCGCTCGCCGCGAACACCGCCGTCGGCACGGTCACCGCCCGCAGGTAGGCGAACAGCGGCCGCATCGCGTGCTCGAGCACCAGCGAGTGCCGCGCGGTGCCGGCGGTGGCGCCCAGCAGCACCGGCTTCCCGGTCAGCGCGTCCGTGTCCAGCACGTCGGCGAAGGACTTGAACAGCCCGCTGTAGGAGGCGGTGAACACCGGGGTCACCGCGATCACCGCGTCGGCGCCGGTGACCGTGTCGATCGCCGCGCGCAGCGCCGAGTCGGGGAAGCCGGTGACGAAGGCGTCGGCCAGGTCGCGGGCGTGCTCGCGCAGCTCCACGACCTCGACGACGGCGTCCTCGCCCCGCTCGCGCAGCGCGTCGACGGTGGCGGCGGTCAGCCGGTCGGCCAGCAGCCGGGTCGACGACGGCGTCGACAGGCCGGCGCTGACGACGGCGAGGGTGCGGGTGGTCATGCGGAGACCTCCTCCTGGACCTGGCCGGTGACGTCGTCACCCGCGGCGTACACGGTGGAGTCCTGCGCGCCGCCGCGGGCGGCGACCAGCGACGCGTGGGTCGGCGCGTCGGGCACGTGCGCGGGCTTGAGCGCGGCGAACTCGCGGCGCAGCACCGGCACGACCTCCTCGCCGAGGATGTCGAGCTGCTCGAGGACGGTCTTCAGCGGCAGCCCGGCGTGGTCGACGAGGAACAGCTGCCGCTGGTAGTCGCCGACGTAGTCGCGGAAGCCGAGGGTCCGCTCGATGACCTGCTGCGGGGAGCCGACGGTCAGCGGCGTCTCGCGGGAGAAGTCCTCCAGGGAGGGGCCGTGGCCGTAGACCGGCGCGTTGTCGAAGTAGGGCCGGAACTCGTCCACGGCGTCCTGCGAGTTCTTGCGCATGAACACCTGACCGCCGAGGCCGACGATCGCCTGGTCGGCGGCACCGTGGCCGTGGTGCTCGAAGCGGCGGCGGTAGAACTCGACCATCCGCTGGGTGTGCTCCTTCGGCCAGAAGATGTGGTTGTGGAAGAAGCCGTCGCCGTAGTACGCGGCCTGCTCGGCGATCTGGGGGCTGCGGATCGAGCCGTGCCACACGAACGGCGGGACGCCGTCCAGCGGGCGGGGCGTCGAGGTGAAGCCCTGCAGCGGGGTGCGGAACCGCCCCTGCCAGTCGACGACGTCCTCGTCCCACAGCCGGCGCAGCAGCGCGTAGTTCTCCACCGCCAGCGGCAGCCCGTCGCGGATGTCCTGGCCGAACCAGGGGTAGACCGGGCCGGTGTTGCCGCGGCCCATCATCAGGTCGACGCGGCCGCCGGCCAGGTGCTGCAGCATCGCGTAGTCCTCGGCGATCTTCACCGGGTCGTTCGTGGTGATCAGGGTGGTCGCCGTCGACAGCTGCAGCCGCGAGGTCTGCGCCGCGACGTAGGCGAGGGTCGTCGTCGGCGACGAGGAGAAGAACGGCGGGTTGTGGTGCTCGCCGAGGGCGAAGACGTCCAGGCCGACCTCCTCGGCCTTCTTCGCGATCGTGACGATCGCCCGGATCCGCTCCGCCTCGCTCGGCGTGCGGCCCGTCGTCGGATCGGTCGTGATGTCGCTGACCGAGAAGACGCCGAACTGCATCTCGTGCTCCATGTGGTTGAGAGTGCAACTACTGCTACGGCCCGTCCAACGGCGGCGCCCCCGCGTCCATTCCCAGGGTCTCGTGACCGTGCTGAGATGCAATGACTGCGCTCGGTGACGGATCCGGCACGTCCCGGCGATCCCACTCCGGCGGGCCCCGCGCCCCCCTGTCGGCGCCCGGCCGGTGGGTATCCGGGGTGGGATCGTGATCACCCCGACGGCCGGCCGGGGAGTCCGGACCGGCACGGCGGACCGAGGGGGACCGGGATGTCGCAGCGGGCAGGGGGAGGCGCTCAGACCGGAGCGCCGGGGGACGGCACCGGGGGGCGGCCGCCGTCGGGCGGACTCGACGGCCTGCTGGGGACCGGGCCGGTGTTCACCGGGGCGGTCCGCGGCTACGACCGCGCGCAGGTCGACGACTACGTGAACTGGGCGGAGACCGAGGTCCTCGTCCTGCGCCGGGAGAACGACCACCTGCTCAGCCGCTACGCCGCCGCCTCGGCCGAGCTGCAGAACGCCCGGCGCCGGCTGGCCGCGCTCGTCCGCGAGCGGCAGTCGCTGCCGGGGCCGGACGAGGCGCTGGAACTGGTCCGCCGGGCCGAGGCCGAGGCGGCAGCCCGGACCGCCGCCGCCGAGGAGGAAGCGCGGCGCGTGGTCGAGGAGGCCCGCACCGAGGCCGAGGCGCGGCTGAGCGGGGTCGCCGAGATGCGCGAGGCGGTCATCGCCCTGCGCGAGCAGACCCGCAGCGAGGCCGCGGCGGTGCTCGAGGCGGCCCGCCGCGAGGCGGCGGAGCTGGGCCGGGGGGCGGCCGAGGAGCGCGCCCGGCTGGACCGCGCGGCGGCCGCGGTGCGCGAGCGCCTGGACCGGGAGGCGGCAGAGGTCCGCGCCCGCGCCGACGCCGAGGCGGCTGAGCGCCGGCGGGTCGCCGAGGCCGAGCTCGCGCCGCTGCGCGACGAGCGCGACCAGGCGCGCGAGTGGCTGCTCGGGCTGACCGGGCAGATCGACCGGGCGCTGGCGGTGATCACCGGCGTGCTGCCCGACGACGTCCCCGTCCTCGCCGAGCGTCGCGAGGCGGCCGAGACCGTCGGGGAAGCCGCGGCGGGCGCCGCGCGGGAGCCGGTCGCCGCTGCCGATGCGTCGCAGGTCACTGTGTTGCGCGACACGGACCGGCCCCAGGTCGCCGCGGCCTCCTGACCAGCAGCGACACCGGCGCGGGCAGCTGCCCGGGGGGCCGGCGGGTCACACCCGTCCCGCCGGTCCCTCCGGCCCCGTGTTGTCACGGACCGGTAACGGTGTCTACGGTGGCGGGCGTCCGGTCGGTCGTCTCTCCCCGTCCGGGGAGCCTGGCCGGACGCCGCCGAGTCGTGTCCGCACCCGTGGACGCGAGCCGGGGACCCACCGCAGTACTGGGGTGAATCGCACCCGTCGAGCTCTGCTCGCGGGGGTGTAGGGCTGCTTCCCGCCCGAACCCGTCAGCTAACTCGGTAGGCGGCTCACGGAAGAAACGGAGAGCCTCCGCATGCCCCGCCTCCGGGCCCCCGCGGCCCGCAGGTGCAGCCGCCCGCGCGCGCAGCGCGGTCCCGCGTCCTCCTGACGCCGGCTCGACCCTGCCCTGCCGCGCCCCGGCGCCGACCGCGGCCGCCGGAGACCTCCCGACCAGACACGCCGTAGACCCGCGCTGCGTGCGCGTGCCCATGCCCCGGGCCGCCGCGCGCCCTCTCCCTCGGAGCGCCCACCCGCATGTTCAGCCGTACCCGTCGCACCGCCGCCGACACCCCCGTCGCCGAGACCCCCGACACCCCTGACACCGACGCCCTCGAGACCGCCGTCCTCGAGGTGGACGACGAGACCCCCGCCCCCGGCCGCGCGCGCCGCGGTGGCCTGCTGGGCTCCCGCCGCCCGGCCCTGCTGCTCGGTACCGCCGCCGCCGGCGCGCTCCTGGTCGGGGTGCTCTCCGGCACCGGCCCCGCCGCCACCGGCGGTGCCGAGGCCGACACCGCCAGCGCCTCGGTGGGCGTGGCCGAGGCGCTCGGCCTCGCGGAGCAGGGCACCGACGGCGCCGTCGAGGACGGTGACCTCGCGCCGCTGGAGGAGCTCGCCGCCTCCCGCACCGAGCGCACCGCGATCGACGCCGCCGCCGTCCAGGCCCAGGCCGCGGCCGACCAGGCCGAGCGCGACCGCATCGCCGCCGAGGAGGCCGCCCGCATCGCCGCCGAGGAGGAGGCCGCGCGCGCCGCCGCCGAGGCGCAGGCCGCTGCCGAGGCCCAGGCTGCCGCCGAGGCCCAGGCTGCCGCCGAGGCCGAGGCCGCCGCCGCGGAGGCCGCTGCTGCCGCCGAGGCCGCCGAGGCCGCCGAGGCCGCCGAGGCCCAGGCCGCCGAGTCCGCCGCGGCTCCGGCGCCGAGCAGCTCCAGCTCCGAGAGCCGCGGGTCCTTCAAGGACTACGCGCTCAGCCTCGTCGGCGCCGAGCAGTTCTCCTGCCTCGAGAAGCTCTGGGGCAAGGAGAGCAACTGGAACCCCAACGCGCAGAACCCGACCAGCACCGCCTACGGGATCGCGCAGTTCCTCGACTCCACCTGGGCCAGCACCGGCATCGCCAAGACCTCCGACGGCTACCGCCAGATCGACGCCGGCCTGATCTACATCAACGAGCGCTACGGCTCGCCCTGCGAGGCCTGGGCGCACTCGCAGGCCACCGGCTGGTACTAGGAGGACCCCGCTGCCCCCGCGCCTCGCACGCTCGGCGCGGGACCCTGCAGCGGAGCCGTTCCAGCACGTCACCTCGGGAGGGCCGGTGACCAGGGTGGTGCCCGCGGGCTTCGTCCGCGCGCACACCCAGGTCCGCCGGCCCTCCCTCGTCCCCGAGGTCCGGCTGCACGTCGCCGACGACGTCGTCGCCCTGTGGGAGGCGATGGAGACCGCCGGCGGCGCCGGTGAGGAGCCGCCGTTCTGGGCCGCGGCCTGGCCCGGCGGGCAGGCCCTGGCCCGCGCCGTGCTCGACGGCGCCGTCCCGGTCGCCGGCCGTCGCGTCCTCGACCTCGGGTCGGGCAGCGGCCTGGTCGCCGTCGCGGCCGTCCTCGCCGGCGCCCGGCACGTGCTGGCCAGCGACGTCGACCCGTTCTCGCGGACCGCGGTCGGCGTCAACGCCGTCCTCAACGGCGTGCGCGGCATCAGCGTGATCGGCGACGTCCTGCACCGCGAGCCGCCCGACGTCGACGTCGTCCTGGCCGGGGACGTCTGCTACGACCGCGTGATGACCGGGCGGGTGCTGCCGTTCCTCGACCGGGCGCGGGCCCGCGGTGCCGAGGTGCTCGTCGGGGACCCCGGCCGCCCGTACCTGCCGCACGAGCGGCTCGAGCCGGTCACCGTGCTCGACGTCCCCGAGACCGAGGGCCCGGGCCTGCGCCGCACAACGGTGTGGCGACTGCCCTGAGCGCCCCGCGGTCGTGGGTAGGGTCGCCGCCGTGGCCGCACCGCTCCCCGTCGCCCCCGGCGGCGGCCGCGGCCGCCGGGCCCGCCGCCCCTCCGGCGACGACCGGGAGCGGGCCATCCTCACCACCGCCGAGGAGCTGCTCGGGCAGCGCCCGCTGGCCGACATCTCCGTCGACGACCTCGCGCGCGGGGCGGGCATCTCCCGGCCCACCTTCTACTTCTACTTCCCGTCCAAGGACGCCGTCGTCCTCGCGCTGCTCGACCGGGTGGTGGGGGAGGCCCGCGCGTCCCGCTCGGCGGCGCTGCGCCGGGCCGGCGACGACGTCCGCGCCGGCTGGCGGGGCGCGCTCGAGGCGGTCCGCGACACCTTCGCCGCGCACCACGCCCTCACCACTGCGGCAGCGTCGCTGTTCGCCACCAGCGCCGAGGCCCGCGCGCTGTGGTCGGAGGTCATGGAGCAGTTCGTCGCCGAGACCGCCGCGGCCATCGACGCCGAGCGGGCCCGCGGCGCCGCCCCACCCGGCCCGCCGGCCCGCGACCTCGCCGTGGCGCTCAACTGGATGAACGAGCGGGTCATCCACGTGACCGCCACCGGGCAGGCGCCGGCGCTGGACGAGGCCGACCTCGTCGACGTGCTGCTCACCGTGTGGCTGCGTGCCGTCTACGGCGGCGACGGGCCGGCGGCCGCACCCACCTGACCGACGCCCCGTCGACGTACTCGACACGGTGTCGAGTAGTGTCGCCCAGGTCACCCCGGCCCCGACAGGGAGAGTCATGACCGAGACCAGTCCCGCCCGCCACGTCGACGTGCTGATCGTCGGCGCGGGCCTGTCGGGCATCGGCGCGGCCTGCCACCTGCAGCGCGAGGTCCCCGGCAAGAGCTACGCCGTCCTCGAGGCCCGCGAGGCCATCGGCGGCACCTGGGACCTGTTCCGCTACCCGGGCGTGCGCTCGGACTCGGACATGTTCACCCTGGGCTACTCCTTCCGGCCGTGGACCGACCCGAAGGCCATCGCCGACGGGCCCTCGATCCGCCAGTACGTCCGCGACACCGCGCGCGAGTACGGCGTCGACGAGCACATCCGCTTCCGCACCCGGGTGCTCGCCGCGTCCTGGTCCACCGAGGACTCGCTGTGGACGGTCACCGCCGAGCGCACCGACACCGGCGGGACCGAGACGTGGACCTGCTCGTGGCTGTCGGTGTGCTCCGGCTACTACCGCTACGACCAGGGATACCGGCCGGAGTTCTCCGGCGAGGAGCGCTTCCTCGGCCGGGTCGTGCACCCGCAGCACTGGCCCGAGGACCTCGACTGGGCCGGCAAGCGCGTCGTCGTCATCGGCAGCGGCGCCACCGCCGTCACCCTGGTGCCGAGCCTGGCCGCCGAGGCCGCGCACGTGACGATGCTGCAGCGCACCCCCACCTACGTCGTGAGCCTGCCCGGCCGCGACGCGCTCGCCGAGAAGCTGCGCCGCCGGCTGCCCGACCGCGTCGTCTACCCGGTGGTGCGGTGGAAGAACGTGCTGGTGTCCATGGCCTCCTTCCAGCTCAGCCGGCGCCGGCCCGAGCTGATGAAGCGCATCCTCGCGAAGGCGGCGGCCAAGGAGCTGCCCGAGACCGTCGACGTGGGCACCCACTTCAACCCGCCGTACGACCCGTGGGACCAGCGGCTGTGCGTCGTCCCCGACGGCGACCTGTTCCGCGCGCTGCGCGCCGGCAAGGCGTCGATCGTCACCGACCGGATCGCCGGCTTCGACGAGACCGGCATCGACCTGGAGTCGGGGGAGCACCTCGACGCCGACGTCGTCGTCACCGCCACCGGCCTGAACCTGCTGCCCATCGGCGGGATGCAGCTGAGCGTGGACGGCGAGGACGTCGACCTGTCGCGCACCGTGTCCTACAAGGGCTTCATGGTCTCCGGTGTGCCGAACTTCGCCATGACCATCGGCTACACCAACGCCTCCTGGACGCTGAAGGCCGACCTGGTCGCCCGCTACGTCTGCCGGCTGCTGGCCCACCTCGACCGCAACGGCTACGCCGCGGCCACCCCGCTGGCCCCGGCCGAGGGCGGAACCGCGCCGATCATCGGCCTGTCGGCCGGCTACGTGCAGCGCAGCATCGCCGCCCTGCCCAAGCAGGGCGCCCGGGCGCCGTGGAAGCTGTACCAGAACTACGTCCGCGACGTGCTGCTCATGCGCCGCGGGCCGGTCGAGGACGAGGGGATCCGGTTCACCCGCCCGGTCCGCGAGCCCGCCACGGCGGGCGTCGGCGGGGTGGCGGCGTGATGCGGCCCTACGGCTTCACCGGCACGGCCGTCGTCACCGGCGCGGCCAGCGGCATCGGCGCCGCGCTCGCGCCGGCGCTGGCCGCCCGCGGCAACGACCTGGTCCTGCTCGACCGCGACGCCGAGCGGCTCGACGGCGTGGCCGCGTCGCTGCGGGCGGCCCACCCCGCCCGGTCGATCGACACCGTCGTCGCCGACCTCGCCGACGCCGGCCAGCTGCGCGCGGCCGCCGAGGCGATCGTGGCCGGCCACCCCGGGACGACGCTGCTGGTCAACAACGCCGGCGTGGCGCTGGGCGGGCGCTTCGACCAGGTGACCCTCGAGGAGTTCGACTGGGTCCTGGACGTCAACTTCCGCGCCGCCGTCCGGCTCACCCACGCCCTGCTGCCGACGCTCAAGGCGCACCCCGGCTCGCACCTGGTCAACGTGTCGAGCATCTTCGGCATCATGGCCCCGGCCGGGCAGGCGGCGTACTCGTCGAGCAAGTTCGCCATCCGCGGCTTCACCGAGGTCCTGCGGCACGAGCTGGCCGAGGACGGCGTCGGCGTGACCAGCGTGCACCCCGGCGGCATCGCCACCCGCATCGCCGAGACCGCCCGGGTCGGCAGCGGCGTGGACCCCGCGGAGGCCGAGCAGGGCAAGCGCGACTTCGCGAAGTTCCTGCGCTACCCGGCCGACCGGGCCGCCGCCCGCATCGTCACGGCGATCGAGCGACGCCGTCCCCGGTTGCTCATCGGCGCCAGCGCCGCCGTCCCCGACGTCCTGGTGCGATTGGCGCCCGGCTCCTACGGCCGGCTCCTCGCCGGGGCGACCCGGCTGGCGGAGAAGCGCCGCGCCTGAGGGCGCGGGCCGGTCGATGGCGGTCCACGTCGGCACGTCGGGCTGGAGCTACGACCACTGGGACGGCGTCCTCTACCCGCCGGGGACGCCGCCCCGCGACCGGCTGGCCCACTACGTCGCCCGCTTCGGCACCGTCGAGCTCAACGCCAGCTTCTACCGCTGGCCGCGGAACGCGACGTTCGCCTCGTGGCGGCGGCGGCTGCCCGAGGGCTTCCAGCTCTCGGTCAAGGCGCCGCGCGGGCTGACGCACGCCAAGCGGCTGTTCGCGCCCGAGGCGTGGGTCGAGCGGATGACCGCGGCCTGGCACGAGCTCGGCCCGCGCCGGGCGGTGCTGCTGGTGCAGCTGCACCCGGCCGCCGCCCGCGACGACGCCCGGCTCGACTTCTTCCTGTCGCGGCTGCCGGACTGGATGCGGGTCGCCGTCGAGTTCCGCCACCCCAGTTGGCACGACGACGGGGTGTTCGCCCTGCTCGAGCGGCACGGCGCCGCCTACTGCGTGATGAGCGGTGCGGGCCTGCCGTGCGTGCTGCGGGCGACCGCGCCGTTCGTCTACGTGCGGCTGCACGGCCCCGACCCCGCGCACCTCTACGCCGGCTCCTACCCCGACGCCGACCTGCGCTGGTGGGCCGACCGGATCGGGGAGTGGGCGGGGCAGGGCCGCGACGTCTACGTGTACTTCAACAACGACGGCCACGGTCACGCCGTGCGCAACGCGGAGACGCTGCGGGCGTTCGTCGGCTGAGCGGCCCCGGCCTCCGGACGCCAGACTGGTCCGGGCCCCGCCGAACCCGCGGCGGGCCGGGCCGGGGGAGGCGGAGGGTGAGCGAGTCCGAGGACAGGCCCCGCGACAGCGGGCTGGTGGCGCGCTCGGTCGAGGAGTTCGTCGCCCAGCTGCGCGGCTTCACCGACCGGGCCACCCGGCTGGCCGCCGGCGCCGTCCCGTCCGGGCTGTCGCTGCCGCGGCTGCCCTCGCCGCCCGGGGCGATGTCGGCCGCCCAGGTGCGGTCGATCGCCGCGTCGGTGAAGGCCCAGCGGCAGCTCGTCGAGGGCCTGATCGGGCAGCTGCAGGCCTTCGACGAGCAGCTCGCCGTCTTCGAGCGGATCCTCGACCCGCTGGTCGAGTGGAGCTCCACCTGGGCCCGGCTGGAGGAGTCCTTCGCCGACGTCGTCCGCCGCTCGCCGGGAGACCGGGAGCCACCTGCCTGACCCCGGTCACTGCATGATCATGCGTGGTCGTGCATAATCTTCGACGTGTCCAAGGTGCTCACGTCCCTGCCCGTCGGTGAACGCGTCGGGATCGCCTTCTCCGGCGGTCTCGACACCTCCGTGGCGGTGGCCTGGATGCGCGACAAGGGCGCCGTGCCCTGCACCTACACCGCCGACATCGGCCAGTACGACGAGCCCGACATCGGCTCGGTGCCCGACCGGGCCGCCGCCTACGGCGCCGAGATCGCCCGGCTGGTCGACTGCCGGGCGGCGCTGGTCGAGGAGGGGCTGGCGGCGCTGACCTGCGGGGCCTTCCACATCCGCTCCGGCGGGCGCAGCTACTTCAACACCACGCCGCTGGGCCGCGCGGTCACCGGCACGCTGCTGGTCCGGGCCATGCTCGAGGACGGCGTCGGGATCTGGGGCGACGGCTCCACCTTCAAGGGCAACGACATCGAGCGCTTCTACCGCTACGGCCTGCTGGCCAACCCGGCGCTGCGCATCTACAAGCCGTGGCTGGACGCCGCGTTCGTCGAGGAGCTCGGCGGGCGGCGGGAGATGTCGGAGTGGCTGACCGCGCACGGGCTGCCCTACCGGGACAGCGCCGAGAAGGCCTACTCCACCGACGCCAACATCTGGGGCGCCACCCACGAGGCCAAGCGCCTGGAGCACCTCGACGCCAGCATCGAGATCGTCGAGCCGATCATGGGCGTGCGGTTCTGGGACCCGGCGGTGGAGATCCCCACCGAGGACGTGACCGTCGGCTTCGCCCAGGGCCGGCCGGTGACGATCAACGGCAAGGAGTTCGACTCCGCCGTCGACCTGGTGCTCGAGGCCAACGCCATCGGCGGCCGGCACGGGCTGGGCATGTCCGACCAGATCGAGAACCGGGTGATCGAGGCCAAGAGCCGCGGCATCTACGAGGCGCCGGGCATGGCGCTGCTGCACGCGGCCTACGAGCGGCTGGTCAACGCCGTGCACAATGAGGACACCCTCGCCGCCTACCACACCGAGGGCCGCAAGCTCGGCCGGCTGATGTACGAGGGCCGGTGGCTCGACCCCCAGGCGCTCATGCTGCGGGAGTCGCTGCAGCGGTGGGTGGGCATGGCGGTCACCGGTGAGGTGACCCTGCGGCTGCGGCGGGGCGAGGACTGGTCGGTGCTGGAGACCGCCGGGCCGGCGTTCAGCTACCACCCCGACCGGCTGTCGATGGAGCGCACCGAGGACCCGGCGTTCGGGCCCACCGACCGGATCGGCCAGCTGACCATGCGCAACCTCGACATCGCCGACTCGCGGGCCAAGCTCGAGCAGTACGCGGCGCTGGGCATGGTGGGCACCGGCCCCGAGCGGGTCGCGATCGGCGCCGCCCAGGCCGCCGCCACGGGTCTCATCGGCACGATGACCCGGGGCGGGGCCGAGGTCATCGCCGCACGCGGCGGCCCCGCCGGGGAGGACGAGCTGCTCGACCGCGCCGCCATGGAAGCGGGCAACGACTGAGCTTCCTGCGGAGCCCGTGCGCCACCCACGTCCCTGGGGGCGGCTTCACAGACAGGGGCAACCGGCGCTCGAACCCCTCCGGTGAAGCGGTGTTCACCGGCGAACTCTGACTCGGATCGAGCTCAGCCTGTACGGAGGCTCCAACCCCTCCGACAATGAGCCTCTCGGCGACTCGGCCGACGGAGATCGGACGGTCACGGCCTGGCCTCGTCCGACCTGACCGGGCTCGCCGCGAGGGATCGCCCGAGGAGGCTCCGATGCCCGTGCTAGCGATCTTCAGGGCCGAAGGTGACCCCGATGACCTGGTGGCCCGATATGACGCGACTCTCGCGGCCGCCACCGCCACTTCCGAGGTGCGCCCGGAAGTGCACGTCTGCGCACGCACCGACTCCGGCATCATGATCGTGGATGTGTGGGCGTCTCGAGAAGACGTGTTCCGATGCGTGATCGAGAACGAGGACTTCCAGGCGACATGGGACGCCGCGGGGTGGCCGAACGAGGCCCGGGAGGTCTACGAGATCCACAACCAGGGGTGGCCGGCCCGCTGACCCGCAGGCCGCCGGTGTCCGCTGGCAAGGCCCACGTGTCCCGTTGCCGAGCCGCGAGTTCGGTGTGCAGATCGGCAGCCTGAGACCGTCTCTGGGTGGGCCGTTACGGGACACCGGCGGAAGCCTCAGCATCGACGGGTCTGACCGGCAGGTGGGTCGTCACACGGGTTGGTGAACGGAGAGGTGCCGCCATGGCGCCGTACGTAGGTTCACGCCCATGAGCCAGAGGTCGGACGGCTCCCGTCGTAAGAAGCCGTGGTGGCTCTTTCCAGGGTCGCGTCGAGCGGCATGCGGCCTTGCAGGGCTCTGGCTGGCCATCTCCTCCTTCGCCTTGGCTCAACTGATCCTGACCGACAGCGTCGGAGTCCGGTGGGCCTCGGCGGCGCAACTCACCGCTGCCTTGGTGTTGGCAGGCTGCTACTTCCGGTCGGCTGGGCACAACGGCCCCAGAGAGGTCCGCCCGTCGACCAGTCGCTGGGGAGCAGGGCGACCCGATGAACGGTGGCGCTGACGAACAGCCTCGCCATTGGTCCTGAGTGGGCCGCTGAGGGACAGTGGACGTCCAGAAGGCGCGGCTGTTCGCGGCCTACTTCTTGCGCCGCTGCCGCCAGCCGAGCCAGCCAATCAGGACGAGCGCGACAACCGTCACGATGGTGGACCACAACTGTGGCTCCCCGGTGGTCCCTGCCATGATCACTTCGGCACTCTATGGCTTCGACCTTGTCCCCCGACTCCGTGTCCCGTCGCGTTGGGTGTCCCACGGTGGGCCGCTCAGGAACACAGGGCTGGGTGCGCGTGGACGCTTGACGTGACTCACATCCTCTGGTCGCCGTCCGCTGAAGCGTGTCGGCCCTGCCAGGGGATCAGGTGACGCGAACAGGAGCGCCTCGGGCTCGGCGTCTGTCACTCTCCAGCCCGTGACACCGACAGTCCCACCATCTTCACCCACAGGGCGGGCAGGGGCTGCCGCGCCGTGGCCGGTAGGTCAGGCGCGACCAGGACTGGCCACTGCGGCGGCTGGCCTCGGGCTGGTGGCGGCCACAGTCACGACCCTCGTGGGTGGCGGCAGTCCCCTGATCAGCGACTCGTTGCTCGGCGGCTGGGTGGCGGTAGCCATGGTCCCGACTGTGGCCACATTGATCCTGGCGCATGGGCGCCTGCTCGCGCGTCAGGGCTGGGCCCTGATGGTCATCGGAGCCATTGGTGCTGTGGTCGTCTTGATGGTCGGCACCATGCTGGACGAGGAGTTGCGTGCCGATGGTGCGGGGGGAGTCGCCATCTGGCTGGCGCTCGCCGGGTCACCAGCAGTTGCGGCCGGCTCGCTGGCGGCGTCGCGGCGAGTGCGGCATTGGATCGCGAGCGCCCGCTAGCTCGATTGCGAGACACGGAGTGGGCCGCTCGAGGACACTGGTTGGCTCGCCGCGAAGGGTTCAGGGACACCTCGTTGCGGAGCAGTCCGGGACGGAGGTGCCGACCCGTCGCCCGAGCGAGCGCCGGCCGTCAGCCCTCGGCGAGCGTCGAGGCTCGTGCCAACGGGATCGGAAGCTGAGTAGCCGCCGGGGGTGGGCCGTCTTGGCCGCTGGATGATCGTGGGTGATCAGCGTCCGCGTCCGCGTCGGCGGCGGGCGCGGAGCCAGAGGGCCCGCAGGCTGGATCCGAGGCCAGCGGCGAGCGCGGTGCCGGCTGCCAATCCGCACGCGAGCATGACGGAGCCGACCGCGAACAGGCCGCTGTCGTCCTGCGATGCGGCATCCACGGTCCAGAGCAGCCAGAAGCCGAGCGAGACGCCCGCCGCTGCATGCAGGGAGGAAGTTCGGGCGGCCAGGACCGCCGTGACGATCCCCACGGTCAGCGCGCATCCGAGCACCTGCAGCGTCACGTACGGCGTCTGAACCGACTCTGTGACGACGTCATAGGACGCTGACCGATCCCAGCCCAGCCATGCGATCCAGCACAGTGCTCCGAGAACCGCTCCCAGGCCCACAACCGCACCGGGACGTGGGCGGCTCGGATCGCTCATGCGTTGATCATGTACGGCGCATTCAGCCAAAGGGCCAGCTCGGCCTTCCTTGGTCACCCGCACGTGGCGCCCCCTCACCAGTCGTCGACATCCTTGTCAGCCCCGGCACCGCCGCCTCGGAACCTGGGGTCCCACAGCGGGCCGCTCAGGGGCACGTGGCCGGGCGGACCCCGAGCGCGGCTCCAGGGACAGTCCCAGAACGACGCGACGATCGACAGCGGCAACGACCAGTACCGCGGTGAGTCAGCCGAGCGGAACGTCGACCTCCGCCTCCATCGGCCCGCCACACTCCTCGGTGCCGCCGACGCGCGTCCAGTCGAGTGCTGCATCGACCCGGGTCTGGTGCCCGTCCGGCTCGACCACGGTCACTGCCACGAAGTCGGGCGTGGCCATCGTCGACAGATTGGCCGTCGAGCCCACCAGCGCGCCGGTCACCTCGGGGCCCAGGTCCTCGCGGCCGAGTTGGACGGCCCCGCACGGGGATGAGCATCGGGCGACCACCGTGCGGCCTTCCGCCGCCGGCCAGTCGCCGGTCAACCGAACGACGAGGGTGCGGCCGTAGTCGACCGCCGGACAGACCTGCCCCGCATCTCCGTCCAGCGATCCGGTTCCGCACGCTGTCAGCGTTGGAACGAGTGCCGTCGCGCCCAGGGCGAGGATGAGCGAGCCCGTCCACGAGGTGGCGCGGTGCATGAACGCGGTCGGCCACACCTCGCGTCTCCGTCGCCCTTCATGCGCCACGACGTGATCATGCACTCGCCACCAAGGTGTGTCCCTGGATGGGCCGCTATGGGCGACGAGCGACCTCGCGCCTGAAGTAGATGCCCAGCCCGACCGACAGCATGACTGCACCTACGCCGGCAAGGAGCGCCGCCCACATCGGCGGCACGCGTCCCACGCTCTCGATGACCCCGATGATCAGGAGGGCCGACCCGAGGCCGACGAGCAGCACGACCCGCACGGACGGCGCCGGGTAGGTCACGCCTCTGCTCCTCATGGCTGCAGCCTCGCAGTGAACGAGGGTCTCAACATCTCGCGCACGGTCCTCAAGTGGCCGCTGGGGGACACGCCCGGTCAGTCCCGAGAGCCGTCGGCCTGCACGGGCAGGTCTGGCAGCAAGGGGCGGCGCGGTTCCCGGACACCTGCACCGCCCTGTCGGTCGCGCAGGCTCACACGGACCACGACCGCGCGTGATGACAACCGCTCGCCGGGCCTGGGCAACTGGCTCCGTCACGCACCAGGGCTGACCGTGGCCCCAGCAGGACGACACCGACTCCGCGTTCTCGATCGTGAGTTCGAGGCCCCGCTCCGAGCAACGTCGGGCAGCGTCGTCCGGGTGGAGGCCGACCAAGTCGGGGGCGAGCGAGGGGTCGGTCATGCGCGCATGATCCGTCAGCGATACGGCATCCGACAGCGGTGACGGTGTCCGTTGGCGGGCCGCTTGAGGACACGAGCCGGCTCGCTGCGAAGGAGGCCTGTCGGGCACGGATGTGGGCTCCGTTCGCCGGATGACGATCGACCCCGGGCCTCGCCGACAGCACTAGACGACCGAGCTCCCGGGAGAGTCGGCGGCCTGCTTCGCCGTGTCAGCGGCTTGCTGGGACACCCTGATCGCGGTCTCGACCGCGCGGCCGTGGGCGCCGGTGATCTGCCACCTCGCCATCCGGATCATCGCTGCGGGCGTGGGAGGCAGGTGCCCCAGCCGAGTCATCAGGCCGAGGTCGTCGCGCACCTCGATGTGCTCCGCGAACAAGCCGTCCTGCAGGCGGAAGACATGACAGTGCCGGGCGGCGAACTCGCGTCCAGTGGGCGGGAATGCCACAGGCCGGCCACCCGGAGGGAACACGACGAGGGGCCCGTGCTGCCGTCCTCGCATCCAGACGTGGGCCATGATCCGCTCGCGCTCCGCGGCGGTCTCGATGATCTCGAAGCGGAGATCGGCGAAGGCGAGACGCAACCAGGCGCTGGTGGCCATGAGGCCGGGCAAGCCGGGTAGGGAGCAGGCAGGAGGCTCCTCCGCGGCCGTGTGATCGACATGGGTCGGGTGCAGCGAGCGTCCCGCCAGGTCGCTGTCTCCAGTGGCTACTCCGGTGAAGTGCTCGAGCACGCGCTGGCCTGCGTCCATCCCGGCCCTCCCTCGGCCGACCGGCCAGTCGTACTGGTCACCCACTCCTGGGCCAACGCCGTGAGGCATGCAGCGGTGGAGCGTGCGGTGGACGGGCGGCGCTCCGTCACTCCTCGCAGGCGGCCTGGGGGCATCGCCACATCGGCGCGGCTGTCCGCGCGTCAGGACGCGGCAGAGGGCGGATCTGACACCATCCGATCGATGCGCGGGCGACGGTCCTCCTGGACGGAGCTCACGCGGCGCGCTACCCGGCTCGGTGTGGTCACCACCCTTGCGCTGTGTGCCTTCGGGCTACTGCAGACCTTCGCCGGGACGGACGCCGGGGAGACCTGCACGCTCGTCGAGCAGGAGCGCTTCGGCGTCGAGTACTGGGCCGCCCACCGCAGCGGTCTCCTGCCGCCCTACAGGGCGCCGTGCAACGCCGACCACGACCTCGTTCCCGGGTGGGTCAACCCGGCGATCGCAGCGGGGGCGACGCTGTCCGCGGTCTGCGGCGCCGCTCCTGGCACCAGCAGGAGGATCGACCGCCGCCGGTCGGTCACCGGTCACCGGGCGGCCGGGGATCCGCTGTAGCCCGACCGCACGTCCTCGAGTTCGGACGTCGAACAGGAAGCCGGTGCCCTCTCCACCACCGCCGACAGCATCACCCGGGGAAGACCCACGGCGCGTTCCCGAACGGGGCGCCCGTGCGCCTCCCGCACCGCCGGCAGACCTTGTCGTCCGGACCCGAGGGTCCCTCGCCGTCCGGGTGTCGCTGGACGTAGGAGTGCAACCCGAACCGGCACCGCAGTGGCTTCCGAGTCATGAGCCGACGCTAGGAGTCGCCGATCCCGCCGGAAAGGGGAGTACGGCCCTGCGCGCCCGTGCCACGTCTACCCCGGGGTGTGCAGGTCGCGGCGCGTCGCCCTGGCGACGATCGCGTGGTGGCTGCATGCGCTCTCGAGGTCGTCCACCGCCACCTGGACCACCCACGCAGCACTGCCGCAGGCCTCGACGAGGTGCTCGTCGGCGGGACGGAACTCGCCGGCGAGCAGGCCCGCCACCGCCGCGAGGACGGCGGTGGCCGCCCAACCGGCGTCGACGCCGACTCCGCCGGGAGCGATGTCGGCCACCACGGGCATCAACTCGGCTCGCGACAGCCGCGGCGACGCCGCCCGATAGCGCGTGCCCCATCGGAGCAGGCGCGGCGTCTGCGGTATCCAGAGCCCACGGGCGACCAGATCCGCCGCCAGCTGATCGAGACCCACCGCGCCGTCGTCGACGACCTCACTCAGCGTCCGCGGTGGAGGGCCCACCAACTCCTGCGCCAGCGCCTCGGCCGGCGACGACAGCGGAGCTCCCGGGCCTGGCAGCAGCTCGATGTGGTCCTCACCCTCGATCAGCCGGCCCGCCAGCGCGAGATCGACGAGCAGCCCCGCCCGCACTGCGCGGACCGCCCACCGTGACTCGGTCAGCCGACCATCGCGCTGGAGGCACAGCAGCGCGAGCCGCGGACCGACGCCTTCGCCGTCCAGCGAGGCCAGGGGCTCCGCGGTGCCCTGAGCTCTCGCTTCTCCTTCGGCCGCCATGCCCGATCCCTTCGACGCAGCTCACGTGCACGCCCGACGAGACGATGCCGTGCGGGACGTCGCAGGGCCACCGCCGGGCCGCTGCGGGACACCGACGCCGAGGCGACAGAGGGGGTAAAGCCGGGCTCAGTCGAGCTGCTCGGCCAGCGCGATGATGATCCCCGCGGGGCCGCGGACGTAGCAGAGCCGGTGGCTGTCCTCGTACTGCGCCACCTCTCCGATGAGCTGCGCGCCGTGGGCTCGCAGGCCGGCGAGAGTGGCGTCGAGGTCGTCGACGGCGAACATGATGCTGCGCAGGCCCAGCGTGTTCCCCAGGGCGTTCTCCGGCTGCGGGCTGACCACCTCCGGGCTGTGGAACCTCGTCAGCTCGAGCCGGCCGTGGCCGTCCGGGGTCCGCATCATCGCGATGTCGACCCGGATGCCGTCGAGCGCGTTCACGCGGTCCGCCCACGGTCCCTCGATCGGCGCCTCGCCCTCCAGCTCCATGCCGAGCGCGGCGAAGAACGCCTTGGCCGCCTCGAGGTCGTCGACGACGACGCTGACGTGGTCCATCCGCTGGATCGTCACGGTGGTTCACCCTCTCCGTCGCGCGGCCTGTCGTGGCCACTCTCGTCCCCGGGACGGAGCCGACGCCCCGTCCTCGACAACCCGGACGAGGCACCCCGGAGATGAGTCCCGGGCCGTCGGGCGGTCACCACGGCATGGCCACCGTCATCTCGCACATGTCGATGTCCCTCGACGGCTTCGTCGCCGGCCCCGACCAGTCCGAGGAGCACCCGCTGGGGATCGGGGGTCTGGCCCTGCACCAGTGGCACATCGGCCGGCTGCACCCGGCGGACGTCCCCTGGCAGGAGCGGCTCCTCGACCGCGGCGACGCGTACGTCATGGGACGCAACATGTTCGGTCCGGTGCGCGGCCCCTGGCAGGGCGACTGGCGGGGCTGGTGGGGGAGCGAGCCGCCGTACCACGCCCCGGTGTTCGTGCTGACCCACCACGAGCGGGAGCCGCTCGAGATGGCGGGCGGCACGACCTTCTTCTTCGTCACCGGCGGGTTCGACGCCGCCTTGAGGCAGGCGAGCGACGCCGCCGGCGACGGCGTGGTCGACGTCGCCGGCGGCGCCTCCACCGTGCGCCAGGCGCTGGCGTCCGGCGCACTCGACGAGCTGGTGGTCGACCTCGTCCCGGCGGTGCTCGGGCGGGGCGAGCCGATCTTCACCGACCTCACCGGTGTCGACCTCACCCCGGTCGAGGTCGACAGCTCGCCGCTCGCCACCCACATCCGCTACCGGGTCGAGCGCCCGGCTCACCGACGGACGGCGTAGCGCTGCACTCCCGATCGGAGGACGGGGCGGTCAGCTCCGCGCCAGACGTCCGGCGTGCTCCTGTTCCTCCGGTCGCACCTCCGACGCCCAGGAGCGGACGAGCCGCCACGCCACGGCCCCGCCCTCCGGCGTCGCCCCCGTGCCCGCGGCCAGGGCGTCGTCGATCGCGGCCCGCACCTGCGGCGCGTCGTCGACCTCGGCCGCGAAGAGCACCCGCAGCCGGACCTCGTCGCCTGCCCGCTCGACGCGGGTGTGGTGCGGGGCGAGCGGGCACGGCGGCTCGTGCTCCCAGCTGCCGCACAGCGCGACGGTGATCGCGCCCCCCGGGGCACGGTCGTCGGCGCCGGGCTCCATCGACAGCAGTGCCTCGTGCGCGAACCGCTCCCTGGTCACTCGCCCACCGTGGCAGGCCCTGGCTGTACCTCGCCGGGCGGGCGCACGTCCACCCGCAGCGGGTGGTCGGCCGGGACCTCGACCAGCACGATCGCCACGCCGTCGGGGTCGGTGACCGTCGCCTCCAGCAGCCCCCACGGCCGGCGCCCGGGCTCGTCGACGACGGGGACGCCGGCCCGCGCGAGCCGGTCGACCTCGGCGGCGAGGTCGCGCACCTGCACCCACAGCGCCAGGCCGCGCGGCCGCTCGTCGGCCCGGCCGGAGACCTCGAGCAGGCCGTTGCCGAGGAAGAACACCAGGCCGCGGTGCTCGGGCGGGCCGAACTCGCGGTACACGGCCAGCCCCAGGACGTCGCGGTAGAAGGCCTGCGACCGGGCGGCGTCGGTGGGCCGCAGGAGCACGCGGCTGCTGAGCACGTCCACGCCGCCATCCTGGCCCGGCCCCCGCGTCGAGATCACGTGATCTCGACGCCTCAGGGCCGCCGGAGCGTCGAGATCGCGTGATCTCGGCGGGGACGGGGCAGGCAGCCGCGCCGCATACCCTCGAGCGGTGACCCCTCCCGCCTCCCCGGCGGCGGCGCCCGTCGACCGGCGGCGGGAGCTGCGCGCCGACTGCTCCGCCTGCGCGGGGCTGTGCTGCGTCCTGCCCGCGTTCGCCGCCTCGGCCGACTTCGCGATCGACAAGCCCGCCGGCCGGCCGTGCGTCCACCTCACCGCGGACGCCCGCTGCGGCATCCACGCCGACCTGCGGCAGCGCGGCTTCCCCGGCTGCACGGTCTTCGACTGCTTCGGCGCCGGGCAGCGGCTGGTGCGGGCCGCCGGCGTCGTGCGGCCGGCCGCCGACCCGGGCGTGGCCGCGGCCTTCCCCGTCCTGCGGCAGCTGCACGAGCTGCTCTGGTACCTCGCCGAGGCCGCCGACCGGCCGCTGCCCGCGCCGCTGCGCGCCGACGTCGCCGCGCTCACCGGGCGCACCGAGCGGCTGGCCGCCGGGGGGCCTGCGGAGCTGGCCGGCGTCGACGCCGCCGCGCTCCGCGCCGAGGCCGGCGAGCTGCTCGGCCGGGTCAGCGCCGCGGTCCGCCCCGGCGGCCGGGACCGGCGCGGTGCCGACCTGGTGGGCGCCGACCTGCGCCGCACCGACCTGCGCGGCACCAGCCTGCGCAGCGCCTACCTGATCGGCGCCGACCTGCGGGGCGCCGACCTCACCGCCGTCGACCTGCTCGGCGCGGACCTGCGCGCGGCCGACCTGCGCGGCGCCGACCTCTCCGGCGCGCTGTTCCTCACCCGCCCGCAGGTGGCCGCGGCGCGCGGCGACGGCGCCACCCGCCTGCCGGCCGCGCTGGAGCGCCCCGCGCACTGGCCGGCCAGGGCCGCCACGGCGACCGCACCGGTCACGGCACGGCGTCCCCGTCGTCGTCGGGGCGGCCGCGGCGGCGCAGCAGGCCGGTGACGCCGGCGACCCGCGACTGCGCCTGACGGATCGTCGAGATCATCGGCATGAGGTCCTCGTCGATGGTGCGGATGATGTCCGGCACGGCGTCGACCGCGGGGTCGTCGAGCACCCGGCCCACCCGCTCCAGCCCCGGCCGCAGCGCCCGCACCGGCTCCTCGAGCTCGCCGACCAGGTCCTCCAGCCGTTCCGCGGTCCGCTGCGCCGAGGAGATCGCCGACGTCGCCGTCGCGGTGGCGGCGATGAGGTCCCGGACGGCGGCGTTCAGGTCGGTCAGCGTGCGCGGCAGCTGCGCCAGCGCCTCGGTCTGCGCCTGGAGCGTGGTCAGCAACTCCGTGAGGCCGGGGATCTTCGGCATGCCGAGGCGGAAGGGGTCCACAGCGGCAACCGTCGCGCCCCCGGCGACCGCGCCGCAACTCAGCCCGGCAGCACCTCGCGCCAGCGCCGGCCGGCGGCCCGCCCGTCGCGGACGTCGGCCAGCCCCCGCAGGGCGTGCAGGTCGGCGAGCACGTGCGGCGGCAGCGTGCCGGTGAGCACCCCGACCGTGCCGACCGAGGACGCCAGCATCCCCGGGTTCGGCGCCGGCATGCCGTTGGGCCGGACGAAGGTGACCTTGAAGCGCTGCCCGGCCGCGGTGAGCTTCAGCCCGCCGCCGAACCACCACCACGGCCAGCTCACGTCCGTGACCGCGCCCAGCGGCACGTCGAACACGGGGGTGTCGCTGACGAAGGCCAGCCCGCGCCCGTCGGTGGCCAGGAAGCCGGGGACGTTGCGCAGGCCGCCGATCAGCCAGGCCGGGCTGACCAGCACGCCGGCGGTGGGGGTCGTGCTCACGGTGCTCCTCTCGGGAGGGGCCCTCACAGGGCCCGCAGGATGTCCTCGACGCGCTCCCGCGCGTCGCCGAACAGCATGCGGGTGTTCTCGCGGAAGAAAAGGGGGTTCTGCACGCCGGCGTACCCGGTGCTCATCGACCGCTTGAACACCACCACGTGCTCGGCCTCCCACACGTGCAGCACGGGCATGCCGGCGATCGGGCTGGCCGGGTCCTCGGCGGCGGCCGGGTTGACCGTGTCGTTGGCGCCGATGACCAGGACGACGTCGGTCTTGGCGAGGTCGTCGTTGATCTCGTCCATCTCCAGGACGACGTCGTAGGGCACCCGGGCCTCGGCCAGGAGCACGTTCATGTGCCCGGGCAGCCGCCCCGCGACCGGGTGGATGCCGAACCGGACCTCGACGCCCTTGTCGGTGAGCGTGCGGGTCAGCTCGGCGACGGCGTTCTGCGCGTGCGCCACCGCCATGCCGTAGCCCGGCGTGATGACGACGCTGCCGGCGTCGCGGAGCAGCTCGGCGACCTCCTCGGCGGTCACCTCGGTGTGCTCGCCCTCGACGTCGCCGGAGGCCGCGGTGGCGCCCTCGTTGCCGAAGCCGCCGGCGATGACCGACAGGAAGGAGCGGTTCATCGCCTGGCACATGATGTAGCTGAGGTAGGCACCGGAGGAGCCGACCAGCGCACCGGTGATGATCAGCAGGTCGTTGTCGAGCAGGAAGCCCGAGGCGGCGGCCGCCCAGCCCGAGTAGCTGTTGAGCATCGAGACGACGACCGGCATGTCGCCGCCGCCGATCGAGGCGACCAGGTGCCAGCCCAGCGCCAGCGCCAGCACGGTCAGCGCTGCCAGCACGCCCAGCCCCGGTGAGACGACGAAGACCACGGTCAGGACGGCGAACGCGGCGAGGGCGCCGACGTTGAGCGCGTTCTTGCCCGGCAGCACCAGCGGGTTGCTGCGGATGCGTCCCGACAGCTTGAGGTAGGCGACGACCGAGCCGGTGAACGTGACCGCGCCGATGAACACCCCGATCGCCACCTCGGCGGAGTGGATGCCCACGGGCAGGTCCAGCACCTCGGCCTGGCCGGCGGGCGCGCCCTCCACCGACAGGTAGCCGTTCCAGCCCACCAGCACCGCGGCCAGGCCGACGAAGCTGTGCAGCAGCGCGATGAGCTCGGGCATGCCGGTCATCTCGACGATCCGGGCCCGCCAGATGCCGATCGCGGCGCCGAGCACCATGGCCACGGCGATCAGGCCGATCGACAGCGCGTCGCCGTCGCGGGCGGCCAGCCCGATGGTGGCGACCAGCGCGATCGCCATGCCGGCGATGCCGTAGGCGTTGCCCGCCTTGGCGGTCTCGTGCCGGGACAGGCCGGCCAGGCTGAGCACGAACAGCAGGCCGGCGACGATGTAGGCCGCCGACGCGGCGGTGGTGGCGGTCATGGTCAGGCCCTCCGGAACATGCCGAGCATGCGGCGGGTCACGGCGAAGCCGCCGAAGACGTTGATGCTGGCCAGCAGCACGGCGAGGAAGGCGAGGACGGTCACCACCGTGCTGACGTGCCCGAGCTGCAGCAGCGCGCCGACCACGATGATCCCCGAGATCGCGTTGGTGACGCTCATCAGCGGGGTGTGCAGCGCGTGGTGCACGTGCCCGATCACGTAGAAGCCCACGACCACGGCGAGGGCGAACACGGTCAGGTTGCCGATGAGCTCGTCGGGGGAGAAGGCGGCGAGCAGGAAGAGCAGCGCGCCGGCCAGGCCGACCAGCGCCGCCCGCCGCTGCGGGGCGGGGGTCGTCGCGGCCGGTGGGGGCAGCGGCGCGGGTGGCGGCGCGGCGGCCGGTGCCGGGGCGGCCGACACCTGCACCGGGGGCGGCGGCCACAGCCTCTCGCCGGCCCGCGCCACGGTCATGCCCCGCACGACGACGTCGTCGAGGTCGAGCACCAGCCGCCCGTCCTTGCCGGGGGTGAGCAGCGTCAGCAGGTTGACCAGGTTGGTGGCGAACAGCTGCGAGGCCTGGGCCGGCAGCCGGGCGGGCAGGTCGGTGTAGCCGATGATCGTCACGCCGTTCGGGGTCACCACCACCTCGTCGGGCACCGAGCCCGCCACGTTGCCGCCCTGCGCGGCGGCCATGTCGACGACCACCGAGCCCGGCCTCATGCTCGCCACCATGTCCTCGGTGAGCAGCCGGGGCGCCGGCCGGCCGGGGATGAGCGCGGTGGTGATGACGACGTCGACGTCGCGGGCCTGCTCGGCGTACATGACGGCGGCGCGCGCGTCGAAGTCCTCGGAGGTGACCGAGGCGTAGCCGGTGCCGCCGGCGGCCGCCTGCTCGCCCTCGTCGGCGGGCACGCCCACGTACTCGCCGCCGAGGGAGCGCACCTGCTCGGCGACCTCCGGGCGGACGTCGGTGGCGCGCACGATCGCGCCGAGGCTGTTGGCCGTGCCGATCGCGGCCAAGCCCGCGACGCCGGCGCCGGCGACGAACACCGTGGCCGGGGGCACCTTGCCCGCGGCGGTGACCTGGCCGGTGAAGAACCGGCCGAAGGCGTGCGCGGCCTCGACGACGGCGCGGTAGCCGGCGATGTTGGCCATCGACGACAGCACGTCCAGCGACTGCGCCCGCGAGATGCGGGGGACGGCGTCCATCGCCAGGGCGGTGACGCCGCGGGCGACCAGCGCGTCGAGCAGGTCCGGCGACAGCGCCGGCGCGAGCAGGCTGACCAGCACGGCGTCCGGGCGCAGCAGCGCCACCTGCTCGGGGGTGGGGGCGTTGACGTGCAGGACGACGTCGGCGGCCCACGCGTCGGCGGCCGGCCCGATCCGCGCGCCCGCGGCGACGTAGGCCTCGTCGGGGAAGGACGCCGCCGCCCCGGCACCGGCCTCGACGAGGACCTCGTGGCCCAGCGCGCACAGCCGCCCGACGCTCACCGGCGTCGCGGCCACCCGCGTCTCGTTCCGTCGGGTCTCTGCCGGCACACCGATCAGCACGCGCACTCCATCGACAGCTCGGGCCGGCGACCCCGCCGGCGGACCGGGTGGTGCAGCGGGGGAGGCGGGCGGGCCGACCCCGGTGCTGCATCGTGACAGGCGCCGGCGCCGTCCCGGGCCACCCCCGACGGATTCGTGACCCGATCGCACGGAACCGCGTGGTCCCCCGACCGGGTGAGGGCCGGGTGCGCCCGGCTGGAGCCCGACCCGCGACGTGCCGAGGGTGCCGGGGAGTCCCCACGCCGGGACGCCGGCCGACCCAGGCCACCGACAGCAGGGAGGAGACCCGTGCCCGCCAGCCCGAGCACGACGGGCCAGCCCGGCGGCGCGTCGCCGGAGGTGGTGGCCGCGGTGTTCGCCGCGGCCGCGGCCGGCGACGAGGCGGTGCTGGTGGTCGAGGCCGCCGCCGGCACGCCGCGGGTCGCCTGGGCCAACCGGGGCGCGGTCGCGCTGCTGGGCGACGCGCCGTCCGGCCTGCCGGTGCCGGACCTGCTGCCCACCCTGCCGCCGGCGGAGCTGCCCGTGCTGCTGCGCCGCGGTCGCACGTCCCGGCTGGCGCTGCCCGTCCGCACCGCCGGCGGCCGCCTGGTCGACGCCGTCGTGCGGGCGACGCCGGCGCCGTCCGGGCGGGCGTGGACGCTGACGGTCGCCACCGGGGCCGCCGACGCCGAGCGGGCCTCGCGGGCCACCGCCGCCGCGGCCGAACGGCGCTTCGCCACCCTCACCGAGCGCTCGCCGGTGCCGACGGTCCTCTCCGAGCAGGGCATGCGGCTGGCGCACGTCAACGACGCGTTCTGCCGGCTCGTCGGGCGGCCGGCCGCGGACCTGCTGGGCACCGGGTGGACCGACTGCGTGCACCCCGACGACCTCGGCGCCGTCGTGGAGGCCGTGGCCGCCGTCCTGCAGGGCAGCGACGTCGAGGCCGGCGCCCGGCTGGTGCGCGCCGACGGCACCGAGCGGTCGGCGCTGCTGCGCCTGGGCCACGTGTTCACCCCCGGGGCGGGCGCCGGTTTCCTGGGCACCGTCGAGGACGTCACCGAGCGGCTGGCCTTCGAGGCGCGCCTGGCCCACCAGGCCTCCCACGACCCGCTGACCGGCCTGCCCAACCGCACCCTGCTCGACCAGCACCTGGCCGAGGCCTTCGCCGCGGCCCGCGCGCTCCCCGGCGGCCGGGGCGTGGCCTGCCTGTTCCTCGACCTCGACGACTTCAAGGTGGTCAACGACTCCCTCGGTCACGAGGCCGGCGACGAGCTGCTCGTCGAGGTGGCCGGCCGGCTGCGCGCCACCGTCCGACCCGGGGACCTCGTGGCCCGGTTCGGCGGGGACGAGTTCGTCGTCGTCTGCCACGACGTCGACGAGGCCGCCGCCGCCGCGCTGGCCGCGCGGGTCGTCGACGCGCTCGCCGCGCCGGTCTCCCTGGCCGGGGTCCTCTTCCGGCCGCACGCCAGCGTGGGCGTCACCGTGCAGGCCCCCGAGCACGCCGACGCCGCGGACCTGGTGCGCGACTGCGACATCGCGATGTACCAGGCCAAGGCCGGCGGCAAGGGCCGGGTGCGGGTGCTCGACCGGGCGGGACGCGCCGAGGCCCGCGCCAAGCTGCGGCTGGTCGCCGACCTGCGGGACGCGATCGAGCAGCGCGAGGTCGCGCTGCACTACCAGCCGATCCTCGCCGCCGGGGACGGGTCGCTGGACGCCGTCGAGGCCCTCGCCCGGTGGGTGCACCCCGAGCAGGGGCCGATCAGCCCGGCCACCTTCGTGCCGCTGGCCGAGGAGAGCGGGCTCATCGGCGCGCTGGGGCTGCTGGTGCTCGACGAGGCCTGCCGGCAGGTGGCCGCGTGGGACCGCGAGCTGGGCCCGGCCGCCCCGCCCCGGGTCAACGTCAACGTCTCGGCGCTGCAGCTCGACGGGAGCCTGCGCGACGCGGTGGTCGCCGCGCTGGACCGGCACGGCCTCGCCCCCGCCCGGCTGTCGGTCGAGATCACCGAGTCGGCGCTGATGACCGACCCCGCGGCGGCGCGCACGGTGCTGCAGTCGCTGCGTGACCTCGGCGTGGCGGTGGCCATCGACGACTTCGGCACCGGGTACTCCTCACTGGCCTCGCTGCGGCACCTGCCGGTGACCTGCCTGAAGGTGGACCGGTCCTTCGTCGCCGAGCTCGCCGAGGGCCACGCCGAGATCGCCACCGCCGTGATCGCGATGGCCCGCAGCCTGGGGCTGTCCACGGTCGCGGAGGGGGTGGCGACCCCCGGCCAGGCCGCGGCGCTCACCGCGCTGGGGGCCACCTACCTGCAGGGCTTCTCCCTGGCCCGCCCGATGGACGGCGCCACCACCGCCGCGTGGGCCGGTGCCCGGTGAGCGCGCACCTGCACGCCGTCCCGTCGCTGGGCGCCCCGCCGGCGGTCGACCTCGACCGGCTGCTCGCCCGGATGGACACGATGGCCGGGCAGCGACCGGTGGCCGCGCAGGTGGTCGCGGTGGCCACCACCGAGGACGCCAGCGCCACCCGGCTGGCCGGGGTGCTCGCCGGCGACGTCGCCCTGGCGGGCCGGGTGATGAAGCTGGCCAACTCGGCCTACTTCGGCATGAGCGGCCGGGCGACCACGCTGCAGTTCGCGGTCACGGTGGTCGGCTTCACCGCGGTGCGGACCATGGCGACGGTCGCGCTGACCTGCCTCGACGACGAGGAGCACCTGCCCGAGGGGTTCTGGGAGACCAGCACCGGGGTGGCGCTGGCCGCGTCGGTGCTGGCGCCACGCTTCGGCGCCCGGCCGCAGGACGCCCTGTGCCTCGGGCTGCTCGCCCAGGTCGGGGTGGCCCTGCTGCACGGCGACGACCCCGCGGGCTACTGGGCGCTGGCCGGCGGCGCCCGCTCGTTCGCCGCACGGCGCGCCGCCGAGGTGTCCCGCTACGGCATCTCCGCGCTGCGGCTGTCGGCGGTGGCGCTCGAGCAGTGGGGCTTCCCGGCCGTCATGGTCGGGCCGCTGGCCGCCGCCGACGACCCCGCCGCCCCCGACGGCGCGCTGCTGCGCGTCGCCTTCGAGGTCGGCGCGCGCTCCGCCGACCCGGCGCACGAGCCGGTGCCGGTGGAGCGGCTCAGCGGCGGGCTGCT
The DNA here is from genome assembly GCF_054050255.1 of Geodermatophilus sp. SYSU D00700. Classification (NCBI taxonomy): domain Bacteria; kingdom Bacillati; phylum Actinomycetota; class Actinomycetes; order Geodermatophilales; family Geodermatophilaceae; genus Geodermatophilus; species Geodermatophilus sp. SYSU D00700. The sequence goes on along the minus strand of NZ_JBJGZA010000001.1, from coordinate 192,409 downwards.
GCGCGAGGACGGCGTCGCGGCGGTGCTGGAGCAGGTGGCCGCCGCGGCCGAGGACCTGCGCCGGGCGATCACCGGCTGACGGTCAGGCCGCGGCGACCCGGTCGGTGACGTCGCGCAGCACCGCCGTCCAGTCCTCCAGCACCGCCTCCCGGCCCATCCGCACGACGACGACGTCGGTGGCCGGGTCGACGTAGACGAACTGCCCCTTGTTGCCGCGGGCGGAGAAGCGGCCCTCCCGCTCGGTGTCGACCCACCACCAGTACTGGTAGTGCTCGGCCGGGTCGGTGGCGGTGTCGCGCGCGGTCGCCTCGGCGACCCACGCGGCGGGTACGACCTGCGCGTCGCCGGCGCGGCCCTCGCGGGCGAACAGCAGGCCGAAGCGGGCGAAGTCGACCGCCCGCGCGTTGACCCCGCTCTCCATCTTCGGGAAGCCGGTGGCCTCGCTGTCGGCACTCCAGCTGGCGTCGGCCTCGGCGCCCATCGGCCCCCACAGCACCTCGGCGGCGTACTCCTCCACCGGCCGGCCCACCGCCCGCTCCAGCGCCAGCCCGACCAGCAGCGGGTTGTAGTTGTTGTAGAGCCACGTCCGCCCGGGCGGCTCGACGACCTCGACGGTGAGGGCGAGCGCGCGCAGGTCGGGGTCGTAGTAGGTGAGCGCGTCGTCGCTCCACGGCAGGCCCTGCTCCTCGTAGGCCAGGCCCGAGGACATGGTGACCAGGTGCCGCAGGGTGATCCGGGCGGCGTCGGGGTCGCGGTCGAGCAGCTCGGGCACGTAGGCGGTGACCGGGTCGTCGAGGCCGCCGATCTCGCCGCGCTCGATCGCGATGCCCACCAGCGTGGACAGCACGGACTTGGCCACGGAGAACGACGTCTGCACCGACTCCCGGGACCCGCCGCCGGGGTAGCGCTCCACGAGCAGCTCGTCGCCGCGCAGCACGAGGAAGGCCGTCGTCTGCGTGCGGGCCAGCAGGTCGTCGAGGTCCTCCTCGCCGGATCCGGGGACGGTCACCCGGTCGAGGACGCCGGCGGGCAGGGTGCCGGGGCGCAGCGGCAGCGGGGTCCCACCGGCCGGGATCGGGAGGGCCGGGAAGCGGCGCCAGTCGTCGACGTCGGCGTCCATCCACACGACGGCGCGGGCGGTGGCGGAGGAGTCCAGCGACGCCCGCGCCCACAGCTGCAGCCCGCCGGCGGCCACCGCCGTCCACACCAGGACCGCGACCAACCCCGCCGCGACGCGCCCGCTGCGGCGGCGGACCGGGCGGGCCGCCGCCCAGGCCAGGGCGACGCCGATCGCGAGCGGGAGGAGCAGCCAGGCGACGTGCACGGCAGGGCACCCTAGGCGGCGCCGGCCCGGACGGGCCCGCAGACGCGCGCGGCCGGCGCCCCCGAGGGGTTACGCCGGCCGCGGTGCGGTGGGTGCGGGGTCGTCAGCCCGTGTAGGGCGCGCCCAGCGGGTCGACGGTCGGGTAGGAGTCGACGGTCTCCGCCAGCCGGTCGGCGGCCCAGTCGCCGTCGCCGAGCAGGTGGTCGATCGCGGTGAGCCGGCTGGTGTAGTGCCCGACCGAGTACTCCGCGGTGACCCCGATGCCGCCGTGCAGCTGGATGGCCTCCTTGCCGATGTGGCGGCCGGCGCGGCTGGTCTGCAGCCGCGCGCGGTGCCCGGCGGTGACGACGTCGCCGCCGGCGTCGGCCACCATGCTCGCCCACAGCGCGGTGCTGCGGGCCAGCTCCAGCGACACGTACATGTCGGCCGCCCGGAAGGTCAGCGCCTGGAACCGGTTGAGCGTGACGCCGAACTGCTTGCGCGTCTTCAGGTACTCCGACGTGGTCCGCAGCGCGGTGTCCATCGCCCCGACCGCCTCGTTGGCGTAGGCGATCCGGGCCAGGGCCTGGGCGCGCTCGACGTCGGCGCTGCGGTCGGCCGTGCCCTCGCCGAGCAGCTCGGCGGGGGTCCCCTCGAAGACCACGTTGGCCGCGCGGCCGCCGTCGTGCGTGCGGTAGCCGGTGCGGGCGAGGCCGGTGGCGTCACCCTGCACGAGGAACAGCGCGGTGCCGCCGTCGACGGCCGCGGAGACCACCAGGACGTCGGCGCGGGCGCCGTTCGGCACCGGCTCCTTGGCGCCGGTCAGCGCCCAGCCCTCGCCGTCGCGCGTGGCGGTGACCGCCGACGCCGCGGGGCTCCAGCGCGCGGCCGGCTCGGCGTGCGCGAACGCGAGCACGCTCGAGCCCTCCGACAGCGGCCCGAGGACCGCCGTCCGCTGCGCGTCGGTGCCGACGGCGGCGACCAGCCCGCCGGCCAGCACGACCGACTCGACGAAGGGCTCGGGCGCGAGGACCCGGCCCATCTCCTCGGCGACGATGCCGACCTCGATCGGCCCGGCCCCCATGCCGCCGTGCTCCTCGGCGAAGGGCAGCCCCAGCACGCCCATCTCGGCCAGCTGGGCCCAGGTCTTCTCGTCGAAGCCCGGCTCGGCGGCGACGACCTGGCGGCGCCGCTCGCTGTCGGCGTAGGCGCGCTGCAGCAGGCCGCGCACGGCCTCCCGCAGGTCGTTCTGCTCGCTGTCGTAGGTGAAGTCCACGGCTACCTCACAACCCCAGGATCGTGCCGGCGATGATGGTCCGCTGGACCTCGTTGCTGCCTCCGTAGATGGAGACCTTGCGGTAGTTCAGGTACTCCGGCGTGGCCACCCGGGCCCAGTCGGGGACCTGCGAACCGCCGTCGGCGAACGAGGCCAGCGAGAGCGGGCCGGCGATGTCGACGATCAGCTCGGTGGCCGCCTGCTGCAGCTCCGACCCGCGGAGCTTGAGCACCGACGACGCCGGGTGCGGCTTGCCGTCGGCGGAGTTGGCGACCACGCGCAGCGCGGTGAGCTCGAGCGCCAGCAGCTCGTTCTCCAGCTCGGCGATGCGCGCGGTGGTGCGGGGGTCCTCCGACAGCGGCCGGCCGCCGGCGTGCACCTCGCGGGCGAACTGCTTGGCCTGCGCGATGAGCTTCTTCGTGGCGCCGACGCGGGCGATGCCCACGCGCTCGTTGCCGAGGAGGAACTTGGCGTAGTCCCAGCCGCGGTTCTCCTCGCCGATCAGGTTCTCGGCGGGCACGCGGACGTCCTCGAAGAAGACCTCGTTGACCTCGTGGCCGCCGTCGATCAGCTGGATCGGGCGCAGCGTGACGCCGGGGGAGTCCATCGGGAAGACCAGCATCGAGATGCCGCGCTGCTTCTTCTCCGCCGTCGGGTCGGTGCGGACCAGGCAGAAGATCCAGTCGGCGTGCTGGCCGAGGGTGGTCCAGGTCTTCTGCCCGTTGACCACCCAGTCGTCGCCGTCGCGGACGGCGGTGGTGCGCAGCGAGGCGAGGTCGGAGCCGGCGTCGGGCTCGGAGAAGCCCTGGCACCACCAGATGTCGAGGTTCGCCGTGGCCGGCAGGAAGCGCTCCTTCTGCTCCTGGTTGCCGAAGGCGGCGATGACCGGGCCGATCATGCTGGTGTTGAACGCGAGCGGCTCGGGCACGTTGGCCAGCTGCATCTCCTCGCGCCAGATGTGCCGCTGCAGCGGCGTCCAGTCCTTGCCGCCCCACTCCACCGGCCAGTGCGGTACGGCCAGGCCCGCGGCGTTGAGCACCCGCTGGGCCTGGATGTACTGCTCGCGGCTCAGGTGCCGGCGCGCCGCGAGCGTGTCGCGGACCTCCTGCGGCACCTGCGTGGTGAAGAAGGTGCGCATCTCATCCCGGAAGGCCTCCATCTCCGGGGAAAGCTGCAACCGCATGGGACCTCTCTCCTGACGGCGCCCGGTGGCGGCCGTCTCGACGTGTCCTCCGACGATCCCACACCGGTTACTGATCAGTACGTGCGACTCCCGCGCGTCGCGGGGCGGTGTCGCGGACCCGTCGCCGGGACGGGCGGCGGGTCGTCGTGACGGGCCCGGAGCACGATGGGCGGGTGCCCGGGGGGAACCGCCTGCTGCTGGCGGCGGTCCTGCTCACCGCGCTCAACCTGCGGGCCGCGATCGCCGCCGTGGGCCCGGTGCTCGGCGACGTCCGGGACGACCTGGACCTCTCGGCCGCGGAGGCCGGGCTGCTGACCGCGCTGCCGGTGCTGTGCTTCGCCGTGCTCGCGCCGGCCGCCGCCGCGGCCGGGCGGCGGCTGGGTGCCGGGCCGGCGGTGCTCGGGTCGCTGGTGGTGCTCGCCGTCGCCCAGGGCCTGCGGGTGCTCGACGGGCCGCCGGTGCTGCTGGCCGGCACCCTCCTGGCCGGCGCGGCCATGACGGTGGGCAACGTGCTCCTGCCGGCCGTGGTCAAGGCGGGGTTCGGCGGGCGCGCGGCCACCGTGACCGGCCTCTACACCGCGGCGCTGGTCGCCGGTGCCGCCGCCGGCGCCGCGCTCACCGCGCCGCTGGCGGCCGTGCTGGGCTGGCGCGGTGCGCTCGCCGCGGAGGGGCTGCTGGCCGTGGCCGCCGCGGCGGTGTGGGCGCGGGCCGCCCGGGACGCCACCGCCGGCCCGGACGCCGCGAGCCCGGCGCCGGCCCGGCGCGCGCGGCTGTGGCGGTCCCCGGTGGCGTGGGCGGTCACCGCGGTCCAGGCGCTGCACTCGACGCTGTACTTCTCGCTCACCGCGTGGCTGCCGACCCTGCTGGCCGACCGCGCCGGCACCGACGCGGCCACCGGCTCGCTGGCCGCGTCGGTGTTCCAGGTGCTCGGCATCGCCGGCAGCCTGCTGGTGCCCGTCGTGCTCGCCCGCCGCCCGGGCCAGGCGGGGCTCGCGCTCGCCGTCGCCGCGCTGTGGACCGTGCCGGTCGCCGGGCTGCTCGCCGCCCCCGGCGGCTGGCCGCTGTGGGCGGTGCTGGGCGGGCTGGCGCAGGGCGCCGGCATCGCGCTGGCGGTGACCCTCGTCGTGCTGCGCTCGGCCGACGCGGGCACCGCCGCCCGGCTGTCGGGCATGACCCAGCTGGTCGGCTACACCGCCGGCGCGCTCGGCCCGGTCGTCGTCGGTGCGCTGTCGGAGGCCACCGGCGGGTGGACCGCGCCGCTGGTGCTTCTGCTCGCCGTCGGCGCCGGGCTGGCGGCGGCCGGGGTGGCCGCCGCCCGCCCGGTCCGGATCGGCTGAGCGGGGGTCAGGGCAGCTGGACGACGTCGGCGACCACGCCGCCGTCGGCGGTCAGCCGCTCGGGGGCCGGGCTGTCGTAGACGACCAGCAGCCGGCCGTCCTCCGGGGCGCCGAGCAGCCCGATGCCCTCGGCGTGGTCGTCACCGTCGCCGTAGGGCAGCGCCAGCTCGCGGGTGAGCCGGTCGCCGCGGACGACGGCCGGCTCCTCGCACACGAGCGCGCCGTGCCAGCGGTAGACGTACACCGGGCCGTCGAGGTCCATGGTCGGCCCGGCCAGCACCAGCAGGTCCTCGCCGTGCGGGCACAGGTCGCGCACCCCGAGGCCGGCCAGCCGCAGCACGTGCTTGCGGTAGCGGCACCCGTCGGGGAACCTCCGCAGGCGCAGCCGGGCGGGGTCGCGCTCGTCGACCTCGGGCCGCAGCTCCAGCACCACCGCCCAGCCGCGCAGCACCGGCCCGCGCAGGCCCAGGTACACCCGGTCGCCGGCGACCGCGATGCCCTCGACGTCGAGGCCGTTGTCCTTGCTGGGGATGGCGAGGAACGGGCCGAGGTGCTCGTCGTCGGCGAGCAGGTCGCGCAGGTCCTTGCCGCGGGTGCCGAAGACGGCGGCGCTGCGGGTGCCGTCGTCCTTGACCAGGGTGGGCAGCCCGTCGACGTCGACCACCGGGATCCGGGCGATGATCTGCCGGCGCGGCTGCCCGGTGACCTTCGCCAGCCGGCGCAGCGCCTGCTGGCCGTCGTGCTCGTCGCGGATCCGGCGGCGGCGCAGGCTGTGCGAGCCGACCGCCCACACCGCGCCGTCGTGGCGGGCGATGCCCTCGATGTCGGCCTCCTCCTCGACGCCGGGGCCGGTCCCGCCCGGGAGGGGCACGAGATCGGCGAGGGAGAAGGTGGTCTGGTCGCCGTAGCTTGTGGGGTCCGCGGGGTCGTCCGCGACGAGCCGCTCGATGGTGGCGGTCTCGTCGCCGGCGACCCAGAGCACCCGGCCGTCGCTGCGGACGGCGGAGAGGTTGGTGTGGGTGAGGTCCTCGCGGGAGGCCGCGCCGAACCGGAGGGTCACCGTGCGGGTCGTCGTCACGGGCGCGCACTGTGGCACGGTCCGGCGCCGTCCGGGGCACTCCCGAGCGTCGTACCGTGCGGCATGGATCTCGTCTGTCCCAAGTGCCAGGGAACGATGCGCACCTACGAGCGCAACGGCGTCCACGTCGACCAGTGCACCGAGTGCCGTGGCATCTTCCTCGACCGCGGTGAGCTCGAGCGGCTCATCGACGCCGAGAACTCCTGGCACGGCGCGCAGCAGCGGGCCCGGCCGGCCCCGCAGCAGCACGGCGCCGCCCAGCAGTACGGCACCCCGCAGCCGCACGGCGCTCCGCAGCAGCACGGCGCGCAGTACCCGGCCGCCGGCGGAGCGGGCCTGGGCGCCGTGGTGAACGAGGTGCTCGGCGCGGTGACCCGGTCGTCGTCGCACTCCTCGCACGGCTCCTACGGCTCGCACGGCAAGAAGCGCAAGGAGTCGTTCCTGTCCGACCTGTTCGGCTAGGGCGACACCTCACCTCCGCGGACGGTCGTGCTCTGCACACACCTGTAGGCAGAGCACGACTGCGCACGGCAGGACCTCCCGGCCGGCCGCCGGTAGGTTCCCGGCCGTGGCGGGGCGGGAGCTGGTCGTGCTCGGCACCGCCAGCCAGGCGCCCACCCGCACCCGCAACCACAACGCCTACCTGCTGCGCTGGGACGGCCGCGGCTTCCTGTTCGACCCCGGCGAGGGCACCCAGCGGCAGATGCTGCTGGCCGGGGTCCCCAGCAGCGCGGTCCACCGGGTGCTGGTCAGCCACTTCCACGGCGACCACTGCCTGGGCCTGCCCGGGGTGGTGCAGCGGATGTCCCTCGACGGCGTCCCGCACCCGGTCGCGGTGCACTACCCGGCATCGGGGCAGGTCTTCTTCGACCGGCTGCGGCACGCCAGCGCCTTCGCCGACCTCGCCGACATCCGCGCCGAGCCGGTGCACTGCGAGGGCACCGTCGCCGAGGACCCCGCCGGCGTCGTCGAGGCGCGCCGGCTCGAGCACCCCGTGGAGACCTTCGGCTACCGCCTCGTCGAGCCCGACGGCGTGCGGATGCTGCCCGACCGGCTCGCCGCGGCCGGCGTCACCGGCCCCGACGTCGGCCGGCTGCAGCGCGAGGGCGTGCTGCACGCCGGCGGGCGCACGGTCCGGATCGGGGAGGTCAGCGTCCCGCGCCGCGGTCAGCGGTTCGCCTTCGTCATGGACACCCGCCTGTGCGCCAACGTCGCGGCCCTGGCCGACGGCGCGGACCTGCTGGTCATCGAGGCCACCTTCCTGCACGAGGACGCCGAGCTGGCCCGGCGGTACGGCCACCTCACCGCGCGCCAGGCGGCCCGCGTCGCGGCGGAGGCCGGCGTGCGGCGGCTGGTGCTCACCCACTTCTCCCAGCGCTACGCCGACCCCCGCCGGTTCGAGGACGAGGCGCGGGCGGAGTACGACGGCGACCTCGTCGTCGCTTCCGACCTGCAGCGCGTGCCGGTGCCCGCGCGGGTCGACGTCGCGGCGGGTGACGGCGGCCGGGCCGGGTAGCCCGGGGGCCCGCACCCGAGGAGGACCCCCATGCCCCGGCTCGACGCGACCACGCTGTCCGGACTGAGCGCGTCGGTGCGGACCCCGCGCTACGAGCGGCCGGCGGTGCGGACCGGCATCGTGCACCTGGGCGTCGGCGGCTTCCACCGCTCCCACCAGGCCGTGTACGCCGACGACCTGCTCGCGGCCGGGCACCGTGACTGGGGGATCTGCGGCGTGGGCGTGCTGCCGTCGGACCGGCGCATGGCCGAGGTCATGGCGGCCCAGGACCGCCTGTACACGCTGGTCGTCAAGCACCCCGACGGCTACCTCGACGCGCGGGTGGTCGGCTCGCTCACGGGGTACCTGCTCGCGCCCGACGACCCCGACGCGGTCGTGGAGGCGATGGCCGCGCCCGGCACCCGGATCGTGTCGCTGACGGTGACCGAGGGCGGGTACAACACCTCGCCCGACACCGGCGCCTTCGACGCCACGGCGCCGGCGGTGGTGGCCGACCTGCAGCCCGGCGCGCCGCCGCGGACGGTGTTCGCACTGGTCGCCGAGGCGCTGGTGCGGCGGCGCGAGCGCGGGGTGGCGCCCTTCGCCGTCGTCTCGTGCGACAACATCCCCGGCAACGGGCACCTGGCCCGCGCGAGCTTCGCCGCCTTCGCCGCGCTGCGCGACCCCGCGCTGGGGGAGTGGGTGGCGGCCGAGGTGCCCTTCCCGGACTCGATGGTCGACCGGATCACGCCGGTGACCACCGACGCCGACCGGGCCCAGCTCACCGCCGCCACCGGCGTCGAGGACGCCTGGCCGGTGGTGTGCGAGCCGTGGACGCAGTGGGTGCTCGAGGACTCCTTCCCCGGGGGCCGCCCGCCGCTGGAGGACGTCGGCGTGCAGCTCGTGGCCGACGTCGCCCCCTACGAGACGATGAAGCTGCGGCTGCTCAACGCCGGGCACCAGGTGCTCGCCCACCTCGGCCGGCTGGCCGGTCACGAACACGTGCACGACGCCTGCCAGGACCCGCTGTTCCGCGCGCTGCTGCTCGGCTACCTCGACGAGGAGGCCACCCCGACCCTGCCGCCGGTGCCCGGCATCGACCTGCGCCGCTACCGGTCCGACCTGGTGGGCCGCTTCGCCAACCCCGCCGTCCGCGACACCCTGGCCCGGATCTGCGAGAACGCCTCCGACCGCATCCCGCAGTTCCTCCTCCCGGTGCTGCGCGACGACCTCGCCGCGGGACGGGAGATCCGCCGGTCGGTGGCCGTCCTGGCCGGCTGGGCGCGCACGGCGGAGGGGGCCGACGACGCGGGCCGGCCGATCGAGCTGTCCGACCCGCGGCGCGACGCGCTGCTCGCCCGCGCCCGGGACCCCGACCCGCTGGCCTTCCTCCGCGAGACCGACGTCTTCGGCGACCTCGCCGACGACCCGCGGGTGGCCGCGGCCTTCGTGGAGACGCTGACCTCGCTGCGGCAGCGGGGGGTCCGGGCCACGGTCGAGGACCTCGTCCGCGGTCCCCGAGCCCGGCCGGCCGGGTAGAACGGTGCGGTGCCCGACTTCGAACCCGACTGGTTCGGCCTGCTCGGCCGCGAGCTGCTCCGCGAGCGCCGTGCCGCGCTCATCGCCGAGGCCTGCGCGTGGAGCGTGGGCCTGTCCGACCGGCCGCACCACCTGCGGCTGCGCGGCCGGCTGGTGGCCACCGGCTCGACGATCGGCGACCGGGCCGCCACCGGCCAGCCGCTGTCGGGGGAGGAGGACGGCCGCATCGAGCTCGGCGACGCCACACCCGGCAGCTTCCAGGACGCGCTCAACGCCGTCGACGCCGACGGCACCGTGTTCGCCGACCGGTTCGACCGCGAGGTGATCGAGCCGTTCGTGCACGAGACCTGCGTGCTCGCCGCCGACCGCGCCCGCCGCACCCGGCCCGGTCAGTGGGCCGAGCTGCTCGACGAGCTGGGGGAGGACCCCGCCGACGCCGACCCGGCCGACGTCGTCCGCGCCGGTGACTGGGAGGAGCCGCTGCGCACCGAGGCCGAGCACGTCGTGCTGGCCGCACTGGGGCGGGCGCCGCTGCTGGAGGTCGAGTCCGAGGGGCTGCCGCTGTCGCTGGTGCGCGCCGCTGAGGCCACCGCGCGGGCGGCCGCGCCGGCGCCGCCGCCGGACGAGCGCGACGAGGACCTCTCGGGCGCGCTGTTCCTCGCGCTGGCCGCCGTCCGGGAGGCCGGGCTGCCCTCGCCGGTGCCGCCGGCCGAGGCCCGCCGGCTGCTGGCCGTCCTCGTGGAGCAGGGACTCGAGCCCGAGGAGGTCACCGGGGTGCTGCCGCACCTGCCGCTGGCCGAGGGGACCGCCGGGCGGGTGCGCGAGCTGCTGCACGCCCACTGAGCAGTTCCGGTCGCCGACACGTGGCGACGCGCCGGTGCGGGCGGCGGCAACTGCGCAGTCGGCGGGGGGCTACAGCGGCAGGCCGGTGTAGTTCTCCGCCAGCTCGCGGGCCGCGGTCTCCGAGGAGCACACCCGGCGCAGCTGGGCCAGCTGCAGCTCGGCGTCGAACGGGTCGCCGGTGGTGTGCAGCATCGAGGTCATCCACCAGGAGAAGTGGGTGGCCCGCCACACCCGCTGCAGCGCGGTGTCGGAGTAGGCGTCGGCGAGGTCGGACTCCTTCTCCTGCAGCAGCCGCACCAGCGCCCGGGACAGCAGCACGACGTCGGCGACGGCGAGGTTGAGGCCCTTGGCGCCGGTGGGCGGCACGATGTGCGCGGCGTCGCCGGCGAGGAACAGCCGCCCCCGGCGCATCGGCGCGCTGACGAACGAGCGCATCGGCAGGATCGACTTCTCGGTCACCGGGCCGGTGCTGATCTCCCAGCCCTCGTGGGCGAACCGGGTGGCCAGCGACTCCCAGATCCGGTCGTCGGACCAGTCCTCGATCCGCTCCGACGGGTCCACCTGCAGGTACAGCCGCGACACCGACGGCGAGCGCATGGAGTACAGCGCGAACCCGTCGGGGTGCCAGGCGTAGATGAGCTCGTCGGTGGCCGGGGCGGCGTCGGCGAGGATCCCCAGCCACGCGTAGGGGTAGGTGCGCTCCCACAGCCGCTGCCGCGTGCCCTCGGCGACGACGGCGCGCGACGGGCCGTGGAAGCCGTCGGTGCCCGCGACGACGTCGCACTCGAGCACCTGCGGGCGGCCCTCGGCGTCGGTGAACCGGATCCGCGGACTGTCGGTGTCGACGTCCTCGACGGCGACGTCGGAGACCTCGAAGTGCAGCGGCGGGCCGCCGGCGAGCTGCGCGGCGACGAGGTCCTTGACCACCTCGGTCTGCCCGTAGACCCACACCCGGCGGCCGCACAGCTGCGGGAAGTCGAGGGTGGCGCGCACGCCCGGGTACTGCAGGTGGATGCCGCGGTGCTCGAGGCCCTGCCGGTGCAGCCGGTCGCCCAGGCCCACCTCGGTGAGCACGTCGACGGTGTTCTGCTCGAGGATCCCGGCGCGGATCCGGGCCTCGACGTACTCCCGCGAGCGGTTCTCCAGCACCACCGAGTCGACGCCCTGCAGGGCGAGCAGCCGCGACAGCAGCAGGCCGGCCGGGCCGGCGCCGATGATCCCCACCTGGGTGCGCATGCGGCCGAGTGTGACCCCGGCTACGCCCGGGAGGACACCGCCGCCTCCCGGTCAGCGGAAGGGAGCCGTGCCGGCGAGCGCGCGCCCGATGCCGCGCGCGGCCACCTCGAGCACCGGCACCAGGCGGGGCAGGTCGCGCCGGTGGCTGGGGACGACGATCCCGAGCGCCGCCGCGACGACGGTGCTGCCGGGGCGCTCCACGCGCACCGGGACGGCGACCGACAGCGTGCCCAGCGACATCTCCTCCGCGGTGCGCGCCCAACCCCGCCGGCGCACCTCGCCGAGCTCCCGGCGCAGCCGCCCGGGGTCGACCACGGTGTGCCGGGTGGCCCGCACGGGTGCGGCGAGGACCTCGGCGACGACCTCGTCGGGGGCGGCGGCCAGCAGGACCTTGCCGACCCCCGTGGCGTGCAGCGGCAGCCGGCTGCCGACCTGGCTGACCACCGGAACCGACTCGCGGCCCGAGATCCGCTCCACGTAGAGCGCACTGGTCCCGTCGCGCACGGCGAGGTGGACGGTGTCGCGGGTGGCGGTGTGCACGTCGAGCAGGAAGGGCGTGGCCACCTGGCGCAGCTCGAGCTGCACGGGGGCGAGCAGGCCGAGGTCCCACAGCTTGCGGCCGATCTCGTAGCGGCCGTCGGCGCGGCGGGACAGCGCGCCCCAGCCGGTGAGCTCGGCGAGCAGCCGGTGCGCCGTCGTGAGCGGGGTGCCCGACCGCTCGGCGATCTCGCTGAGCGACAGCCGCGGCGCCGCGGCGTCGAACGCGTCGAGCAGCGCCAGGGCGCGGGAGGTCACCGATCGCCCACTCTCGGCCGCGCCGCCCGCCACGGCGGCAGTCTCCCACCCAGCGGAAGCGCGGCGACCTCGGGTCTTGCCGGTCTGTTCCGCGGAGCGGTGTGCTGGGCCGGACGCCGGGGAGGTGGGCATGACCGAGTCCGTCCGGCTGCCGCTGGCCTACCACGACACGGCGGTGGCCTGCTCCTACCACCTCGCCTCGGCGGAGGCGGTCGCCGCGGCCCTGCCGCGGCGCGGAGGCCGGCCGCTACTGCGGCCGATCCCGCTGCCGGGCGGCCGCACGCTGGTCGCGGTGCACGCCTACCGCTACCGCACCGTCACCTGGACCGACGCCGACGGCGGCACGCACACCGTGGCGCCCTACGGCGAGGTCGGGGTGACCGCCGGCGTCCTCGCCGGGCCGGCGGCGCGCCGCAGGACCCGGCCCGCGATCGGGGGGTTCGTGCTGCAGCTCCCGGTGACCTCGCGGGAGGCCCGCGACCTGGGCCGTGAGGAGTGGGGGCTGCCCAAGTGGCTCGCCGACATGGACTTCCTCGACGCCGCCGACCGCCAGGTGGTGCGGCTGTCCGAGGGTGGGACCGAGGTGCTCACCCACACCGTGCGGACGTGGGGCCCGGCGCTGCGCGGGACCGGCACGCGCCGGCTGTGGTCGGTGCGGGACGGGTGGCTGCACGAGACGACGATCCCGGTGCTCGCCCGGTGGCAGGCCCGGCCGGTCCCGGGTGGGGCCGGGCTCGTGCTGGGGGAGCACCCCGTGGCCGGCGCGCTGCGCCGGCTCGAGCTGTCCCCGGCGCTGGCCGCCTTCCGCGCCGTCGAGTACCGCAGCACGCTGCCGGCGGGCCGGCCGCTCGGCGCCGCCGACGCCGCGCCGCCCGCGCCGTACGCCGGCAGCGACGCCCCCTTCGGCCGGTTCACCGTGGCGCACCCGGGGACCGCACCGATGTCGCAGTACCCGGCGGGCGCGCTGGAACGATCAGCCGCCGCCCGGTAGTTCCTCGTCGAGCGCCGCCCAGGGGCCCAGCGCCGCGCCGGCCGCGCGCTCGGCCGCCTCCTCCGCGTCGCCGAGCGCGGCCCGCAGCGTCTCCCGGAGCCGGTCGGCCAGCGCCTGGTGCGGTGACCAGCGGGCCACCCCGAGGGCGGCGCGGGCGTTCTCGGCCGCGCCGGCCAGCCGGGCGGCCGGCGCGTGCCGGCCCTGGGCGAGGGCCAGCCCGGCGAGCACCTCCAGGCAGGAGGCCACGCCCTCCAGGTCGCGGGTCCGGCGGTGCAGCGCGGCGGCCTCCTCCAGCCGGGCGCGGGCGCGCGGCAGGTCCCCGGACAGCAGTGCGGCCAGCGCGAGGGTGTCGGTCAGCAGCGCGGTGAGCTGGTCGTCGGCGGCCGCGCGGGCCAGGCCGCGGGCCTCGTCGGCGACCCGCTCGGCTCCCTCGAGGTCCCCCGCCGCGAGCGCCACCCCGCCCCGCAGCATCCCGTTGAACGCGACCGACCACCCGTCGCCGCTGCGCCGCAGCTCGGCGAGGGCCTCGTCGAGCCGCGGGGCGACGCGGGGGTCGCCCGGCGGCAGGGTCATGGCCTCCGCGCCCAGGCCGTGGCCGACCAGCCAGACGTCGCCGCGCCGGCGGGCGTCGGCCACCAGCCCGTCGAGCAGCGGCGCCGCCGTCGCCGGCGAGCCCATCGCGATCCGCAGCGCGGCGCGGGCCCAGGCCAGCCGGCCGGCGAGGTCGGGCGGCAGCGCGGCGGCGGAGGGCAGCTGCGCGGTCTGCTCGGCGAGCTCGGCCATGGCCGGCAGCAGCCCGCGCGCCCACCACCAGCGGACCAGCGGCGCGGTCAGCCGCACGGCCAGCTCGGCGCGGTCGGTGGCCACCGCCCAGCGCAGCGCGGCCCGCAGGTCGGCGGTCTCGGCGTCGAGCCGGGCGCGCCACAGCTGCGCCGCCGGGCCGGCCAGCCCGGCGCCCGCGTCGGCGCCCAGGCCCGCCATGTGCTCGGCCCACCGGGCGCGGGTCGCCTCCTCCTCGCCCCGCTCCCGCAGCCGCTCGGCGGCGTAGGCGCGGACCAGCTCCAGCATGCGGAACCGCGGCTCGCCGTCGCCGGTGTCGGTGGGGCTCACCAGGCTGTGCCCGACCAGGTCCGACAGCGTCTCCACGACGTCGAGGTCGTCGCCGTCGGCGCCCACCGCCTCGGCGGTGTCCAGCGTGCAGCCGTCGGCGCACACCGACAGCCGGGCCAGTAGCGCCCGGCCCCGCTCGTCGAGCAGGTCGTGGCTCCAGGCGATCGTGGCCCGCAGCGTGCGCTGGCGGTCGGGGACGTCGACGTCGGGGTCGCCCATGTCGAGGGCACGGTCGAGCGCGCGGTCGAGGCGGGCCAGCAGCAGCCGCGGGGGCAGCGTGCGCACCCGGGCCGCGGCCAGCTCCACCGCCAGCGGCAGGCCGTCGAGGCGACGGACCAGCTCCGCGACCGGGCCCGCGGTGGCCTCGGTGAGGGCGAAGCCGGGGTCGGCCTGCTGGGCGCGGGCGACGAAGAGGTCCACGGCGGGCACGCCGGTCACGTCCGCGACACCGGCGTCGCCCGGCGCCGGTGTCCCCAGCGGCTCGATCGGCACGTCGTGCTCGCCGCGCAGCCGCAGCACGGTGCGGCTGGTCACCAGCAGCTGGGTCGACGGGCAGCGGGCCAGCAGCGTCGCCAGGCCGGGCACGGCCGCCGTCACGTGCTCGAGGTTGTCGACGACCAGCAGCGCCCGCCGGCCGGCCAGCCGGTCGGCGACCAGGTCGAGCAGCGGACGCCGGCCCTCGGCCGCCACCCCGACCGCCTCGGCGACGGCGGCGGGGACGTCCGCGGCGTCCCGGACCGCGGAGAGGTCGACGAACCAGGTGCCGTCGCGGCCGGGCTCCACGGCGGCGGCCGCGGCCAGCGCCAGCCGGGTCTTGCCGATGCCGCCCGGGCCGGTCAGCGCCACCAGCCGCACGGCCGGGTCGCGGAGCAGGCCGGTCACCGTGGCCAGCTCGGCCGTGCGATCGACCATCGGGGTGGGCGGCGTCGGCAGCCAGCCCGCCGCCAGCCCGGACGGCGTCGGGGAGGGCCGGCCGAAGCGCTCGCTGAGCAGCACGGCGAGGTCGTCGGCGACCAGGTCGGCGAGCCCGGCGGGGTCGCGGTAGGGGGTGGTCGACATGCCGCCCTCGGCCTGCACCCGCGCGAGCAGCCGGGTCAGCCGGGGGTCGCGGTCGGGGGCCGGCGTGCGGACGTAGAGCAGCCGGGGCATGCCCGCCGACAGCACGAGCTCGTCCTCCAGACCCGAGATCGTCATGTCCGGGCCGACCCAGCCGTAGCGGTCGCCGTAGATGCCGACGAAGACCTCGCTCTGGGCGAGGTAGGCGCGGTAGAGGTCGCGGGGCGGGTGCGGGCGGGCGCCGAGCTCGAACATGACCGGGGTGAGCCGCAGGCGGGCGATGGCGTCGCGGACGGCGCGCCGCTCGGCCGCCAGCTCCTCGAGGGTGGAGGAGACGAAGACGCGCAGCCGGCGGTCGGGGGTCGCGATGGGCGGGGGAGGGGCGCCGGGCACGTCCGCCACTGCGGTCACGTGCGTGCACCTCCCGCCCGGTCGACGGGCGCTCCGCCCGTCCGGGGTCGCCGACGCCGGGGAGTCTGCCGACGCCGCGAGTCTAGGGACGGCCCGCCGTCCCGTCACGGGCGTCCCGGAACCCGGTGACAGGGCCCCGGCCTGGGTGGTTGCATACCGGCGGCCGACGACAGCACGGGGGACGCGCACTCGGAGACCACCGTGACCCGTGCCCCTGCCCAGCCCGGTCCCTCCCGGCTCCTCCCGGTCCGCGACGGGGCGCCGTCGTGACCGCCCACGACCCCGGCGCCGCGCTGGTCGTCGTCACCCGGGACGCCGGCGTGCGCACCGCCACCACCCGGGAGCTGGAGCGCCGCTACGGCAGCGACTACCGGATCGTGTCCGGCGCCGACCCGGCCGAGGCGGAGGCGGCCATGCGCGCCGCGGGCGACCCGCCGGTGGCCGTGCTGCTGGGCGGGCTCGGGGACGCCGACCCCGACGGGCTCGACGTGCTGCGCGCCTGCCACGGCCGGTACCCCGGCGCGGTGGCGGTGGCGCTGGTGCGGTGGGGGGCCTTCGAGACCGCCCGGCCCATATTCGAGGCGATCACCGTGGGCCAGCTCGACCGCTGGGTCTACGCGCCGCAGGGACGCGCCGACGAGGAGTTCCACCGCTCGGTCACCGAGATCCTCGACGAGTGGTCCTCGCGGCGGGGCGGCGGGTTCGAGGCGGTGCGGATCATCGGGGACCAGTGGGACCCCCACGCGCAGCACCTGCGCGACCAGATGACCCGCAACCGCATCCCGATCGGCGTCTACGAGGCGGGCTCCCCCGAGGGCCGCGCGATGCTCGCCGACCTGGAGCTCGAGCAGCCCCGGCTGCCGGTGGTCGTCGTCCGCTTCCGGCCCGAGCACACCGTGCTCGAGGCCCCGACCGACCTGGAGGTGGCCGAGGCGTTCGGCCTGTTCGACCCGCTGGACACCGAGGCCGTCCACGACGTCGCCATCGTCGGTGCCGGGCCCGCGGGTCTCGGCGCCAGCGTCTACGCCGCGTCCGAGGGGCTCGACACCCTGCACCTGGAGTGCGAGGCGGTCGGCGGGCAGGCCGGCACCAGCTCGCTGATCCGCAACTACCTCGGGTTCCCCACCGGCGTCAGCGGCAGCCGGCTGGCGTTCTCCGCCTACCTGCAGGCGTGGGCGTTCGGCACGACGTTCTCCTTCATGCGCACCGCCACGGCGCTGACCACCGAGGGCGGCGTGCACCGGCTCACCCTCAACGACGGGTCCACGGTGCAGGCGCGGACCGTGGTGGTGGCCACCGGCGCGGCCTGGCGTCGGATCGGCGTGCCGGAGCTGGAGTCGTTCACCGGCCGCGGCGTCTTCTACGGGGCGGCGGTTAGCGAGGCCCCGGCGATGGCCGGCCGGCACGTCTTCGTCGTCGGCGGCGGCAACTCGGCCGGGCAGGCGGCGGTGTACCTCTCGCGGTACGCCGAGAAGGTGACCCTGCTGGTCCGCCGGGCGTCGCTGACCGAGACGATGTCGGACTACCTCATCCGCGAGCTGGTGGCGCTGCCGCGGGTCGAGATCCGGTACCGGGTGCAGGTGGTCGGCGGGAGCGGCAGCGACGTCCTGGAGTCGGTGGTGCTGCGCGACCTCGACACCGGCGCCGAGACCGAGGAGGCGGGGATGCTGTTCGTGATGATCGGCAGCGAGCCGCGCACCGACTGGCTCGCCGGCACCCTGGCCCGCAACCGCTGGGGCTTCCTGCTCACCGGCTCCTCGCTCACCACCGAGGACGCCTCGCCGGCGTGGCCGCTGGAGCGGCCGCCGGCCCTGCTGGAGACCAGCACGCCGGGTGTCTTCGCGGCCGGCGACGTGCGCCAGGGATCGGTCAAGCGGGTCGCCTCGGCGGTGGGGGAGGGTGCGCTGGCGGTGACGCTGGTGCACGCCCACCTGGCCGAGCTCGCCGGCGCCGCGGCCGGCCGCTGACCGCACCCGGACTTCCTCCCAGCGGAACCGGGCGCTTGGGACGGCTCCCGCCCGGACGTACGTTCCCGGCATGACCCGGACCACACCCGAGGTGACGCCACCGGGGCTGCACCTGCCCCGCTACCTGCGCGCGGACGCCGCGGCGCGCACCCCGGTGGGCTTCCCCGGGTACCGCAGCACCGCGCTGCGCGCGCCGCTGCGGACCCCGGTCGACCTGCCGCAGCGGCTGACCGAGGTGACCGGCCCGCTGCTCGGCGAGGACCGCGTGCGCCCCGAGGACGCCGACCTCACCCGGCGCGCCGGCGGCGAGGCCGTGGGTCAGCGGATCGTCGTCCACGGCCGCGTGCTCGACAGCGACGGCCGGCCGGTGCCCGACACCCTGGTGGAGGTCTGGCAGGCCAACGCGGCCGGCCGCTACCGGCACGTCGTCGACACCTGGCCCGCGCCGCTGGACCCGCACTTCGACGGCCTCGGCCGGGTCGTGACCGACGCCGAGGGCCGCTACGAGTTCCTCACCGTCAAGCCCGGCGCCTATCCCTGGCGCAACCACGACAACGCCTGGCGGCCGGCCCACATCCACTTCTCGCTGTTCGGCCGGGCCTTCACCCAGCGCCTGGTGACGCAGATGTACTTCCCCGACGACCCGCTGTTCTCCCAGGACCCGATCTACAACGCCATCCCCGAGGCGGCCCGGCCGGCGGCGGTCAGCCGGTACGACCACTCGCGCACGGTGGACCACTGGGCGCTGGCCTTCGAGTGGGACGTCGTGCTGCGCGGCGCCGACCGGACGCCGTTCGAGACCGAGGACGACGGGGACGTCGCGTGAGCCGCCTCCCTCTCACGCCCAGCGCCACCGTCGGCCCGTACCTGGCGATCGGGCTGACCTGGGAGGGCGGCGAGTTCGTCGTCCCGCCCGGCACCGAGGGCGCGATCTGGATCCGCGGGACGGTGTTCGACGGCGACGGCGACGTCGTCCCCGACGCGATGATCGAGACCTGGCAGGCCGACCCCGACGGCCGGTTCGACCACCCCGACGACCCGCGGGGCGCGGTCGCCCGCCCCGGCTTCACCGGGTTCGGCCGCGTGCAGACCGTGCCCGACGGCGAGTACGCCGTCTGCACGCTCAAGCCCGGCCGGGTGCCCGACGGCGAGGGCGGGCTGCAGGCGCCGCACGTCGACGTCTCGGTGTTCGCCCGCGGCCTGCTCGACCGGGTGGTCACCCGCGTCTACTTCGCCGACGAGGAAGCGGCCAACGCCGAGGACGCCGTCCTGCGGTCACTGCCGGAGGACCGGCGGGCGACGCTGCTGGCCACCCCGACCGACGACGGGTACCGCTTCGACGTGCACCTGCAGGGGGACCGCGAGACGGTCTTCTTCGCCGTCTGAGCACGACGGCCGGTGGGGAGGACGTCGTGACGGGTCTGTTCGCCGGCACCTTCGCCCGCGGCGGTGCGGCGACGGCCGTCTCCGACGACGCCTGGATCCGCGCGCTGCTGGAGGTGGAGGCGGCGCTGGCCCGGGCCGCGGCGTCGGTGGGCCTGGTGCCGGCGACCGCGGCCGACGCGGTGGCCGCGGCCTGCGCCGACCCGTCGCGGCTCGACCTCGCCGGCGTCGTCGCCCGCGCGGCCGACGCCGGCAACCCGGTGCCGCCGCTGGTCCGCGCGCTGCAGGACGCGGTGGGCGAGCGCGACGCGGTCGCCGTGCACGTGGGCGCGACCAGCCAGGACGTCGTCGACACGGCCCTGGTGCTGCTGGCCCGGTCGGCGGTCGCGGCGGTCGACGCCGACCTCGCCGCCGCGGCCGGCCGGTGCGCCGAGCTGGCCCGCGCGCACCGCGACGACCCCGTCATGGGCCGGACGCTGATGCAGCAGGCGCTGCCGACCACCTTCGGGCTCAAGGCGGCGACGTGGCTGGCCGGGCTCGACGGCGCGCGGCTGCGGCTGGCCGAGGTGGTGGCCACGCTGCCGGTGCAGTACGGCGGCGCGGTGGGCACGCTCGCGGCGTCGTCGGGTGCCGGGGTGGTGCTGCGGGAGGCGCTGGCCGGCGCGCTCGGGCTGGTGGCGCCGGCGGTGCCGTGGTCGACCGTGCGGCTGCCGGTGGCCGACCTCGCCGGGGCGCTCGGCGCGACCGCGGGGTTGGTGGCCACCGTCGCCGTCGACGTGGTGCTGCTGGCCCAGTCGGAGGTCGCGGAGGTCACCGAGGCCGGCGAGGGGCGCGGCGGGTCCTCCGCCATGCCGCACAAGCGCAACCCGGTGGCGGCGATCTCGGCGCGGGCGTGCGCGCGGCGGGCGCCGGGGCTGGTGGCCACGCTGCTCGGCGCGATGGAGCAGGAGCACGAGCGGGCGGCCGGTGCCTGGCACAGCGAGTGGCCCACGCTCACCGACCTGCTGGTCACGGTCGGCTCGGCGGCGTCGTGGCTGGCGGAGGGCCTGCGCGGGCTGCGGCCCGACGTCGACCGGATGGCCGCGACCGTGGCCGCGGCGGGCGAGGGGCCGCTGGCCGGTGCGCTGGCCGAGGCCCTCGCGCCGGCGCTGGGACGCGGCGCGGCGCACGACGCGGCGGCCGCGGCGACCCGCGAGGCACACGCGTCGGGCCGGCCGCTGGCCGAGGTGGTGGCCGCGCGCGACGACGTCGACGCCGCCGCGGTGCTCGCCGCGGCCGCGCCGGACGCGGGGGAGGCCGGCGCCCAGGTGGACGCGGCGCTGGCCGAGCACGAGAGGCTGGTGGAGGGAGCGCCGTGAGCGCGGTCGAGGTCAGCTACACCGTGGACGGGCCGGCCGACGCGCCGGTCGTCGTCCTGTCCAACTCGCTGGGCGCCACCCGCGGGATGTGGGACCCGCAGGTGCCGGCGCTGGCCGAGCGCTACCGGGTGGTCACCTACGACGCCCGGGGGCACGGGGAGTCGCCGGCGCCGGCCGGGCCGTACACGGTCGACGACCTGGTCGACGACGTCGTCGCGCTGCTCGACCGGCTCGGCGTGCGGCGGGCGCACGTGGCCGGCCTGTCGCTGGGCGGGATGACGGCGATGCGGCTGGCCGCCCGCGAGCCGTCGCGGGTGGACCGGCTGGCGCTGCTGTGCACGTCGGCGGCGCCCGACCCGCAGGGGTTCCTCGACCGGGCGGTGCAGGCGCGCACGGGTGGCACCGCACCGCTGGCGCCGACGATCGTCGGCCGCTGGCTCACGCCCGGGTACGCCGCGCAGCACCCCGACCTGGTGGCGCGGCTGGAGGCGATGATCACCGGCGCCGACGACGAGGGGTACGCGGCCTGCTGCGAGGCGGTCGGCTCCTTCGACGGCCGGGAGGACCTCGCCCGGATCACCGCGCCGACGCTGGTCGTGTCGGGCGCGCAGGACCCCGCGCTGCCGCCGCCGCACCAGCAGGCGATCGCGGACGGGATCGCCGGGTCGGCCCTGCTGACGGTCGACCCCGGGGCGCACCTGCCCAACCTGGAGCAGCCGCTCGAGGTCACCGGCGCGCTGCTGGCCCACCTCGACGCCGCGGGGCGGCACGCGTGAGCGACGCGCCCCTCGACTCGGACGACGCCCGCCGCGAGGCGGGGATGCGCACCCGGCGCGAGGTGCTGGGGGACGCGTGGGTGGACCGCGCGGTGGCCGGCACGACGCCGTTCACCGCGGGGTTCCAGGACTTCATCACCCGGGTGGCCTGGGGCGACGTCTGGCAGCGGCCGGGGCTCGGGCGGCGGGAGCGGAGCGTCGCGACGCTGTCGATCTGCATCGCGCTGCGGCACTGGGACGAGTTCGCGCTGCACGTCCGCGCGGCGGTGCGCAACGGGCTGACCGAGGCCGAGATCGCCGAGGTGGTCCAGCACGCCGCCGTCTACGCGGGGGCGCCGGCGGCCAACCACGCGTTCAAGGTCGCCGGGACCGTGCTCGAGGAGATGCGCGCCGGCTGAGCCGGCTCAGGCCCGCCGCGCCCGCTCCTCCGGGGTGGGCACCAGGGCGACGCTGAGCAGCGTCACGACGCCGACCAGGACCACCGCGGTGAGGTCGTCGTCCAGCAGGAACAGCAGGCCGGCGGCGCCGAGGCCGACGAGGACCGCGACGAGCAGCCGCCCGCGGACGCCGTCCCAGTACGACCGTGGATCCCTCACGGCCTCCGACGGTAGGGACGGCCCGGGCCCCGATCACGTGCTCCGGGTCGACCGGCGGCGCGTGTCCGGACCGCCCGGCGCGTCGTCACACCCCGGCAGCCCCCGGTCGCGCCCGGCCGTGGGCCGTGCGGCGCTGTCGGCACCGAGACCGGCGGTCTCGTGGCCATCAGCCGCTGATGACCACGGGATCGCCGATCTCGCGGTCCGGGCGCCGGGTCGGCCCCTGCACAGCGGGCGCGCCGCACCTCGGTGAGGATCGGAACAGGACCACCGACGAGAGGACCGACGTGGCACTCCTGGACGACGGCGCGTGGCAGGGCAGGGTCTGGACCGGGGCCTGGACCGACGGGTCCGGCGGCACCTACGACGCGGTGGAGCCGGCCACCGGCGACGTCATCGCGCCGGTCGGCCGGGCGACCCCGGAGGACGTCCACGCCGCGGCCGAGCGGGCGGCACGGGCCCAGCGGGAGTGGGCCGCCGCGCCGTTCGAGGAGCGGGCCCGCGTCCTGCGCCGCGCCGGGCAGGTGCTCGAGGACGCCGCCGAGGAGATCCGGGGCTGGCTGGCGCGGGAGTCCGGCGCGATCCCGCCGTTCGGCGACTTCCAGGTCCACACCAGCGCCCAGGAGTGCTACGAGGCCTCGGCGCTGCCCAGCCACCCCTACGGCGAGCTGCTGCGCACCGGCGCGCCGCGGCTGTCCTTCGCCCGCCGCCTCCCGGCCGGCGTGGTCGGGGTCATCGCGCCGTTCAACGTGCCGACCATCCTCGCCATCCGGGCCGTGGCCCCGGCGCTCGCGCTCGGCAACGCCGTCGTCCTCAAGCCCGACCCGCGCACCGCGATCTCCGGTGGCGTGCTGTTCGCCCGGGTCTTCGAGGAGGCCGGGCTGCCGGCCGGCGTGCTGCAGGTGCTGCCCGGCGGGGCCGACGTCGGCGAGGCGCTGGTGACCGCACCGCGGGTGCGGGTCATCGCCTTCACCGGCTCGACGAGCGCCGGCCGCGCCGTCGGCGCGCTGGCCGGGCAGCACCTCAAGCGCGCGCACCTCGAGCTCGGCGGCAACTCCGCGCTGATCGTGCTGCCCGACGTCGACGTCACCGCGGCGGCGGGCGTCGGCGCCTGGGGGACGTTCGCCCACCAGGGCCAGATCTGCATGGCCACCAGCCGGCACCTGGTGCACGAGTCGATCGCCGAGGAGTACACCGCCGTGCTCACCGAGAAGGTCGAGAAGCTGCCGGTCGGCGACCCGTACCGCGAGGAGGTGGCCCTCGGCCCGCTCATCGACGCCGGCCAGCGCGACCGCGTGCACGGGCTGGTCACCGCCAGCGTCGAGCGCGGCGCCACCGTGCGCACCGGCGGCACCTACGAGGGGCTGTTCTACCGGCCGACCGTCCTCGGCGGCGTCGCGGTCGACCACCCGGCCTACGCGGAGGAGATCTTCGGCCCGGTCGCGCCGGTGACGCCGTTCGCCAGCCTCGACGAGGTCGTCGAGCTGGCCTCGGGCACCGAGTACGGGCTGAGCCTGGGCATCCTCACCCGCGACGTCTCCGCCGGGCTCGAGCTCGCCGAGCGCATCCCCAGCGGGCTGGTGCACGTCAACGACCAGACGGTCAACGACGAGGCGGTGGCGCCCTTCGGCGGCGTCGGCGCCTCGGGCACCGGCTCCCGGCACGGCGGCCCGCAGGCCAACATCGAGGCGTTCACCGAGACCCAGTGGGTCACCGTGCGCGGTGACCTGCCGACGTACCCCTTCTGAGGTCCCGGGCACTTCCGCGGACGTGCACGGGTCAGCGGCGCAGCCGGAGGGTCTGCCCGGGCCGCAGCTGCGCGCAGCGGTCGACGTCGTCGTCGGTGACGTAGCCGGCCACCGGGTAGCCGCCGGTGACCGGCGCGTCGGCGAGGAACAGCACCGGCGTGCCCGCCGGCGGCACCTGCAGCGCGCCGCGGACCAGCCCCTCGCTGGGCAGCTCGCCGGGCACCCGGCGCGCCAGCGGGGGGCCGTCCAGCCGCAGGCCGATGCGGTTGCTCTCGGCGGTGACCGTCCACGCCGCGGTGCCCAGGGTGGCCAGCGCATCCTCGGTGAACCAGTCGCCGCGGGGACCGGGCAGCAGCCGCACGGTCACCTCCCCGCCGGGCGGGTCGGGCACCGGCGCGACGTCGACCCCGGGCGGCGGGCCGGTGGGCTCCCCGACCGGCAGGCGGTCCCCGGCGCGCAGGGGTGCCGGTCCCAGGCCGGACAGCAGGTCGGTGGACCGCGAGCCGAGCACCGGCTCGACGGCGATCCCGCCGCGGACGGCGAGGTAGGTCCGCAGCCCGGTGGCCGGCGCGCCCAGCGTCAGCGTCCTCCCGGCGCGCAGCAGGGCCGGCGCGTCGTGCGCCGGGGACCCCGGGCAGCGGGCGCCGGTGGTGGCGACCAGCAGGTCGGCGTCGGCCCGCAGTGCCAGCCCGCCGAGCGTGGCCTCGAGGACGGCGGCCCCTGCGTCGTTGCCCACCAGCCGGTTGGCCAGCGCGGCCGCCGCCCGGTCGGCCGCGCCCGACCGGCCCACCCCGATGCCGGCCAGCCCCGGGCGCCCGCGGTCCTGCACCGTGGTGAGCGGCCCGGGGGCGAGGACGGTCAGCACGGCACGAACCGCACCCGCACGCCGGGGCGCAGCAGCGCGGCCGGGTCGCGGGCCAGGTCGAACACGGCGACGTCGGTGCGCCCGACCAGCTGCCACCCGCCCGGCGACTCGCGCGGGTAGACGCCGGTGAACCCGCCGGCCAGCGCCACCGACCCGGCCGGCACCCGGGTGCGCGGGGACGCGCGGCGCGGCAGGTCCCAGCCGCCGTCGGCCGGCGTCAGGTAGCCGAAGCCCGGTGCGAAGCCGGAGAAGGCGACGGTCCAGTCGGTGCCGGTGTGCCGCCGCACCACCTCGCCGGGGTCCACGCCAAGGTGCGCGGCGACGTCGCCGAGGTCCGCGCCGTCGTAGACGACCGGGAGTTCCACCAGCTCGCCGGCGGGTCCGCGCCCCGGCCGGGGACGGGTCCGCCGCACCGCCGCCTCGACGGCCTCGGGCGTGGTGACCGCGGGGTCGGTGACCACCAGCACCGTGCGCGCGGCCGGGACCAGGTCGACGACGCCGGCCGGGCGGTCCTCCTCCAGCGCCGCGTACAGGCCGAGCACCTCGTCGAGGCCGTCCAGCTCCACCAGCAGCGCGGTGGAGCCGCTGGGCAGCACCCGCATCACGGCGCGAAGGGGGCGAGCTCGACCCCGGCCCCGGCCAGCGCCGCCCGCACGCGGCGGGCGACCTCGACGGCGCCGGGGGTGTCGCCGTGCACGCAGATCGACTGCGGGGCCAGCCGCAGCGGGCCGCCCTCGACGTCGGTGATCGGTTCCCCGGTGGCCATGGCCACGCAGCGGCGGGCGATCTCGCCGGGGTCGTGCAGCACCGCCCCGAGCAGTCGCCGCGACACCAGCGTGCCCTCGGGCGTGTAGGCGCGGTCGGCGAACGCCTCGGCCACCACGGTCAGCCCGGCGTCGGCGGCCAGCCGCAGCCACGCCGACCCGGGCAGGCCCAGCACCGGCAGCGTCCGGTCGTACTCGACGACGGCGCGCACCACGGCCGCGGCCTGCTCCTCGTGGGCGACGATCGCGTTGTACAACGCGCCGTGCGGCTTGACGTAGCGGACCCGGGTGCCGGCCACCCGGGCGAAGGCCTCGAGCGCGCCCACCTGGTAGAGCACGTCCTGGGTGAGCGCGTCGGGCTCGACGTCGACGAACCTTCGGCCGAACCCGGCGAGGTCGCGGTAGCCGACCTGGGCGCCGATCGCGACGCCGGCCGTCGCGGCCCGGTCGCACACCCGGCGCAGGATCACCGGGTCGCCGGCGTGGAAGCCGCAGGCGACGTTGGCGCTGGTGACCACGTCGAGCAGGGCGTCGTCGTCGCCGAGGGTCCACCGCCCGAAGCCCTCGCCGAGGTCGGAGTTGAGGTCCACGCCGGGGAGTCTGCTCGGGTGCGGCCGTCAGCCGCCGCGCTGGGCGAGGAGGACGCTGCCCAGCGCCAGGACCACACCGGCCAGCTGCAGCGGCCCGAGCGACTGCCCGAGCAGCACCCAGCCGACGGCCGCGGCCACGACCGGGGAGAGCAGGCCGAGGAAGCTCACCCGGTCGGCGGGCAGCAGGCCGATCCCGCGCAGCCACAGCACGTAGGCCAGCGCGGTGTTGACCACGGCCAGGTACAGGAAGCCGCCCACCTGGCCGGCGCTGACGGTCGCCGGCAGTCCCTCGACGGCGAGGGCCAGCGGCAGCAGCAGCGCGCCGCCGGCGGCCAGCTGCCAGCCGGTGAAGGCCAGCACCGGGACCGGCCGGCCCCACCGCTTGGTCAGCACCACCCCGGTCCCCATGCAGACGGTGGCCACCAGCCCGGCGACGACGCCGAGGGGGTCGAGCCTCGCTGCGTCGGTGAGCACGACGAGCGCGACCCCGGCCACGCCGGCCGCGCCGAGGGCGAACGTGCGGGCCCGCAGCGGCCGGCCCAACAGCGGCAGGGCCAGCAGCGCCACCACGAGGGGCTGCACGGCGCCGAGCACCGCGGCCACCCCGCCGGGCAGGCGGTAGGCGGCGACGAACAGCAGCGCGAAGAACGCGCCGATGTTGAGCGTGCCCAGCACCGCCGCCTTCCACCACCAGGCGCCGCGGGGGAGCACGCGGCCGGCCGCGACGAGCAGCAGGCCGGCGGGCAGCGCCCGCACGGTCGCGGCGAGCAGCGGCCGGTCGGGCGGCAGCCACTCGGTGGTGACGACGTAGGTGGTCCCCCAGGTGACCGGCGCGACCGCGGTGAGC
Organism: Geodermatophilus sp. SYSU D00700; assembly: GCF_054050255.1. Taxonomy (NCBI): domain Bacteria; kingdom Bacillati; phylum Actinomycetota; class Actinomycetes; order Geodermatophilales; family Geodermatophilaceae; genus Geodermatophilus; species Geodermatophilus sp. SYSU D00700. Next base: position 165,862 of record NZ_JBJGZA010000001.1, on the reverse strand, counting down.
GCGGTCAGCGCCCAGCCCGCGCGGACGCGGCGACGGGCCGGCGCGGCGGCGGCGACGGGGGGAGCGGCCGGTGGTGCGGAGACGGTGGTGACCACGGCCAACTCCCTCGCTCAAATGAATCTCGATGCCAAGATACTCAGGACCGAGTATCCGTCAAGCGAGTGGGTGGCAGGATCGAGAGGTGACCGATCAGGACGGCGTCGACGAGATCGTGGCGCAGTGGGCGCGGGAGCGACCCGAGCTCGACACCACGGCGATGGCCGTGTTCGGCCGCGTCTACCGCACCGCCCGGCTGGTGGGGGACGCCCAGGAGCGCTGCTACGCGCGGTTCGGCATCACCCGGGCGGACTTCGACGTCCTGGCGACGCTGCGCCGGGCCGGCGGCCCCGAGGGACTCTCGCCCGGCCGGCTGACCGGGGCTCTCATGCTCAGCAGCGGCGGGATGACCAGCCGGCTGGACCGGCTGGAGAAGGCCGGCCACCTGGTGCGCACCCCGGACCCGGCCGACCGGCGGGCGCTGCTCGTGCGGCTCACCGACTCCGGCCGGGCGCTGGTCGACGAGGCGGTCGGCGCCGGGCTGGCCGAGCAGCAGCGCCTGCTGGAGGGGATGTCACCGGCCGCGGTGCGGCGGCTCGACGACCTGCTGCGCGAGCTGCTCGCCTCCGTCGAGGAGCGCGCCGGCGACTGACCCGACTCAGCGCACCCGCGACTGCACCCGCGCCTCCCGGCGGACGCGGGAGTGCCGGTAGCCGTACACGGCGTAGACCAGCCCGCCGAGCGCGAGCCAGGCCAGGAAGCGCAGCCACGTCTCGATGCTCAGCATGAACATCAGGTAGAGGCAGGCCGCCGCGGCCACCAGCGGCAGCGCGGGGGCCAGCGGCACGCGGAACGGGCGCTCGAGCTCGGGCCGGGTGCGCCGCAGCACCACCACCGCGAGCGACACCAGCAGGAACGCGAACAGGGTGCCGATGCTCACCAGGTCGGCCAGCGTGCCCAGCGGCACGAACGTGGCCAGCACCAGCACGAGCGCGGCGAACAGCAGCGTGATCCGCGCGGGGACGCCGGTGCGCGGGCTGACCCGGGCGACCGCCGGGGGCAGCAGGCCGTCGCGGCCCATGGCGAAGCCGATCCGGCCGATGGTGATCAGGTCGACCAGGATCACCGAGGTCAGGCCGGCGACCGCCGCGATCGCCACCAGGGACGCCGCCCAGCCCAGCCCGACCTGGTCGAAGGCGTCGGCGATCGGGGCGCCCTCGTCGATGCTGCCGTACTCGACCATCCCGACCAGGACGAACGCGACGCCGACGTAGAGCGCGGTGGCCAGCCCCAGCGTGCCCAGCAGGCCCAGCGGCACGTCGCGGGCCGGTCGCCGGGTCTCCTCGGAGAGGTTGGCCACCGCCTCGAAACCGGTGTAGGCGAAGAACACCACCGCGGCGGCGGTGAGCACCCCGCCCATGCCGAAGGCGACCGGCTCCAGCCCGGCGACGACCTCGAGGAGCGGGCGGGACAGCCCGCTGCCGCCCTCGGCCGGCTCCGCGGGCGGGACGAAGGGCGTGAGGTTGTCCCCGCGGACGAACCACATGCCGGCCAGGACGACGAACACGCACACGGCGACCTTGACCACCACCAGCGCGCCGGTGACCCGGGCCGACTCCCGGATGCCGAGCACCGCCACGGCGGTGAGCAGCAGGACGATCCCGGCCGCGCCCACGTTCACCGTCGAGGTCTCGCCGAACATCGACGGCGGCAGGTCGAGCAGGTTGCCCACGTAGCCCGACCACCCGCGCGCGACGACGGCCGCGCCGAGCGCGAACTCCAGGAACAGGTCCCAGCCGATGATCCACGCCACCACCTCGCCGGCGGTCGCGTAGGCGTAGGTGTAGGCGCTGCCCGCCGTCGGCACCGACGACGCGAGCTCGGCGTAGCAGAGAGCGGCGAGCAGCGCGACCAGCCCGGCGATCGCGAAGGACACCACCACCGCCGGTCCCGCGTTGTTCTTCGCCGTCACGCCGGTCAGCGTGAAGATGCCGGTCCCGATGACGATCCCGATGCCGAAGCCGACCAGGTGACGGGCCGACAGCCGCTTGCGCAGCCGCCCGTGCCCCGCCCCGGCGTGCGTCCCGCCGTCGCCCGCGTCCGCGCGGACGGCCTCCACCGACTTCGTCCGGAACAGTTCCACCCGGACCATGCTGCGCGCCGGGGGCCGCCCCTGCTGACCGGGGCAGGAGGGCGCTTCGTCACACCTCGTCGACGGGGAAGCTCCGCGAGGGGGAGACGAACTCGTCCTGCGCCGCGACCAGCAGGATCTCCCGCGACCCGGCCTCCTCGGTGCGGCGCAGCAGGCCCCACACGCTGGCCGCGGCCCGCGACAGCGCCTCGCCGGCCGAGCGGGTGTCGAGCCAGTGCGCGAGGAACAGTGCGGCGATCGCGTCGCCGGCGCCGTTGACCGACACCGACAGGCGCGGGGTGCGCACGCGGAAGTGCCGGCCGCCCTCGGAGGCGAGCAGGTCGACGGCGTCGTCGGGGGTGTCCTCGGCGACCAGCGAGGTGGTCATGACCACCCGCGGCCCCAGCTCCTGCACCGCGGCGACGGCGTCCTTCACCGAGGCCAGCGACCGCGTCGTCATCTGGGAGAGCAGGTCGAGCTCGTAGTGGTTGGGCGTCACCAGGTCGGCGGCGGGGACGGCGACCTCGCGCATGAGCTCCTCGATGCCCGGCCGGACGAACACGCCCCGCCCGACGTCGCCGATCACCGGGTCGCAGCAGTAGACGGCGTCGGGGTTGGCCGCCCGCACCCGCCCCACGGTGCCGACGACGGCGTGGCCGATGTCGGCCGAGCCCAGGTAACCCGACAGGACGGCGTCGGCGGTGCCGAGCACGCCGCGGTCGGCGATCCCGTCGACGACCTCCTCGACGGCCTGCCCGTCGAAGACCCGCCCGGTCCAGGCCCCGTAGCCGGTGTGGTTGGAGAACTGGACGGTGTGCACCGGCCACACCTCGATGCCGAGGCGCTGCAGCGGGAAGACGGCCGAGGAGTTGCCCACGTGCCCGTAGGCGACGTGCGACTGGATCGAGAGGACGTTGACCATGGGGGCACAGGCTGCCATGCGCCCCCGCCCGGGTCAGCCCAGCGTGGCGACCAGGTCGCGGCAGGCCTGCTCGCAGCGCCGGCAGGCCTCGGCGCAGATCCGGCAGTGCTCGTGCACCTCCGCGTGGGCGGCGCACTCGTCGCCGCACGCCCGGCACGCCGCGGCGCAGGCCTCGAGCACCGCCCGGGTCAGGTCGGCGTCGTAGCCGGTGTGCCGGGACAGCACCCGGCCGGTGGCCTCGCAGACGTCGGCGCAGTCGAGGTCGGTGCGGATGCACGTCCGGAGGTCGGCGACCATCTCCTCGGACAGGCAGGCGTCGGCGCAGGCGGTGCAGGCCTGGGCGCACTCGACGCAGGCCTCGATGCAGGCGACGAGCCGCTCGCGGTCGATGCCGCCGAGGTCGGCGGGGTGGGCGGCGAGCATCCGGTCGGCGAGGGTCACGTCGGTCTCCGTTCGGTCGGTCGGACCGGGACGGCGGGTGCCGTCCCGGCGTACCCGGTCAGGAGGCGGCGTCGGCGGCGCGCCGCACCAGGTCCGCGTAGACGCCGGGGTCGTCGGTGTCGACCACCGGGTACCCGGCGTCGGCCCAGTGCAGCCCGATGCCCGGGTTGTGCACGTCGGAGCCGTCGGCCAGGAAGAAGTGCGGGCTGCCCTGGACCTCGTCGGCGTGCGCCCGGTAGTCGGCCATCATGGCGCCGCGGGCCCGCCCGTCCTCCAGCGCCGCGGCCACCGCGTCGGCGTCCACCCGGTCGCAGCCGCGGGCCACGTCGACCACCTCGTGGAGCATGCTGATGCACCGGCTGTCGCGGAAGAACGCCAGCCGCAGCGCCATGTCCAGCTGCTCGGCGGCCGCGGCGGACTGCTCCTTGGCCGCGTGCACCGCCTCGTCGGCCGGCAGCGCGGTCACCGGCCAGTCCGACGGCTCGCCCTGCCAGGGCGCGATGCCGAGGTCGGGCTCGAGCGGGCCGACGACGGGGATCTCCGCCTGCAGCATCCGCATGGGGATGGCGAAGGAGTTGACGTCCTCGAGCAGGTACAGCCGGTGGTCGACGCGCACGCGGTCGTCGAGGCCCAGCCGGGACCGCGCGGCGTAGAAACGCTGCAGCGCGACGGTGGACCAGGCGCAGACGACGTCGGTGTAGACGACGACGGTGCCCGGGGCGACGTCGACGGTCACGGGTGCTCCTCTCCGCCGGCGCGGTCAGCGCTCGGTGCCCGGCCGGCTGCGCCGGGTCCCGGGACTCCCGTGCCCGTGGTGACGCGACGGGATCGCGGTACCCCGCCGGGCGCCGTCCGAACGCCGGGCCGTTTCGCGGAGCAACCGTCGGGTGATCACCCCAGGAGGACAGCGGCCGAGCAGGAGCCGGGGACCGACCCGACGAGGGGACCAGGCATGCCACGCACCGACCGGATCGCCGAGCCGTGGGGGACCCGCACGCCGTACGGGCCGGGGCAGACGTGGCCGGTGCGGGTCGACCAGCACCTGGCCGACGGGGTGACCGAGGACGACGTCGACCGCTGGGTGCAGGCGGCGTCGATCCTGCACTCGAACGGGGACGCCATGGACATCGCGGTCAAGGACGGTGCGATCGTCGGCGTCCGCGGCCGGGCCGTCGACCGGGTCAACCGCGGCCGGCTGGACCCCAAGGACCTCTTCGGCTGGCAGGCCAACACCTCCCGAGAGCGGCTCACCCGGCCGCTGGTCCGCAGGGACGGCCGGCTGGTGGAGACCGACTGGGACACCGCCATGGACCTCGTCGTCCGGCGGACCCGGGAGCTGCTCGACGAGCGGGGCCCCGGCAGCATCGGCTTCTACAACACCGGGCAGCTCTTCCTCGAGGACTACTACACGCTCGGGCTCATCGCGCACGGCGGCATCGGGACGATCCACGTCGACGGCAACACCCGGCTGTGCACCGCGACGGCGGCCGCGGCGCTCAAGGAGTCCTTCGCCTGCGACGGCCAGCCCGGCTCCTATGCCGACATCGACTCCGCCGACGTGATCGTCCTGTACGGGCACAACATGGCCGAGACGCAGGTCGTCACCTGGACCCGGGTCCTCGACCGGCTGGCCGGCCCGAACCCGCCCCAGGTGGTCTGCGTCGACCCCCGCACGACCCCGGTGGCGCGGGCGGCGGCCGTCCACCTGGCCCCGCGCCCGGGGACCAACGTCGCCCTCATGAACGGGCTGCTGCACGAGATCGTGACCAACGGCTGGATCGACCGGGACTACCTCGACGCCCACGTGGTCGGCTTCGACGAGCTGGCCGAGCGCGTCGCCGAGTACCCGCCCGAGGTCGTCGCCGGGATCTGCGACGTCCCCGCCGACCGGATCCGCGAGGCCGCCCGGGTCATCGGGACCGCCGAGCGGCTGTTGTCCACGGTGCTGCAGGGCTTCTACCAGTCCCACCAGGCCACCGCGGCCGCCGTGCAGGTCAACAACGTGCACCTGGTCCGCGGCATGCTCGGCCGGCCGGGCTGCGGCATCCTGCAGATGAACGGCCAGCCCACGGCGGAGAACACCCGCGAGGCCGGGGCCGACGGCGACCTGCCCGCGTTCCGCAACTGGTCCAACGACGCCCACATCGAGGACCTGGCCCGCATCTGGAACGTCGACCCGGCCCACATCCCGCACTACGCGCCGCCGACGCACGTCATGCAGCAGCTGCGGTACCTCGAAGAGGGCTCGATCCGGATGTTCTGGGTCATCTGCACCAACCCGGCGGTGTCCCTGCCGGAGCTGGCCCGCATCCGGTCGATCCTGTCCCAGGACCGGCTGTTCCTCGTGGTGCAGGACATCTTCCTCACCGAGACCGTGCAGCTGGCCGACGTCGTCCTGCCCGCGGCCACCTGGGGGGAGAAGACCGGCACCTTCACCAACGCCGACCGCACCGTGCACCTGACGGAGAAGGCGGTCGACCCGCCCGGTGAGGCCCGGCCGGACATGGACGTCCTCATCGACTTCGCCCACCGGCTCGGACTGCAGGACAGGGACGGTGCCCCGCTGGTGAAGTGGTCCGACCCCGAGGGCGCCTTCGAGGCGTGGAAGGAGTGCAGCCGGGGACGGCCGTGTGACTACACCGGCATCACCTACGACAAGCTGCGCGGCGGCAGCGGCATCCAGTGGCCGTGCACCGACGAGGCCCCCGAGGGCACCGAGCGGCTCTACACCGGCGGGCGGTTCTACAGCGATCCCGAGTACTGCGAGAGCTACGGCCGGGACCTGCTCACCGGGGCCCCGCTCGATCCCGACCAGTACCGGTCGATGAACCCCTCGGGCAAGGCGGTGGTCAAGGCGGCGGAGTACGTCCCGCCGCACGAGCCGACCTCGGCCGACTTCCCGTTCGCGCTCATCACCGGCCGCACCCTCTACCAGTTCCACACCCGCACGAAGACCGGCCGGGCGCCGCAGCTGCAGGCCGCGGCCCCCGAGGTGTGGGTGGAGATGTCGGTGGGCGACGCCGGCCGGCTGCGCGCCCGGGAGGGCGACCTGCTCGAGATCGCCACGGCGCGCGGACGGGTGCGGGCCCGGTTGCGGATCAGCGGCATCCGCGACGGCGTCGTCTTCCTGCCCTTCCACTACGGCTACTGGGACGTCCCGGGACGCGGACGCCGGCGCCGGGCCGCCAACGAGCTCACGCTCACCGACTGGGATGCCGCCTCCAAGCAGCCGATCTTCAAGACCGCGGCCGCCCGGGTGCGCAGGGTCCGCTGGTCGCGGCGCGGGCGGTCCTCGGCACCCACCACCACCGGCTCGGCCCCGGCGCGCGGCTCCCTCCCGCCGACCCGGGGCGGGCGGGCCGCCGAGGTCCAGGAGACCCTGGCGGACGAGGGAGGCCGGCGGTGAACCTCGGCCTGGCACTCGAGGAGCTGCACCGCTCGGAGAACTCCCTGGCGCACCAGCTGCTGGCCGTCGCCGAGCGGCACAAGGTCGACCACGAGGTGTTCCACCTCGGCCGCGACCTGGCCCGCTGGTCGCAGGACCACGTGCGACGGCTGGCCCCCTTCGGGGCCCGGTACGGCGTGGAGCTCGACCCCGAGCCCGCCGGTGAGCCGCGGCTGGTCGCGCGGCTCTACGAGGCGGTCAGCGACAGACTCGGCCGGCGTTCGGCACCCGCGCTGCTCCTGCTGCGCGACCTGCGCAGCCTCCACATCCACGCGGTGGGCGTCTCGGTCGACTGGGAGATGGTGGCGCAGGCGGCACAGGGGCTCGAGGACACCGACCTGCTCGGGCTCGCGCAGCGCTGCCACCCGCAGACCCTCCGCCAGGCCACGTGGGCCAACAGCCGGATCAAGGAGTCCGCGACGCAGATCCTGGTGACGGGATGACCCGGCCCGGGACCCACGTCGTCCTCCGGCCGGTCGCGACGCCGCTGCCCCTGGGCTTCCTCGCCCTGGCACTGGCGACCACCGTGTTCGCCGCCGTCCAGCTCGGCTGGGTCCCGCCGACCGAGGGACGGGTCGCCGCTCTCACCGCGCTCGTCGCCACGGTCCCGCTGCAGCTGCTCGCCTCGGTCGTCGGGTTCACCGCCCGCGACCCGGTCGCCGCCACCGGGATGGGTGTGCTCGCCGGCACGTGGGCCGTCGTCGGCCTGACCACGTGGACGTCACCGCCGGGCGCGACCAGCGCCGGCCTGGGTGTCCTCCTGCTGGCGGCCGGCGTCGCCATGGAGGTCTCCGCCCTCTCCGCGACGGCGAAGCTGGTGCCGGCCGCGGTGATGGGACTGGCCGGGATCCGGTTCGCCGTCACCGGCGGGTACCACCTCACCGGCTCGCCGGCCTGGCAGACGGCCGCCGGCTGGGTGGGGCTCGCGCTCGGCGTCCTGGCGGTCTACGCGGCGCTGGCCCTCGAGCTCGAGGGGTCCCACGGCCGCACCGTGCTGCCGCTGGGGCGCCGGGGTCCCGGGCGGGCCGCCGTCGAGCCGTCGGGCGTGGCCGGCGAGCCGGGCGTCCGCCCGCAGCTGTGAGGTCGGCGGCGCGCCGCGGTGGCGGCTCCCGGCTGGCAGGGTGGCCCGGGTGGGCGAGGTCCTCGGCTGGTCGGTCACCGCGGTGGGGGCGCTCCTCGTCCTCGTCGCCCTGCGCGACATCTTCCACACGATCTGGCACCCGAGCGGCCGGGGCTGGCTGAGCCGGCGGCTGCTGCGGGGCGTCTGGTGGGCCGGGCGCGGGCGGGTCGGACCGGTGACCGGGCCGCTGGCGATGACCGCGGTCATCCTGACCTGGCTGCTGCTCATCGCCGGCGGCTGGGCGCTGGTCTACTGGCCGCACCTGCCGGACGGGTTCGCCTTCGCCACCGGGCTCGACCCCTCGGCGCGGGCCGGGCTGCTCGACGCGCTGTACCTCTCGGCGGTCACCCTGACCACCCTGGGGTTCGGCGACATCTCCCCGGAGGCCGCCTGGCTGCGCCTGGTCGTGCCCGTCGAGGCGCTCGTCGGCCTCACCCTCGTCACCGCCGCGGTGTCGTGGGTCCTGCAGGTCTACCCGGCGCTGAGCCGGCGGCGTGCGCTCGCGATCCGCCTGACGCTGCTGCAGCGGTCGGGCGCCGGGGACCGCGTGGCCGCCGGGGACTCGGCGCTGGCGCCGGCCCTCCTGGCGCAGGTGGCGGCCGACGTGGTGCAGCAGCGCGTCGACCTCTTCCAGCACCCGGAGACGCACTGGTTCACCGAGAGCCGCCCCGATGCCGCGCTCGCGCCGGCCCTGGACGTCGCGCTGGACCTGGCCGCGGCCGCCATGGCCGCAGCGGACCCCGACACCCGGTTCGCCGGCCGGCTGCTCGAGGCCGCCGTGCACGACTTCCTCGTGGTCGTCGACGACGAGTTCCTGCACACCCGGGCCTCCCCGCGGGACGTGCTGGACCGCTACGCCGACGCCCGCGGTGTCCGGCGGCTGCCGGCCGGCTGACCGGTCGGGGCGGGTCCCTCAGCTGCTCGGGTCCAGCGCGACCTTGGTCCAGCCGCTCTCCCGGCGGTCGAAGGTCTCGTACGCCTCGAGCACCGACGGCATGTCGCCGACCTGGGTGAGCACCGTCGTCGGGTCGATGGCGCCGGTGCGGACGAGGGTGAGCAGCTCGGGGACGTAGCGCCGGTGGTTGCAGTTGCCCATCTTCACGGTCAGGTTCTTGTTCATGGCCGCGCCGGTCGGGAAGCTGGTCATGTCCGGCGGGAAGACGCCGATGACCCCGATGCTCCCGGCCTTGGCCACGCACTCGACCGCCCACTGCAGCGACTGGCTCGGCGCGTCACCGGCCACCCAGGTGTCGCCCTGCGCGTTCCGCTCCGGAGCCACCTGCTGCCGCTCCTGCTCGAACTGCTCGGCCTGCTCCTGCGCCGCCTCGGCGGCCGGGCCGCTCTTCGGCCGCTGCGCGTCGACGCCGACCGCCTCGACGACGCGGTCCACGCCGACGCCGCCGGTGAGCTCCTGGACGACGGCGACCGGGTCCTCGGCGTTGAAGTCGACGACCTCCGCCCCGCGGGCCCGGGCCTGGTCCAGCCGGCTCGCCACGCCGTCGACGACCAGCACCCGCCCGGCGCCCTGCTGGAAGGCGCTGGTGACGGCGAACTGACCGACCGGGCCGGCGCCGAGGACGAGCACGGTGTCGCCCTTGCCCACCTCGGCCAGCCGGGCGCCGAACCAGGCGGTGGGGTAGATGTCGGACAGCAGGATGGCGGCGTCGTCGCCCACCTCGTCGGGCAGACACACCGGACCGGCGTTGGCGAAGGGCACGCGGGCGTACTGGGCCTGCAACCCGTCGACCGGGCCGGTGGTCTGCGGCCCGCCGAAGAAGCAGGTGCCCGCCGCCGGGCCGTTGGGGTTGGCGTTGTCGCACTGCGCGTAGTAGCCGGCGCGGCAGTACGAGCAGTACCCGCAGGCGATGGTGGAGGGGATGACCACCCGGTCGCCGGGGCGCAGGTTGCGCACGCCCGGACCGGTCTCGCGGACCACGCCGACGGCCTCGTGGCCGAGCACGGTGCCCTCGACCATGCCGGTCATCGTGCCGCGCACGAAGTGCAGGTCGGTGCCGCAGATCGCGCTGGCGGTGATCTCGACGATGGCGTCGGTCGGGTCCTGGATGGTCGGGTCGGGGACGTCGTCGAGCCGGATGTCGCCGACGCCGTGCCACACCACTGCCTTCATGCCGGATCTCCCTGGGAAGCGGGACGGGGCCGCTGCTCGACCCGGCGGCGGCTACCCGGTGGTGTGCGACCCGAACCGGTACCGGGCGGTTGCGCAGCCCCGGCCGGGGGCAGGACGCGCCGGTGAGCACGCGCATCGGAGTGGTGGGAGCCGGGTTCATCGCCGGCCGGCACGTGGAGTCCCTGACCGCGCTGGACGGCGTCACCGTCGCCGGGGTCGCCGACCCGCAGGCCGACCGCGCGGGGCGGCTGGCCGAGCGGGCCGGCGCGACGGCGTACCGGTCGTGGGAGGACCTGCTCGACGCCGAGGCGCTCGACGCGCTCTACGTGTGCGTCCCGCCCGCCCAGCACGGTGCCGTGGAGGACGCCGCGATCGACGCCGGCCTGCCGCTGTTCGTCGAGAAGCCGCCGGCCGCCGACCTGGCCACCGCCGAGCGGCTGGCCGCGCGCATCGAGGCCGCCGGGCTGCTGACCGCGGTCGGCTACCACTGGCGCTACCTCGACACCCTGGAACGGGCCCGCGGACTGCTCGCCGACCGGCCGCCCCGGCTGCTGCTGGGCGCCTGGCTGGACAAGGCGCCGAACGTGCCCTGGTGGGCGCGGCAGGACCAGTCCGGCGGGCAGACCGTCGAGCAGGCGACCCACCTGCTCGACGTCGGCCGGGTGCTGGCCGGCGAGGTGGAGTCCGGCTGGGCCACCGGCGGGCGCTCGCCGGACGGGCCCGGCGACATCCTGGACGTCTGCACCGCGTCCCTGCGCTACGCGGGCGGCGCGGTCGGCACGTTCTCCAACAGCTGCCTGGCCCCGCGCGGCTACCGGATCGGCGTGCAGGTGGTGGCCCCCGGCCTCGGCCTGGAGCTCACCGAGCACGACCTGCGCATCACCGACGCCGACGGCGAGCGGACCGTGGTGCGCGCGGCCGACCCGATCACCGTCGAGGACGCGGCGTTCGTCGCCGCCGTGCGCGGGGAGGGCGACGACGTCCGCGCGCCCTACGCCGAGGCGCTGCGCACCCACCGGCTCGCGGTGGCCGTGGCGCGGGCGGCGGCCGACGGCGGGACGGTGGCGCTGTGAGGGCGGTGCGGACCATCGGCGTCGTCCGGCCCGGCGAGCCGGCGCTGCTCGACGACACCGAGCCCGAGCCCGCGGCCGGCCAGGCGTGGGTGACCACGGAGTACAGCGGGATCAGCGCCGGCACCGAGGTCGCGCTGGTCCGCGGCACCGATCCGCACCACGTCGTGCACTGGGACCCCGACCTGCGCTCCTTCTCCGCAGGCGAGCCGGTCGTCGGCTATCCGGTGCACACGCTGGGCTACATGGAGGTCGGCGTGGTCACCGAGAGCCGCACCCCCGACCTCGCCGAGGGCACCCGGGTGGCGATGGCGTACGGGCACCGCACCGGCCGCTGCGCCGACCCGGCGACGATGCACGTGATCCCCGTCCCCGACGACCTCGACCCGCTGCTCGGCGTCTACCTCGCGCAGATGGGGCCGATCTGCGTCAACGGCCTGCTGCACGCCACCGCGCAGTTCACCGGCCCCGGCGGCGCGATCGGCGACGGCGTCCGCGACCGGCACGTGCTGGTCACCGGCGCCGGCGTGATCGGGCTGCTGTCGGCGCTGCTCGCGCAGCATCACGGCGCCGCCGACGTCGTCGTCGCGGAGGACTCGCCCGGCCGCCGCGCCGTGGCCGGGGCACTGGGGCTGGACACCGTGGACGGCGACGCCTGGCGCGAGGTCAAGCAGCGCTGGCGGCACGCGCCGGGGGACGCCGGCGCCGACCTGGTGCTGCAGTGCCGCGGCCACGACGCGGCGCTGGCCACCGGGCTCAAGGCGCTGCGGCCGCAGGGCGTCGTGGTCGACCTCGGCTTCTACCAGGCCGGCGCCGAGCAGGTGCGGCTCGGCGAGGAGTTCCACCACAACGGCCTGGCGGTGGTGTGCGCCCAGATCAGCCGGGTGCCGCGCGGGATGGCCACCGCCTGGCCGCGGCGGGCCCTGGCCGACGTCGTCCTGGACCTGCTGCGCGAGCGCGGTGACGACGTCCGCCGGCACCTGGTCACCGACGTGCTGCCCTTCGACGACGGCCCCCGGCTGCTGGCCGACCTCGCCGGGCGGCGGCTGCCCGCGCCGCCGCTGCAGGCCGTGCTGCGGTTCTGACGGAGCCCGCTCCGCACGGCCCGGCGCGTCGCGCGGTGCGCCGCGGAGACCGACTTGTCCCGGAACCGGGACGGCGGGATCCTGCGGTCATCGCCGCGGCCGCCGGGTCGCCGGGCTGCGCGGCGCGGTCCAGGGGAGGGCCGCCATGGAGTGGGCAGTCGTCAGCGTCGTCGGCTTCCTGGTGCTGACCGGGCTGGTCACCGCCATGGCACGGAGCAACACCGCCCGGTGGGAACGCGACCACCGCGCGGCACAGACCGCCGCGCGGGCGCAGGCGGCGCGGGGACGCAGCGTCTGGTCGGCCGCGCTGGGCCGCCGGCACGCCGAGCCGCGGGAGCACCCGCGCCGGGCGCACCTGCACCTGCCGCACGTGCACCTGCCGGCCGGGCTGGTGGCCCGGCTCCCGCACCCGCACGTGCCGCACCCCCACCTGCCCCCGCACCTCCGCCTGCCGCACCTGCACCTGCCGCGGCGGGTGCGGACCCGCCGGCCGCCGGAGTCCCCGCGGGCCGGCGCCGAGGACGACACGACCGGCGTGCCGTCCTAACCCGCGGCCGGGAACGGCAGCGTGCCGGTGCGGACGTCCCACGGCACCGCGCCGGACCGCTGCGACCACCGCGCGCCCTGCCGGGCCACCCGGCGCGCCGCCTCCTGCCGCGCCTCCGCCTGCCGGGCGTGCGCGGCCCGCGCCTCCGCCAGCCCGGGCGCGGTCACCCCGTCGGCGGTCAGCCGGCACGCGGCCAGGCGCACCCAGCGCACCCGGTCGCCGGCGTCCCGGACCCCCACGAGCAGGCCCCGGTCGTGGCGCCGCAGCGACAGCGCCGCGCCGCGCACCCCGGCCTCGGTGGCCGCGGCGGTGTCGGCGTCGGGGCCGTAGAGCCAGGTGACCGACCGCACCGTGCGACGGACCCGGTCGTCCCGCGCCCGCCAGGCGGTGTCGGTCAGCGGCACGAGCTGGACCTCGAGGGCGGCGCCGAGCGCGTCGACGACGACGTGCAGGCCGGCGTGCCCGTCCCGTCCGGACACCGTCTCGACCCGCGGCCGGTGTCCCTGCCCGGTGAGCCACGCGGTCAGCGCGGGCCGGTAGCGGAGGGGGTCGTAGGCGCGGGCCGCCGTCGCGCCGCGCCCGACGAACCGGCACGGCTCCTCGCCGGTGTGCCGGAACACCGGCCGCGCACCGCCGTCGGCCACCACCAGGGACCCGCCGCAGCCGCCGGCCGCGAGCGCGCACCAGAACCCGCCGGCCTGCTCGGCCAGCCGGCCCGCCGACCCGGCGTCCTCCGGCAGCTCGACCGCGGCCGTGCCGCGCGGCCCGTCGGTCACCGCCCACCGCAGCTCGTCCACGTCCCGGACGGTAGGAGCAGGGGCCGACAGTCCCGCCCGTGGAAGGGGCCTTTGTCGCGATAAAGGCACCTCTGGGGAGGTGCCTTCATCGCGATAAAGGCTGATCTTCAGCGGGCGATCGTGCGGAACAGGTCGACCAGCCGGTCGGCGTGCGCGTCGAAGACGTGCCGCTCCCGCGCGGCCAGCGCCGCCCGGTGTCCCGCCCGGGTCGCGACCTCCTCGTGCAGCACCGCGGCGACGTCGTCGGCCGAGCGGTAGAACAGCCCCGTCCCGTCCTCGCGCAGCACCCGCTCCACCGACACCCGCGAGCCCGGGTTGGCCTGCTGCAGCAGGGGCAGGCCCGCGGCCAGGCACACCGGCAGCCGGGCGGGGGAGTTGAGGTCGTCCCAGGTGGCCCGGCGCAGGTCGCCGCCGTTGCGACTGTCGAAGCGGTGCAGCCAGCCGGCGTCGTGCCGCGAGAGCTCGCGCACCCAGTCCTCCGGGCCCACCGCCGGGTGCACGTGCACGAAGCCCGGTGCGCGGGCCAGCGCCTCGTCCAGCCAGCCGGTCCAGGACCCCTTGGGCCCCGGCGCGCGCACCTGGCCGTAGAGGTGGGTGTGCACGCCGCGGTCGGCCAGCGCCAGCACCCACTCCAGGTCCAGCCCGGAGGGCCGGCCGACGACGGCGGCGTGCGGCTGCCCGTCGGCGTCGGAGAGCCTCGGCGGGAGCGGGGCGTCCAGCCAGTCGCGCGTGGGCAGGTCGCCGTCGAGGACGCCCAGGCGGGCGGGGTCGACCCGGCCGGACAGCGCCAGGGCGAACCAGTCGCGCTCCTCCTCGGTGGCCAGCAGCACCGCGTCCGCGCCGCAGACGAGGTCGGCCAGCAGCGGCCACTCGCCGCGGACGACACTGCGCTGCGGCGCCTCCTTGAAGTGCCACACGAACGGCAGGTCGGGGAAGGCCCGCCGCACCGCGTGCGCGAACGGCACCGCCCGCCAGTTCAGCTGCGCCCAGACGACGTCGGGGGCGAGGTCGCGCACGCCCTCGCGCCACGCGTCGCGGTCGAGGTCGGGCACGTGCCCGAACGGCAGCGGCCCGACGGTGGCGTCGCCCAGCGCGTCGGCGGTCCACAGCCCGGTGAGCCGGTGGCCGCGCTCGGCCAGCGCCAGCACCCGCTCGGGGTTGAACGCCAGCTCCCCGACGACGAGCACCGACAGCCCGTCGGGGCGGGCCTCGTACGCCCGTGACCGGAACCGCGCGTACCGGGCGACCTCGTCGACCTCCCCGCCGTCGGTCGAGGCGAACCGCAGCGGCCCGGCCACCCGGTAGCGGGTGCGGAACACGTTGAGGCCGCCGTCGAAGGCCTCCCGGATCGCCCGCGACCGCTGCCCGGGGTGCTGCGTCCACGCGCAGGTGACCCGGCCGGTGCCCGTCGTCGTCCCGCGGGCGGCGACCCGGGTCCACATCAGCCGGTCGAGGTCGTCGGTCTCCAGCTCGGCGCGCTCGGTCCACCGGTCGCCGGTGCGGCGGTGGGCCACCTGCACCAGCTGCGCGTACGGGGTGCCGGCCGGCTCGGCGAGCCCGGCGCGGACCAGCACCACCGCCGGGTCGGCCAGCCGGTCGAGCGCGGTGCCCAGGTGGTCGGGGAACCACACGTCGTCGGCGGGGAGGTAGGCCACGACCGGCGCGGTGGTGGCGTCCAGCGCCGTGTTCAGGGCCGCGCCCAGGCCGCGGTTGTCCTCGGTGCGCACCAGCCGCAGCCGCGGGTCGGGCGGCACGGCGACCGGCTCCCGCGAGCCGTCGTCGACGACCACCGCCTCCCACGCGGTCTCCTCCTGCGCGAGCAGCGACTCCAGCGCCCGGGGGAGGAAGGCCGCCTGGTCGTGCACCGGCACGAGGACGGCGACCTGCGGTCTCACGCGGCCGGCTCGAGGTCGGCGGCCGCTCCCAGCACCCGGTCGTAGACCTCGGCGACCCGCCCGGCGAGCGCCGGCCAGGCGTAGTCGGCCGCGCGGGCCCGGGCGCCCGCGGCCAGCCGGGACCGCAGCGCCGGCTCGGCGGTCACCCGGTCCAGCGCGGCGGCGAGCGCGTCGACGTCGCCCGGTGGCACCAGCAGCCCGGTGGCCCCGTGCCGCACCACCTCGGGGATCCCGCCGACGTCGCTGGCCACCACCGGCAGCCCCGCGGCCATCGCCTCGGTGAGCACCGAGCCCATCTCCTCGTAGGCCGAGGGCAGCACCAGCACGTCGACCGAGGCCAGCAGCGCCGGCACGCGGGCGTGCTCGACGAAGCCGGCGAGGGTGATCCGGTCGGCGGCGGGGCTCTCCGCGGCCAGCCGCTCGACCAGCGGCCGGTCCGGACCGTCGCCGACGACGACCAGCGACGCCGTCTCCCGCATCCGGCCGAACGCGCGGACCAGCGTGCCGGGGCTCTTCTGCGGCGCCAGCCGGCCCACGTAGCCGATCCGCGGCCGGGCCACCCCGGGGAAGGCGTCGGCGGTGTGCCCGGCGAACAGCGCCGGGTCGAACCCCGACGGGATGGTCGAGATCCGGTCGGCGGGCACGTCGTCGTCGCGGAGGGCCGCCGCGGTCCGCCCGGTGAGGACGACGACGGCGTCGGCGCGCCGCAGCGTGCTGCGCTCGATCCAGCCGCCCACCGCGCGCAGCAGCCGCACCCTCGGCCCGCGGCCGGTGAGGGTGTGCCCGACGCTGCAGTGCACGGTGACCACCAGCGGGGCCCGGTGCACCCGGGCGGCCAGCCGGGCCAGCGGCAGGGTGGCGAGGTCCTCGCCCTGGTGGGCGTGCACGACGTCGACCGGTGCCCGCCGCCCGGCGCGCAGGACCGTGGACAGCCCGCTCAGCGCCCACAGCTGGCGCAGCCGCGGCACGGGCAGTCCGGTGCGGTGCACCCGTCCCCCGCGGCCCAGCGGGGTGGTGCCCGCCGGGCCGGCCAGCCGCGCGGTGACCACCGTCTGCCGCACGCCCCGGGCGTCCAGGCAGCGGGTCAGCGTCGCCGTGTGGTTCTGCATGCCGCCGATCGGGTCGAAGCGGGCCGACCGGGAGTCGAGCTCGCCGGGGAGCGTCCCGGGACCGACCGGTCCCGGGGCCGCCGGTGGCTCGAAGACGCTGCACAGCCGCAGCACGTGCAGGGGACCGGCGGGGACGGCGGGGCGGGACACGCAGGGGACCTCCGGCTGTCGGGACGGGATGTGTAGTGCACCACGCGTTAGCGCACGGCACAGCCGGGGCAGAGGGCGCAGGTGATCACGCCGCTCGCCGACCCGGCCGTGCGCCGCCTGGCGCTGGTCCGGCTCCGGGTGGGCCTGGGCGACCTGCTGTGCACGGTCCCGGCGCTGCGCCGGCTGCGCGCCGCCCGTCCCGACGTCGAGGTGACGCTGGTGACCTTCGGCCGGATGGCGCCGGTGGTCGACCGCCTCGGCGGCACCGTCGACGACCTGCTGGCCTTCCCCGGCGCGCCCGGCATCCCCGACGGGCCGGTCGACGCGGCGGGGTGGCAGCCCTTCACCGCGGCCGCCCGCGCCCGCCGGTTCGACCTCGCGCTGCAGGCCTACGGCGACCGGCCCGCCGCGAACCGCGTCACCGCCGCGCTCGGCGCCCGGCTCACCGGGGGCTTCGCGCCGACCGGGTGGGACCCGCCGGCCGCCGCCGCGGCGCTGCACCTGCGCTACCCCCGGCACCTGCACGAGGCCGCGCGCCACGTCGCGCTGCTCGAGCACCTGGGCCTGCCACCCGGCGGGGACGCGGCGATGGGCTTCCCCGTCACCGCCGACGACGAGGCCGAGCACGCGGCCACCCTCGCCGCGCACGGGCTCGAGCCCGGCCGGTACGCCGTCCTGCACCCCGGTGCCTCGGCGCCCACCCGCCGCTGGCCGGTGGACCGCTACGCCGCGGTTGGTGACGCGCTGGCCGCCGACGGGCTGGCCGTCGTCGTCACCGGGGTGCCCGGCGAGCGGGAGATCTCGGCGCGGGTGGTGGCCGCGATGCGCGCCCCGGCCGTCGACCTCACCGGCGCCACCAGCCTGGGCGGGCTGGCCGCGTTGCTGCGCGACAGCGCGGTGCTGGTCGGCAACGACACCGGCTCGGCACACCTGGCCGCCGCCGTCGGCGCGCGCAGCGTGACCGTCTTCCTGCCCGGCGACCCGGTGCGCTGGGCGCACCCCGGCCCCCGGCACCGGGCGCTGACGCCGGCCGTCGCCTGCGCGCCCTGCCCGCACCTGGCCTGCCCGATCGAGTTCCGCTGCGCGCTCACCGTCCCGCCGGACGCCGTCGCCCGGGCCGCGCGCGAGCTGGCGGCCTCGTGAGGGTCTCGTTCGTCGCCGACTCCGACGCGTGGGGCGGCGCGGAGGTGTGGCTGACCCACCACCTGCGCCGGGCCGCCGACCACGGCGCCACCGCGTCGCTGGTGTGCGCCGAGCCGGTGGCCGCGGGGTTCGCCGGCCTGGACGTGCCGGCCGCCGTCGTCCCGCTCACCCGGCGCGCCGCCGCCGCGCCGGGGACCCGGGCGGCGCTGGCCGCGCAGCGCCCCGACGTCGTGGTGGTCAACCTGGTCGACCCCGCGTCCAACGCGGCCGCCGTCGCCGCCGCGCAGGAGGTGGCGCCCACCGCCGGCGTGCTGCACCTGGTCGGCGACACGCGCACGGGGGAGGAGCGGGCCGCGCTGGCCGCCCTCTACCGGCGGATGGCCGCGGTGCTCAGCCCCTCGGAGCAGGGGGGCGCACAGGTGGTGGCCGACCTCGGCGTCGACCCGGCGCGGGCGCACGTGGTCCCCAACGGGGTCGACGTCCCGCCCGACCCCGCGGGGCCGGCAGGGCGCCCGGTGCCGCGGGTCGGCGCGTTCGGCCGCCTCACCGCGCAGAAGGGCTTCGACGTGCTGCTCGCCGCGCTGCGCCGGCTCGACGCCCCGTACGAGGCCGTCGTCGGCGGGGCCGGGCGCGACGGGGAGGCGCTGCGCGCCGCGGCCGCCGGGCTGCCGGTGACCTTCCCGGGCTGGGTCTCCGACGTCCGCGGCTTCCTCGCCGGGCTGGACCTGTTCGTGCTGTCCTCGCGGGTCGAGGCGCTGCCGCTGGCGCTGCTGGAGGCGATGGCCGAGGGCCTGCCGTGCGTGGCCACCGACGTCGGCGACGTGCGCCGGGCGGTGGGGGAGGACGCCGTCGTGGTGCCGGTGGACGACGCCGTCGCGCTCGCCGACGCGATCGGCGGCCTGCTCGCCGACCCGGACGAGCGGGCCGACCTCGGGACGCGGGCCCGGGCGCGGGCGGTGCGGGACCTCGGCGCGGACCTCATGGCCGCCCGGACGTTCCGGGTGCTGTCCGGCGTGGCGGGCGGCCGCCGGGGTACCCGCCCGGCATGAGCAAGAACAACGACGCCGACGCCCAGCGCGCGGCCGCCCGCGAGGCGAAGAAGGAGGGCGTGGCGCCCAGCGCGGCCGGCGCCACCACCGGCGCCTCGAAGCAGACCCACCACGTCCGGAAGGGCGACGACCGGCACGAGCACTCCGGCGCGCAGGGCAAGAGCAAGACCTGAGGGGGGTCCGGGGCGGCGGCGTCCCTCCGTCAGGCGCCGCCGTCCCCGGACGGTCTCAGCCCGCCGGGCCGCTGGTCGTGGGCAGCCCGGCGGCCACCCACGCGCGGTGCCCGCCGATGACGTCGCTCGCGCTGGCCAGGCCCAGCGAGCGCAGTGCGTCGGCGGCCAGGCTGGAGGTGTAGCCCTCCTGGCACAGCACGACGACCTCGACGTCGTACCCGGTGGCCTGCGGGACCCGTGCGTCGCTCTCGGGGTCGAACCGCCACTCGAGGTGGTTGCGCTCGACCACCAGCGCGCCGGGCACCTCGCCCTCGGCCTCGCGCTGCGACTGCGGCCGGATGTCGACCAGCACCGCTCCGGCCGCCACCCGCGCAGCGGCCTCGGCCGGCGTCACGCGGGTGATCCGCGACCGGGCCTCCGCGAGCAGCTGGTCGACGCTCCTGGCGCCGGGCGGGCGGGCGCTCACCAGTCGACGCCGGCGCGCTCGGTGCCGGTGTGCAGCAGTACCCCGCCATCGAGGGCGTAGGTGCTCATCTGGCGGAGGGCGGGGGTGTAGGCGTGCACGCTCACGGCGGCTCCGGTGCCCTGGTTGGTGACCCGGTGCACGTGGTGCGGTCCGAACGGGCGCACCCGCCCGGCCGTCAGCTCGGTGGACACCTCCCGGACCGCGCCGGCGCGGCCGCCGACGGTCTCCTCGGTCAGCGAGCCCCGGACGACGGCGAAGGCACCGGCCGAGCCGCCGTGGTCGTGCAGCGGGGTGCCCTGACCGGGCAGCCAGGTCAGCAGCCAGACCTGCGTGGCGGCGAGGTCGGCGGCGAGCGAGGGGTCGAGCAGGTCGACGGCGTCGTCGAGGGGGAGCAGGCCGGTCCAGCGGCTGGCGGCGCGGTACTCGACCCGCGGCAGCCAGGCGTCGGCGACGGCGGCCAGCGCGGCCGCGACCGCGGCGGTGGACGTGGTGCGGGCGCTGGTGGTGTCGGCCGTGAGCTCGTCGCGGGCGGCGTCGGACAGCAGGGCGGTGCGGGGGGTCATCGGGACTCCGGGTGCATGGCGCGCCGGGCCCCTGCGGGGGGCGGGCGCGGGAGGTGGCGGTGGGCCGGGCGCTCAGGCGGCCGGACACAGCGCGCTGGCCACCCGCAGCAGGTCCACGGCGGACCGGCGGGTGAGCGTCAGGGCGGGTGCCACGCGCCCATCCGACCTGCCGCTCCAATGTGTGTCAAGTCGATCGGCGTGGTGCACTTTGACGTGTCGCTCGTCGGGACCGGGTGGACGGCGTCAGGCCGGGAGCAGGACGGTGCGCAGCTCGTGGGCGCCGTCGGCGCGGGTCGCCTCGTAGTACCAGCGGGCACCCCCGCGGGGCAGCGCGACGACGTCGGCGTAGCGCAGCCCGTGCGGCGGGTGCGGGCTCTGCAGGTGCGGCCCGCCGGGGGCGGCGCGGAACCCCCCGCCGTCGAGCCGGGCCAGCCCGGTGCGCTCCTCCCAGTTCTCCGCCGCGGTGGCCCGGCCGTCGTAGAGCGCCCAGGTGCGGTCGCCGTCGAGGACGACGGTGGCGAACCGGACGCCGCGGGCGTCCCAGCTGCCCGGCGTGCCGGCCAGCGCGGTGCCCCGCCACGTCCACGTGACGCCGTCCGGGCTGGTCGCGTGCTCGGTGGTCATCCGGTCGGTGGCGTCGGGGTCGTCGAGCGGGTGCACCGAGGCCCACAGGTGCCACTGGCCGCCGTCCCACCGCACGACCGGGTCCTTGGGCGCGTCGGCGGCGCTGCCGGGCAGCACGGTGCGCGGCTCGGCGACGGCCAGCCCCTCGACGGTGTCGGCCTCGAGCAGGTCCACCCGCCAGTGCCGGGTGCCGGGCGTCGCGCAGCTGACGTAGAGCCGCCAGCGGCCCTCGGGCGTGTGCACCAGCGCCGGCCGCTCGAGCGACTCGGCGCCGAAGCGGTCCTTGCCGAGGGCGACGACCGGCTCGAAGCGCACCCCGTCGTCGGACCGGGCCACCACGTTGCCGAAGCCGCGGCCCTCGCCGACCGGGCGGCGCAGCCGGTGGGCCAGCCACCAGGTGCCGTCGACCAGCTGCGCCGACGGGGCGCCGGCCCACGAGCCCGGGCGCGGGTCCTCCGGTTCGACGACGACCTCGGCGTCGCTCCAGAAGCGGTCGGGCGCCGGGGGGCGGGGCGCGGTCACTCGACGGCTCCTCTCCGTGGGGGTGGCAGGTCTCCCGTGTGTACACCGCGGGTCGGGGGTGGGTCGGGTGACCGCTGACGCCGGCCGGCTCCCGCAGTTCGTCGTCGCCGGTGCGCCCAAGGCCGGGACGACGGCGCTGCACGCGGCGCTGGCCACCCACCCCGGCCTGTACCTGTCCCCGGTCAAGGAGCCGAAGTACTACCTGACCGACGGCCGTCCGCCGCCGCGCAGCGGCCAGCGCGGACCCGGGGACGCGCACAGCGCGCGGGAGTGGGTCTGGCGGCGCGAGGACTACCTGCGGCTGTTCGACGGCGCCCCGCCCGGGACGGTGCGCGGGGAGAGCACGCCGTTCTACCTCCACGACCGCGCCGCGCAGCGCCGCCTGGCCGCCGACGTCCCGGGGGTCCGCGTGGTCGTGGTGGTGCGCGACCCGGTGGACCGGGCCTGGTCGAACTGGGTGCACCTGCGCGCCGACGGCCTGGAGCCCGAGGCGGACTTCCGCACCGCCGTCGCGCTGGAGGACGCGCGGGTGGCCGCGGGCTACGCGCCGTTCTGGCACTACCGCGGTCTCGGTCGCTACGGCGAGCAACTGCGCGACCTGTACGCCGTCCTGCCGCGGTCGCAGGTGCTGCTCCTGCGCTACCGGCAGCTGGTCGACACCCCGCGGGAGACGCTCGACCGGGTCAGCGACTTCCTCGGCGTCGAGCGGGGGGTGGCGCACACCGTGCCCCCGGAGAACGTGAAGCCCTACGTCTCCGACACGCCCCGGTACCGGGCGCTGTCCCAGGTGGTGCGGGCCGGGGCGGCGCTGGGTGCCCACGCCCCGCCGCAGGTGTGGCGGCAGGTCTCGCGGCCGCTGGTGGCCGCGCTGCACGCCGGGCGGGCGCCCCGGCCGCCGCTGCCGGTGGAGGTGCGGCGCGACGTCCTGGCGCCGCTGCTGCCCGACATCGCGCTCCTGGAGGAGCTGACCGGGGAGTCCTTCGACGACTGGCGGCGCGACACCGGCCGCGGCGACTTCCGCTCGCGCCGGTCCTGAGTCAGCGGCGCACCCGGTAGGTGACGTGGGTGCACACCGCGCCAGCCTCGACCGACGTCTGCTCGAGACGGTGCCGCCCGACGCCGGCGAACAACGGTGTGCCCGCGCCCAGGACCTCCGGCGCCACGTGCAGGCGCAGCTCGTCGAGCAGCCCGTCCCGCAGGCACGAGCCGACCATCGCGCCGCCGCCCATGACGAAGACGTCGCGGTCGCCGGCTGCTGCCCGGGCACTGTGGATGGCTGCGGCCGGGCCGTCGGTGACGAACGCGAAGTCGTGGGTGGCCGCGAGCCGGTGCTCCGCGGGCGGGCTGCCGGTGACGACGAAGAACGGCGGCCGGGCGTCCAGCGTCGCGCCGTAGCCCATGCCGTCGCCCCACCCGCGGTCGACCTCGTCGAAGGTGCGCCGGCCCATGACGACGGCACCGGACGCCGCCGCGTGCCGCTCCAGGACGCCGCGGTCGACGGGGTCGTCGCTGCGGAGTGCCCAGGCGTGGATGGCCTCGACGCCGTCGTCCGAGCCGGACACGTAGCCGTCGAGGGACACCGTGATGTCGCCGATGACGAGGGTCATGTGGTGTGGACGCCGCCGGGGTGGCGCACTCATCGCTGAGGTCGCGCTGGGCGTGGTGTCAAGGCGCGCTGCGGATCTGTGGACAGGGCTCTGACCTGGGAGTTCGGGTGGTGCGCGTGGTCTTGATCGGCTATTCTTCGATCATGCGTTCGAGCGAGTGGGAGACCGGTGACGTCCTGGATGACGTCGCCGCGCTCATCGCCGAGCGCAACCGGATCGATGCCGCCCTGGCCCGCCGGGTCCGCGCCGCGGAACTGTCCCAGGCCCCCGAGCGCGACGGGCAGAAGAGCATGGCGTCGTGGCTGCGCGGGCACTGCCGGCTCTCCTCGGCGGCGGCGTCCCGGCTGGTCGGCAACGGTCGGGCGCTGGAGCACCTGCCGGCGCTGGCCGAGGCGCACGAGGCCGGGCTGGTGTCGGCCGAGCAGGTGGCCGAGGCCGCGCGGGTGGTCACGCCGCAGCGGCGGGCCGCGGCCGCCGCCCAGAACGTCGACCTGGCCGCGATGGACGCCGCACTGACCCAGGTCGCCCTCGACTGTCCCCACGCCGACCTGGTGCAGATCGTGCAGCGCTACCTCGACGCGCTCGACCCCGACGGGCCCGAACCCGACCCCACCGCCAGCCGGTCGTTGACGGTGTCCAAGCACGCCGACGGATCCCTCAGCGGACGCTTCCACCTCGACGCCGTGGGCGGAGAGAAGTTCCAGGCGGCGCTGGAGGGCCACGTGCAGGCCGATCGCCCGGCCGGGGACGAGCGCACCCGGGCCCAGCGGCTCGGCGATGCGCTCGTGCAGCTGTGCGGCAACGCCCTGGCGTCCGGGAGCCTGCCGGTGCTGCGGACGGTCAAGCCGCACGTCGCGGTGCGGGTCGACCTGGACGACCTGGCCGACCCGGCCACCGGGCCCGGCAGCGCCACCATGGGGTTCGGGGCGACGATCTCCGCGGCCCGGGCGCGCTGGCTGGCCTGCGACGGGGCGATCTCCCGGGTGGTGTTCGGGCCCGACGGGGTGCCGCTGGACCTGGGCCGCAGCCGGCGGCTGGTCAGCCGGCAGCTGCGCCGCGCGGTCGAACTCCGGGACGGCGGGTGCGTGTTCGCCGGTTGCGACGCCCCGAGTCACTGGGCCGACGTGCACCACCTGGTGCACTGGATCGACGGCGGCGAGACCAGCCTGGCCAACAGCGCGCTGCTGTGCGAACGGCACCACACCCAGGTCCACCACGGCTTCCGCGTCGAGCGACAACCGGACGGGCGATGGCGCACCTGGCGCCCCGACGGCACCGAGATCACCGTCCCCCCACCTCTCGCCCCTGCCGCCTGACCGACCCGCGCACGCCGGCACGGCCGCCCGCACCCCCCGCGGACGGCCGTACCGGCATGCCCGCCCGGCGATCGACGACCGACGCAGCCGTGTGCGAGGCCCCGTCCTGCGTACCCGTGCGCCGCGACTGCTCTGGTGCCCCACAGCGGGCACTCACGCATCGCGGCTCAGTCGGTGCGGGTGATGCACCAAGCGCGGTCGAAGCGTCGCGCGGCCAGGTCGCTGTCCCGCATCCACACCTCGAGCGACGCGGCATCGCCGAACCAGCCGCTCAGGTGGGTCCACGACTCGATGTCCAGCACGAGCCGGTGGTCGTCGCCGTCCTGGACGGGCAGGGCCTCGCGCAGGATCCGCAGAGCCGGTGCGGTCGAGTTCTGGCTGTGCCCGTAGACATGCGTCACGGGGGTGGGCGGTGCACTCCGTGACCGGGTCCGCTGGTACGCCCAGGCTCGCTGGAACTCCTCGGCGACCAGCGTCGCTGCCGCGTTCTGCCCCCGGTCTGCGCGGAAGTCCCCCGACGGTCGACTGCTCCAGCCGGGTAGCAGCATCCCCGCCTGGCAGGCGTCCGTCGGTGTGTCGAGGTCGGCGGGCGGCTCGGCGAAGCCCGGCCGCTGTGGCTGGGGCACCCAGCGCACCAGCCAGCCACCCGCGTCCCGGTCGCCTGGTTCCCAGCCGTAGGTGTCGACCAGGTCGTGGAACACCTCCAGGTAGCCCTCGGTCGGCAGTCCCTCGCGATGTCCCGGCCAGGCCGCCTTGCCCTCCTCCTCGGCAGCGGCCCAGGCGTCGTGCAGCGACAGGGAGGTGACGTGCGCCAGCGGCCTGCCGTCCGGTCGGCGCGGCCACTCGTCCAGCGGCAGCAGAGCCGGCCCGCCGAGCCAGGAGACCCACCCGCCCCACCGCCACTCCCGGTCCAGCCCGGCCCGGCCCGGCCGGAAGCCCTGCTCGGTGAACACCGGGGACCAGGTGATGTCCCGGGCCAGGGGCGACATGTCGAAGGGCAGGCCCGCCAGCCACTCGTCGACCGCGAGCCACGACGTGGTGATCGGGGCGAGGTCGTCGTCCGGAGGGTGCCATCGGCGGGCCATGCGCCCATCATCGTGGCGCCTCGCGGTGACGCGGGCCGGGTCGACAGGGCCGGCGCAACCGTGGTTGCATCGCGCTGTGACCGCGGTGGGGGAGTGGGTGCTGCTGTCCTACCGCCTGCCGAGGGAGCCGTCGGGCCCGCGGACGACGCTGTGGCGCCGGCTGCGCCGGCTCGGCGTGGCCCAGCTCGGCGACGGCGTGGTGGCCCTGCCCGCCGACGCCCGCACCCGGGAGTCGCTCGAGTGGCTCGCCGACGACGTGCTCGCCGCCGGCGGCTCCGCCGGGGTGTGGATCGCCCGGCCCGCCGCGGCCGCCCAGGAGCGCGAGCTCGCCGCCGGCATGGCCGCCGCGCGGGCGGCGGAGTACCGCGAGCTGACCGTGGAGTGCACCGCGGCGCTCGAGGCCCCCGAGGCCGACCGGGCGCGTGCCCTGCGGCGGTTGCGCGGCGAGTGGCGGGCCATCGGCCGGCGGGACTTCTTCCCGCCGGCGGAGCGGGATGCGGCCGGTGCGGCGCTCCTGGCGCTGGCCGACGCCGTGGGCGAGCCGCTGGCGGCCGGACGGGGGAGCCGGTCGTGAGGTGGGCGACCCGCGCCGGGGTGCACGTCGACCGTGCCGCCTGCGCCTGGCTGATCCGCCGGTTCGTCGACCCGGACGCCGAGTTCGTCTTCGTCTCCGACCCCGCCGACGTCCCGGCCGACGCCACGCCCTTCGACATGCGCGGCGCCGCCCTCGGCCACGTCGGCGGCGACTGCTCCTTCGAGACGATCCTGCGCGTCCACGGCCTCACCGACCCCGCGCTGGAGCGGATCGGCCAGATCGTGCACGAGGCCGACCTCGACGACGGCCGCTTCGACGCGCCCGAGGCGCCGGGACTCGACGTCCTGCTGCGCGGCCTGTCGATGACCGGCGAGGACGAGCGCACCCTCGCCGTCTCCGGACCGCTGTTCGACGGCCTCTACGAGTACGTCCGACGCCGCCTGCTGCTCGGCCGTGAGCCGGCCTGACCTCGACGGAGACCCGTGACGCCCGAGCCGCGCCCCACCCCGGCCGTGCCGCCTGCCACCCCGCCCGTGGCCGCCGCCGTGCCGCCGTTCCGCACCGCCGTCCGCACCTGGTTCCTGGTGTCCCTGCAGACCTTCGGCGGCCCCGCCGGGCAGATCGCGGTCATGCAGCGGGAGCTGGTCGACGAGCGGCGCTGGATCGGCCAGCGCCGGTTCCTGCACGCCATGAACTACTGCATGCTGCTGCCCGGCCCCGAGGCCCAGCAGCTGGCCACCTACGTGGGCTGGCTGCTGCACGGGACCCGCGGCGGCCTGGTCGCCGGCGGCCTGTTCGTCCTCCCGGGCGTGCTGGCGCTGCTGGTCCTGTCCGCGGTCTACGTCGCCTTCGGGGACACCACCGCCGTCCTCGCGCTGTTCGCCGGGCTCGCGCCGGCGGTGGTGGCGATCGTCGCCCAGGCGGTGCAGCGGGTGGCCAAGCGGGCGCTCACCAGCCCGCCGCTGGTCGCCATCGCCGTCGCCGCGTTCCTCGCGCTGGCGCTGTTCGCCGTCCCGTTCCCGCTCGTGGTGCTGGCCGCCGGCCTGGCCGGGTGGGTGCTGGGCCGCCGGCGGCCGGCGGCGGTCGCCGAGGCACCCGCCGACGGCGGCCCGGCGCCGGTGATCGCCGACGACGCCCTGCACTCCGAGCGCCCGAGCACGCGCCGCACGCTCACCGTGCTCGCCGTCGGGCTGCTCGCGTGGGGCGTCCCGCTGGCCGCCGTCGTGCTGCTCACCGGCGCCGGCAGCACGCTCACCGAGCAGGGGCTGTTCTTCTCCGGCGCCGCGGTGGTCACCTTCGGCGGCGCCTACGCGGTGCTGGCCTACGTCGCCCAGGCCGCCGTCGGCACCTACGGGTGGCTGGCGCCGGGGGAGATGGTGCGCGGGCTGGCGCTGGCCGAGACCACGCCCGGGCCGCTGATCATGGTGGTGCAGTTCGTCGCCTTCCTCGGCGCCTTCCGCGCGCCCGGCGCACTCGCCCCCTGGGCCGCGGCCGTGCTCGCCTCGCTGCTGGTCACCTGGGTGACCTTCGTGCCGAGCTTCCTGTTCGTGCTGCTCGGCGCGCCCTACATCGAGCGGTTGCGCGGCAACCGGTCGCTGTCGGCGGCGCTCACCGGCATCACCGCGGCGGTGGTCGGCGTCATCGCCAGCCTCGGCCTCTACTTCGCCGTCCACACGCTGTTCTCGGAGACCGTGCGGCTCGGCCCGCTGGCGCTGGAGGTGCCCGACCCCACCAGCGCCCAGCCGGTGGCCTGGGCGGTCGCCGCGGTCGCCGCCGTCCTGCTGTTCCGGCTCAGGTGGTCGGTGCTGCGGACGCTCGGCGTCTGCGCGGTGCTCGGGCTGGCCGCGGGCCTCGCCGGGCTGCGGGTGGCGTGAGCGCGGGTGACCGGCGGCCGACCGGGTAGGGCCCCCGGCTGAGGGTGCGGGCAGCCCGGCCCGCCCCGGACGGGAGGCAGAGATGGCGATCGCGACGATCAACCCGGCCACCGGTGAGACGCTGAAGACCTATGAACCCCTGTCGGACGACGCCGTCGACGAGAAGATCGGCCGGGCCGCGGCCGCGTACCGCTCCTACCGGCTGACCAGCCCCGAGGAGCGCGTGGGCTGGCTGCGCGCGGCCGCCGACGTGCTCGACGCCGACACCGACACCGTCGCCGCGCTCATGGTCACCGAGATGGGCAAGACGCTGGCCGCGGCGAAGGCGGAGGCCGCCAAGTGCGCCAAGGCGCTGCGGTACTACGCGGAGCACGGCCCAGCGATGCTCGAGCCGAAGCCCGCCGACGCCGACGCCGTCGGCGCCGCTCAGGCGTTCGTCGTCCACCGGCCGATCGGCGTGGTGCTGGCGATCATGCCGTGGAACTTCCCGCTCTGGCAGGCGATGCGGTTCGCCGCCCCGGCACTCACGGCCGGCAACGTCGCGCTGCTCAAGCACGCCAGCAACGTGCCGCAGACGGCGCTGTACCTGGAGGAGCTGTTCCGGAAGGCCGGCTTCCCCGCCGACGTCTTCCAGACCCTGCTCATCGGCTCCTCGGCCATCGAGCGGGTGCTCCGCGACGACCGGGTCGCCGCCGCCACGCTCACCGGGAGCGCCCCGGCGGGGCAGTCGGTGGCCGCGATCGCCGGTGACGTCCTGAAGAAGACGGTCCTCGAGCTCGGTGGCAGCGACCCGTTCATCGTCATGCCCTCGGCCGACCTCGACCGCGCCGCCGAGGTGGCGGTCACCGCGCGCTGCCAGAACAACGGGCAGAGCTGCATCGCGGCCAAGCGGTTCTTCGTGCACGCCGATGTCGCCGAGGAGTTCACCCGGCTGTTCGCCGAGAAGCTCGGCGCGCTCACCGTCGGTGACCCGATGGAGGAGGGCACCCAGGTCGGGCCGCTGGCCACCGAGTCCGGCCGCGAGGACGTCGAGCGGTACGTGCAGGACGCCGTCGACAAGGGCGCGACCGTCGTCGTCGGCGGGAAGCGGCCCGACCGGCCCGGCTGGTACTACGAGCCGACGCTGCTCACCGGGATCACGCCGGAGATGGACCTGTTCGACGAGGAGGTCTTCGGGCCGGTGGCCGCGCTGTGGACGGTGCAGTCCCTCGAGGAGGCCCTGGAGATCGCCAACAGCCACCCCTACGGCCTCGGCGCCAACCTGTGGAGCGAGGACGAGGCGGAGCGGGCCACGTTCGTCCGCGACGTCGAGAGCGGGATGGCGTTCGTCAACGGCATGGTCACCAGCTACCCGGAACTGCCCTTCGGCGGGGTCAAGCAGAGCGGCTACGGCCGTGAGCTCACCGAACTCGGCATGTACGAGTTCATGAACGCCACCACCGTGTGGATCGGCCCGCCCAGCAGCCGGCAGGGGGAGGGGAACACCGCCACCGCCTCGGAGTGAGCGCGCCGTGGCACGGGTAGCCGGACCGGACCGGCCCTCAGCAGCGGGGACGCCGGGGACGTTCGACGGGTGCGACCGCGCACCCGGGCAGGAGCACTCGTGACGAAGACGACGGACAACCATTTCGTGGCCCAGGCGGTGCACGACCTCGGCACGGCGCTGTGGTTCGGCGGCGCGGTGATGGGGATCGCCGGCGTGAACAAGTCCGGCAGCGACCTGACCACCGGGATCGACAAGGTCCGGGTGGCCAGCTCGGCCTGGAGCCGGTTCTCCCCGGCGCAGTGGGGCGGCATCGCGGCCACGCTGGGGTCCGGGCTGCAGCTGACCCGCGTCGGCGGCCGGCGGCTGGCGCTGCAGAAGGGCTTCGGGTCGGTCGGCGCGCTCAAGGCCGCGCTCACCGTCGCCGGGGCCGGCGCGACGGCCTACGCCGCGTACACGGGCAAGAAGATCGGCGAGCTGGCCGAGAAGGCGAACCGCGACGGCGGCGGGCTCGACGTGAAGGACGCGACCCTGCCCTCGGCGGGCACCCCGCCGGAGATCGCGAGGTGGCAGGGGCGGCAGCGGGTCGCGCAGGCCGCCGTCCCGACGCTGGCCGGCGCGGTCATCGTCTGCAACGCCTGGCTGGTGCAGTCCTACCGGCTCGGGTCGACCGCGAAGGGCGTGCTGGGCCGGCTGCTGCCCTCGTAGCCGCCGCCGGCCGGGCCCCGCGACCAGCGGGCGCCCGGCCGGTCACCGGCCGGTCAGCCGTCCCCGGCCGGCGGCGGCGTCTCGCCGGTCTCGGTGACCAGCGCGGCGACGTCGCGGACCTTGCGCTGGGTGTCCCGTGAGGCGCGCACGAGGATGCCGAACGCGATGTCGGCCGTGATCCGGTGGCGCTCCATCAGCACGCCCTTCGCCTGCCCGATGAGGTCGCGGCTCTCCAGGGCCACGGCCAGGTTAGCGGTGCGCCGGACCGCGGACAGCGCCAGCGCGGCCTGCCCGGCGACCGGGACGAGCACCGCCCGGTCGGCGACCGGGCCGGTCGCGTACACCGACAGTGCGCCGAGGACCTCGGTGCCGGTGTCGAGGGGCAGGCAGGTCGCCGTGCGCACGCCGGCGGCGGCGGCCGGTGCCGCGAGCGCCGGCCACCGCAGGTCGCGGCCGAGGTCGCCGCTGCGGGCCGCGGTGCCGGCCAGGGCGTCCAGCAGCGGCCCCTGCCCGCTGCCGACCTGGGCGGTGTCCAGGGCAGCGGCCGGCCCGGCGTCGCCCTCCGGCGCGAGCGGCCGCCGGCCGGGGCCGAGCAGCGTGAGCGACGCGGACGCGCCGGCCGGCAGCAGGGCCGCCACGTCCTCCAGCACGGCCCGGACGGCGGTGGCCGGGTCGTCGGCGGCGTGCCACCGACGGGCCGCGCCGAGCAGCCAGGCGGCGAGGTCGGGACGGGGTCGGGGGACGGGGACGGCGGTGGTCACAGCGTGCACCGCGGCACCTCCAGCCGGAGCGGGCTCCGGGTCCGAGAGACTGAGGGCGCCCCGGTCGTTCGATGCGCCGGTCTGCGGGGTGGGCCGATCGTGCCACCCGGAGGCGCGACACGCCCGCATCTCGACACGTGAGAGTGATGCCGCGCACACGCAGCGCTCGGACAGGGCTCGGCGTGCGGCTAGCGTCGGGGAAGTGACCGGCACTGTCCGTGACGCGACCCCCGCCGACGCCGCCGCCTGCCGCGACGTCTACGCCCCCTACGTCACCGGCACCGCCGTCTCCTTCGAGACCGAGCCGCCGACCGCGGCGGAGATGGCCGCGCGCATCGCCGCGGCGCAGGAGCACCACGCCTGGCTGGTGCTCGAGGCCGACGGCGCGGTGCGCGGCTTCGCGCACGGCGGGCCGTTCACGAGCCGCGCGGCCTACCGCTGGTCGTGCACGGTGAGCGTGTACCTCGAGCCGGGCCGCCGGCGCACCGGTGCCGGCCGGGCCCTCTACGGCGCGCTGCTCGAGCGGCTCACCGCGCGCGGCTACCGTCGGGCGCTGGCCGGCGTCGCCCTCCCCAACGAGGCGAGCCTGGGCCTGCACCGCGCCCTCGGCTTCGAGCCGGTGGGCACCTACCGTCGGGTCGGCTGGAAGGCCGGTGCCTGGCACGACGTCACCTGGCTGCAGCGGGACCTCGGCCCCGGTCCCGCCGACGGTGCGCCGGCCGCCGAGCCGCGCTGACCGCGGGCCGGCCCTACGCTCCCCGCCGACCCGGACCGGCCAGGGAGGACCCCCGTGCGCACGCTGCTGACCAACTTCCGCAACTTCGCCTTCTCCGGCAGCCTCGTCGACCTCGCGGTCGGCCTGGCGATCGGAGCGGCCTTCGCCACGGTGGTCGAGTCGCTGGTCGGGGACGTGATCCTGCCGCTGGTCGCCGCGGTCTTCGGCCAGCCCGACTTCGACGCCCTGGTGCTCACCGTCAACGGCGCGCAGATCCGCTACGGGTCGTTCCTCACCGCGTTCGTCTCGTTCCTGCTGCTCGCGGTGACGATCATGTTCCTGGTCCAGGCGATCCGCCGGGCCACCGGCCGGGAGACCGCCGGCGCCCAGGGCAACCGGGAGTGCGACCACTGCAAGAGCTTCATCCCGGTCGACGCCTCGGTCTGCATGTTCTGCACGCGGGACGTGGAGCCGGTCGTCCCCTGACCGGGAGCCGGGTCCGGCCGGCGACCGGCTACGGTCTGGCGCCGGTACGACCGGACCGGGAGGACGCGTGACGACAGCGGTGAGGCACGGGCAGGGCAGCCTGCCGTCGGGGCAGTACTGGCAGGGCTGGACGGTGCCCGACCCCGTCGGCGTCGTGGTGCTGGTGCACGGCGCGCACGAGCACGGCGGTCGCTACGCGCACGTGGCCGAGCGCCTCGGCGCCGCCGGGTACGCCTCCTACGCGCCCGACCACCTCGGCCACGGCCGCTCCCCGGGCCGCCGCGGCGACATCCGCAGCCTGGCCGCGGCCGTCGAGGGCGTCGCGCAGACCGCCCGCGCGGCCGCCGACCGGCACCCCGGCGTCCCGCTGTTCGTCTACGGCCACAGCCTCGGCGGCCTGGTCGCGCTGCAGTACCTGACCGGCACGCCGCACGAGCGGGTCGCCGGCGCCGTCGTGTCCGCCCCGGCCCTCGACACCAGCAGCGCCACCCCGGTGCAGCGCGCGGTCGCGCCGCTGCTGTCCCGGCTGGCCCCGGGCCTGGGCGTGCTCACCCTCGACGCCGAGACGGTCAGCCGCGACCCCGAGGTCGTCGCCGCCTACCGGGCCGACCCGCTGAACCACAACCGGAGGATGGTGGCGCGCACCGGCACCGCGATCATGCTCGGCGCCGCCGGGATGCCCGACCGGCTGCGCGGGCTGCGCCTGCCCCTGCTGGTCATCCACGGCGGGGACGACCGGCTGATGCCGCCGGCGGCCAGCGAGGTCGTCCGCGAGCACGCCGGCTCGCCGGACCTGACGGTGCGCGTCTACGACGGGCTCTACCACGAGCCGCACAACGAGCCGGAGAAGGACGAGGTCCTGGCCGACGTCGTCGCCTGGCTCGACGCGCACCGGGCGGACGGTGCTCGGGCGGCGACGGCCACCGGTCCGTGACAGGGTCCGGGCAGCGGCGCGGACGGCGCGGCGGACGGGAGTGACGGTGACCCACGCCCTCGGTGACGGACTGCGCCTGCTGCGCGCGTTCGCGAGCAACCCGCGCCAGATCGGCGCCGTGCTGCCCACGTCCCGGACCGCGGTCCGGGCCATGCTCGACCTCGCCGACGTCCCGGCGGCCCGGCTGGTGGTCGAACTCGGGGCCGGTACCGGGGTGGCCACCCGCGAGATCCTCGCCCGGCTCGGCCCGGACGCCCGGCTGGTCGCCGTCGAGATCGACCCGCGGCTGGCCCGCCTGCTCACCGAGCGCTCGGTCGACCCGCGGCTGCAGGTCGTCTGCGGCTCGGCGGAGGACCTCGGCGCCCACCTCGACGGGGAGCGCGCCGACGTGGTCGTCTCGATGCTGCCGTTCACCTCGCTGGAGGCCGGGTTGCGCCACCGGCTGCTCGACGAGCTCCCGCTGGCGCTGCGCCCCGGCGGGACGGCGCTGGTGATCCAGTACTCGCCGCTGGTCCTCGGTCAGCTGCGCCGCCGGTTCGCCGAGGTGCGCACCCGCGTCACGCCGTGGAACGTGCCGCCGGCGTTCCTGTTCGCCTGCACCGGCACCCCGGAGGGCTGACCCGGCGCGGGCGATGAGTCGCCGCGCCGGGACCGGTCACAACCGACATGACGACCGGCGAGATCGACCCCCGCTACGGCGACGCGTCGGCCACGGCGCCGCCGTGGGCCGACGTCGAACGGCTGCTCGCGGACGCCCAGCTCTACTGGGTGGTCACCGTCCGGGCCGACGGGCGCCCGCACGCGGTGCCGCTGGTGGGCGTCTGGCAGGACGGCTTCGCGTTCTGCACCGGCGCCGGGGAGCAGAAGAAGCGCAACCTCGACGGCAACCCGCACGTGGCGGTGACCACCGGCAGCACCGGCGCGCACGGCTGGGACAGCGGTCTCGACGTCGTGGTCGAGGGCACCGCGACGCGCGTGACCGACCCGCAGGAGCTGCAGGCGCTCGCGGGCGCCTGGTACGCCAAGTACGGCGACGACTGGCACTTCGAGGTGCACGGCGAGGAGTTCGTCGAGGTCAGCGACTCCGGCGGCGCAACCGAGGGCGGTGCGCTGGTCTACCGGGTCACGCCGGCCAAGGTCCTGCTCTTCGGCGGACCGCACGGCCAGACCCGGTACCTCCCCTGAGGGAGGACGTCTCAGGCGGCGACGGCGTCCATCGCCTCGGCGACCAGGGTCACCGAGCGCAGCCGGCCCTCGGCGGTGGGGACCTGGTGGGCGACGATCAGCTCGTCGGCGTCGGCCTGCCGCGCGAACGCGGTCAGCTGCTCGCGGACCTCCGCCGGGGTGCCGGCCGCGGTGTGGGTGAGCATGGTGTCCACCTGCCGGCCCGCGCCCGACTCCAGCAGCAGGTCGGCGGCGGCGTCGTCGAGGTCGCGGCCCTGGCCGAACAGGCCGACGGCCAGCCGGCGGCGGGTGGCGGCGAGCGCGGCCCGCGCGGCCTCGGTGCTGTCGGCGGCGATCGCGTTGACCCCGGCGATGACGTACGGCGCGTCGAGCTGCTCGGACGGGCGGAAGTCGCGCCGGTAGGCGGCCACCGCGGGCTCGAGCAGCTGCGGGGCGAAGTGCGAGGCGAACGCGTAGGGCAGGCCGAGCGCGGCGGCCAGGCCGGCGCCGAACATCGACGAGCCGAGCACGTACAGCGGCACGTCGGTCCCGCGACCGGGGACGGCCTCCACGCCGGGCACCCGCGACCGGCCGGTCAGGTAGCCCTGCAGCTCCAGCACGTCCTGCGGGAAGCGGTCGGCGGCCGCGGGGTCGCGGCGCAGCGCCCAGGCGGTGTTCTGGTCCGAGCCCGGCGCGCGGCCCAGGCCGAGGTCGATCCGGCCCGGGTGGATCGAGGCCAGCGTGCCGAACTGCTCGGCGATGGTCAGCGGTGAGTGGTTGGGCAGCATGACGCCGCCCGCGCCCAGCCGGATGGTGCGCGTGTGGGCGGCCACGTGGGCGACGAGCACGCTGGTGGCCGACGAGGCGATGGCCGGCATGTTGTGGTGCTCGGCGTACCAGACCCGGCGGTAGCCGGCCTCCTCCGCCCGCTGCGCGAGGGCCACGCTGGCGGCGATGCTCTCCCCGACGGTCTCCCCGCGGGCGACGGGGGCGAGGTCGAGCACGGACAGCGGGATGCGCATGGTGGAGCTCCTGGGACGACGGCGATCGTTGCCCGGTGCAACTCCCGGGGGTGCCCGGCTCTTCCGGCGCCGGCGGTAGTCGGTCGCAAGTCACCGGCAACCGGGCCGCGGGACGGTCGTCCGGTGACCGCGACCGCGCCGCTGCCGTTCCCCGTCACCCCCCGCCGGCCCGGCGAGCCCGAGGCCGACGTCTCCCGGCTGGCGCTGGCGCACCGCGCGCTGCGGGCCGGCTGCCGGCTGCTGGCCGACGCCGCCGCCGGGGCCACCGAGCAGACCGGGGGCGACGGCTGGCCGCCGGAGCGGCGGCGGGCGCTGGTCGCCTTCGGGCGGGGCGTGCTGCGCGAGGTGCGGGCGCACACCGAGCGGGAGGACGCCGTGCTGTGGCCGGTGGTCGCGGCCTGCGCCGGCACGCACGCCGCCGACCTGGAGCCGCTGACCGAGGACCACACCGCCCTGCGGGCGCTGCTCGGGCGGGCGGCGACCGTGCTGCCGGCGCTCGCCGCCGCGGGCCCGGACGCCGGCCACGCGGCGGCCGTCCTCCGCGAGCTGGCCGATGCGCTCGACGAGCACGTCGCCGAGGAGGAGCGCGAGGTGTTCCCGGCGGTGCGCCGGTGCGTGTCGGCCCGCGACCTGGCCCGCTACGAGGCGCTCTGCGCACGCGGCGCCGGCCTCCGGCAGGCGGCGTTCACGCTGCCCTGGCTCGCCGACGCCTGCGGCACGCCCGGCGAGCGCGCCGGGCTGCTCGCCGCGACCCCGCTGCCGCTGCGGCTGCTGCTGCGGCTTGCCGGGCCCGGCTGGCGGCGCCGCCGCGACCTGGTCGCAGGCTCCTAGCCCGGCACCCCCGGCGCGGCGTGGGCGGCCGCGATCCAGCCCGGGTGCCCGGTCCGCTCGGCGACGGCGACGGCGACCTCGCGGTGGGCCGCGGCGGCCTCGGTGTCACCCCGCGCGGCGGCCAGCCGGGCGAGCAGGGTCGCCGTCGGGCCGAAGGCCAGCTGGGCGGTGTGCGTCCCGCACACGGTGTCCCGGTAGGGGAGCAGCTCGGCCTCGGCCTCGGCCATCCGGTCGGCGTCGCCCAGGGCCAGCCCGACGACGCCGCGGCAGTACTGGAGGAACGGCGTGAACAGGTCCCGCGTGACCCGGTGGCGCGACGGGCCCAGCGTCCGCGCCTCCTCCACCCGCCCGGCCAGGACCAGCGCCAGGGCCTGGAACTCGGTCGCGAGCTCCGGCGAGATCGGCGCCAGGGTGGCCAGCTCCTCGGGGGCGACCGGCCGGGCCGCGGGGTCGGCGAGCTGCAGGGACAGCTGCGTGGTCAGCCGGAGGGCCCGCGCCACCTGGGGGTAGTAGCCGGCGTCGAGCAGGGCCTGCTCGGCCACGCGGTACGCCGCCTCGGCCTCGGCCACCCGCCCGGCGACGGCGGCGCGCAGGCCGGCGTAGCAGCGGGCGATGCCGTGCAGCAGCGGCAGCCCGTAGGCGGCGGACAGCCGCTCGGCCTCCCCGGCGTGCCGGTCGGCGGCCTCGAGGTCGAGCACCGCGCAGGTGTCCTGCAGCAGCACCAGCCGCGCCACCGCCTCGAACAGGCCGAAGCCCTCGCGCTGCGCCAGGGCGAGCAGCTCGCTGCCCAGCGCGGTGGCCTCGCTGCGGTCGGACCCGCGGACGGCGTGGAACTGCCGGACGGTCAGGGCGTGGGCCAGCGCCAGCCGGTCCCCGCCGAGGCGGGCCTCGGCCAGCGCCTGGGCCGACACCTCGACGGCCCGCTCCTCGTGCCGCTCCTCGAGCTCGACGGCGAGCATCGCCAGCAGCCGGGCCCGCTGCGGGTCCCCGGCCGGCAGCCCGGCGACGGCGCGCTCGGTGCGCGCGACGAACCGGTCGTCGACGGGGTCGACCCAGGCGTTCCAGAAGGTCGGCACGTCCGAGGACAGCAGGACCGACGCGGTCAGCGCGGCCGGCGCGTCCTCGGGCAGCACCGCCAGCGCCCGGGTGCGCAGGGCGCGGGCCTCGCCGACGGCGCCGGCCATCGCGTCGGCGTGCGCCTGCGCGGCCAGCAGCCGGGCGAGCCCCGCCGCGTCGCCCGGCCGGGCCGTCGCGGTGGCCTCGGCCGCCCGGCCCCACATGACCGCGGCGTCGGCGTGGGCGAAACGCCGCTCGGCGAGCTCGGCGGCGGCCTGCGCCCAGCGCGCCGCCGCCGCGGCCGAGCCCGGCCCGGCCGCGGCGGTGTGGTGGGCGAGCGCCGTGACGTCGTCGGGCCGCAGCCGCTCCAGGACGGCGGCCACCCGCCCGTGCAGCCGGGTGCGGCGCAGCGAGGACAGGTCCTCGTAGAGCGTGTCGCGGACCAGCGCGTGCACGAACCGCAGCCGGCCCGGGCCGGGCTCCACGAGCAGGCCGCTGACCAGCGCGGTCTCCAGCGCCTCGACCAGCGCGTCCTCGTCGTCGTCCGCGCCGCCGGCGGGGGCGGCCGCGGCCAGCAGCACCTCGGCGTCGACGTCGCGCCCGACGACCGCGGCCAGCCGCAGCAGGGTGCCGGTGCGGGCGGGCAGCGAGGCCAGCCGGTGCCGCACCACGTCGCGTACGGTGCCGGGGACGGCGTCGACGTCGGCGCCGGCGTCGACCAGCCGCAGCAGCTCGCGCACGTAGAAGGGGTTGCCGTCGGCGCGGGCGGCGATCGCGGCACGGGTGCGGCCGTCGACCGGCGTGAGCGCCCAGTCCTCGACCAGCGCGTCGACGGCGCGACGCTCGAGGCCGCGCAACCGCAGGCCGAGGGGGGAGCGGCGGGCGAGGGCGGCCAGGACGTCGGCCAGCCCGGAGCTCTCCTCGGGCCGGTGCCCGGCGACCACCAGCACCGGGCACCCGGCCAGGGCCGGCAGCAGGTCCAGCAGGAGCGCGGTGCTCTCGCGGTCGGCGCGGTGCAGGTCGTCGACGGTGACCAGCAGCGGGGTCGCCGCGGCGACGGCGGCCAGCCAGCCGGCCACCGCGCGGTGCAGCCGGAACCGGTTGCCGGTCGGGTCACCGCCGGTCTCGGCGGGCACGTCGTCGGTCAGCAGCGGGGTCAGCGGCGCGGGGTCCTCCGGCGGGGCGGTGGCGGCCAGCGCGCGCAGCGCCGCGGCCCACGGCCAGGCGGGCGGGGCGCCGTCGGTCTCGGGGCAGGACACCGCGAGCGTGGTCCAGCCGCGGCCGGCGTACTCGGCGCGCAGGTGCTCGAGCACCGTGGTCTTGCCGCTGCCGGCCTCCCCGGCGAGCACGGCGACCTCGAGCCGGCCCTCCGCGGCGCGGCCGGCGGCCGCCTCGAGCGCGGCGAGCTCGGCGTCCCGGCCGACCGGCCGCGGCGCCGGCGGCACGGGCGCCGCGGCCGCGGCGGCCGCCGGCGGGCGAGCCGGGGCGACGGCGGCGGGCCGGCCGACGGCGGGCGCGGGCGGGCGGGCCGGGAGCAGGGAGGGCGCCTGGGCCAGCACGGCCTCCTCGAGCGCCCGGAGCTCCGGACCGGGGTCGACGCCGAGCTCGTCGGCGAGCCGGGTGCGGACCTCGCGCAGCGCGGCCAGGGCCTCGCCCTGCCGGCCCGCGCGGTAGAGGCCGAGGGCCAGCAGCCGCCAGCCCTCCTCCCGCAGCGGGTGCTCGGCCACGTGCGCGCGCAGCAGCGGCAGGGGGTCGCGTCCGCCGGGGGCGTCGAGGGCCACCGCGGCGCGCCGCTCGACCGCGGTCAGCCGCAGCTCGTCGAGGCGGGCGGCCTCCGGGGCGGCCCACGGCTCGTCGGCGTACTCGGCGTAGGCCGGGCCGCGCCAGAGGTCGATGGCGGCGGTGTAGCGCTCCCGGGCCGCGGCCGGGTCGGTCGCGGCCAGCCGGTCGCCCTCGTCGAGCAGCCGCAGCGCCTGGAGCACGTCGACGGCGTCCTCGGCCGGCCGCAGCGCGTACCCCGGGGGGACGGTGACCAGCAGCGCGGCCGGCGTCCGGGGTGCGCGGCCGGGCTCGAGGATGCGGCGCAGGTGGCTGACGTGGGCCTGCAGCGAACCCATCGCGTCGGCGGGGGAGGAGGCCCGCCACAGGTCGGCGACCAACACGTCGGCGGGGACCATCCGGCCGCCGGCGACCAGCAGCCGGGCGACCACCGACCGCTGCCGGCGACCACCGAGGTCGAGGGGCACGCCGTCCCGGACGGCGCCGACCTCGCCCAACACCCGGAACCCGACCGTTCCGGCACTCCCCGTGCCCATGACGGCGCGAGCATAGGTCGGCCGGCGCCCGCGATCAGCCTCCTGTGGCCGACACCACCCCGATCTGGGCACCGGGCGCCCCAGGCGCCCCGCCCGGCATGGCCGTCGCTACGAGGCGGTGCGGGGCCGCCGCGCGCGCTTGGGCGCCGACGCCACCGGCGCCGCCTCGACCGGCGCCGCCTCGACCGGGGCCGCCTCGACCGGGGCATCGGGTCCGGCCACGCCGAGGCGCCGCTCGAAGCCGGGCGGGACGACGACGTCCTCGCGGGTCAGCTCGGCCGTGGACTCCCGGGCCAGGCCGGTCAGCGCGGAGCCCAGCCCGTCGCGCAGCAGGTCGAGCACGTTCTCCACCCCGGCCTGGCCGTTGGCCGCCAGCCCCCACAGGTAGGCGCGGCCGATCATGACCGCCTTCGCGCCCAGGGCCAGGGACTTGGCGACGTCGGAGCCGCGCCGGATGCCGCCGTCGAGCAGCACCTCCACCTGGTCGCCGACGGCCTCGGCGATCGCCGGCAGCGCGCGGATCGAGGCGGGGGTGCCGTCGAGGTTGTTGCCGCCGTGGTTGGACACCGAGATGGCGGTGACGCCGGCGTCCACGGCGCGCTTCGCGTCGTCGACGCGCATGACGCCCTTGAGCATGAAGGGCCGGTCGGCGCCCCACAGCTCGCGCAGCCAGGCGACGTCCTCCCAGGTCGGCATGGGCGACTGCATCCAGGCGCCGTAGGCACCGAAGAAGGTCGGCGGGGTCTCGGCGGGGTCGCCGACCATGTTGGGCACGGACAGGTCGGGCAACTTCCTCGTGCGGGCGAACTGCAGCAGCCAGCGCGGCCGGAGCACGACCTGCGGGGCGTAGCGGCGGACCGCCTCGAGGTCGATCCTCTCCGGGATGAACGGGGAGCCCCAGTCGCGGCCGTAGGCGAACGACCAGTCCAGCGTGGCGATCAGCCCGGCGGCACCGGCCCGCCGGGCCCGCTCCACCTTGGCGGCCATGGCGTCGCGGTCGCCCACCCAGTACAGCTGGAAGAAGGTCTTCGGGTTGGCCGCGATGACCTCCTCCATCGGCTTGCTGGCCATCGACGACAGGCCCATCGCCACGTTCCGGGCGGCCGCGGCCCGGGCGACGGCGACCTCGCCGTCGGGGTGCACCGCCTGCACGCCGGTGGGGCTGATCAGCACCGGCATGGACACGTCCTGGCCCATCACGGTGGTGGCCATCCCGCGCGTGTTCGACAGGCCCGCGGTGTGCGGCGCGAAGCCCAGCTCGTCGAACGCCCGCAGGTTGTCGTCGACGGTCAGGCCCTTCTCCGACCCCGCGACCAGCGCGCCGTAGACGCCCTTGGGCAGCCGCCGCTCCGCCCGCCGCTGCGCCTCGGCCACCGTCTCGAACCACGCGCCCGCCATGTCGTCTCCCGCTGTCGTCGGACCGGGGGTCCGGTGCTGGCACCGGGTGCCACCGTAACGGCGGGGTGTTGCCCGGACCACACGTGTCCGGGAACGGGGCCGGCCCCGGAGCCGAGGGGCTCCGGGGCCGGGAGGAGGGCCGGGACGGCTCAGCGGCGGGCGGCCAGCGCGGCGATCTCGTGCGCCGACTCCTGGGTGGGCGCGGTGGCGAGGGCGCGCTGCAACTCGCGCTCGTCGCGGCGGCGGGCGCGGGTGGCCCGGGCGGAGGTGAGGGCGGAGCGCAGGCGGGTCATGGTGGTTCCTCTCGAGCGACGGTCGGCGGCGACGGTCGCTCCCGGCCGTCACCGGCGGGCCCACCACGTGCGGTGTCGGTCACAGGACAACGGCTCCGACCTGCTGGGTCTGCAATTCCAACTGTCCGCCTCCGGAGTCCCGGGTGCCACCTCCGCGGCCGTGATCCGCACTGCACCCGGCCCGGTGAGACGGGCGCCACACCAGCGGGCTAGCGTCGGGCGCGCCGCACCGCTCCACACCGCCGTCCGAGACCCCGGAGGCCGTCCTGCCCAGCACCGTCGTCCCCGGTGGCGTGAGCACGCCGCAGCTGTCCGCCCACCTCGCCGTCCCGCCGGTGGGGGAGGGGCCCTGGCCCGGCGTGGTCGTCGTGCACGAGGCCTTCGGGCTGACCGAGGACGTCCGCGACCACGCCGACCGGCTCGCGGCGGCGGGCTACCTCGCCGTCGCGCCCGACCTGTTCAGCGCGGGCGGGATCCGGCGCTGCCTGCGCTCGACCTTCCGGTCGCTGTCCCGCGGCGAGGGCCCGGCGTTCGGCGACCTCGAGGCCGCCCGCCGCTTCCTCGCCGACCGCGACGACTGCACCGGCCGGATCGGCGTCCTCGGGTTCTGCCTGGGCGGCGGGTTCGCGCTCGTCGCCGCCACCCGGGGGTTCGACGTCGCCGCGCCCAACTACGGCTTCCTGCCCCGGGACGCCGAGCGGGTGCTGGCGGGGGCGTGCCCGGTCGTGGCGAGCTACGGCGGCCGCGACCCGGCGCTGCGCGGTGCCGCCGACCGGCTGGACCGGGTGCTCACCGACCTCGACGTCGAGCACGACGTGCGGGAGTACCCCGGCGCCGGGCACTCCTTCCTCAACCGGCACCCCGGCCCGGTCACGGCGCTGGAGCGGGTGCTCGGCGGCGGCTACCACCGGCCCTCGGCCGAGGACGCCTGGGCGCGCATCCTCCGCTTCCTCGACCGGCACCTGCGGGCCGCGGCGTGACCGGGCCGCTCGCCGGGCTGCGGGTGGTCGAGCTCGGCGGCATCGGCCCCGGCCCGCACGCGGCGATGGTGCTGGCCGACCTCGGCGCCGACGTCGTCCGGGTGGAGCGGCCCGCCGGCGCGCTGCGGGTGGGTGGCACCGGGCGCGACGTCGTGCTGCGCGGCCGGCGCCCGGTCGCCGCCGACGTCAAGACCGCCGGGGGCCGCGAGCTCGTGCTCGACCTCGTCGCACGCGCCGACGTGCTGCTCGACGTGTTCCGGCCCGGTGTCGCCGAGCGGCTGGGTCTGGGGCCCGACGTCTGCCTGGAGCGGGCGCCCGGGCTGGTCTACGCGCGGATGACCGGCTGGGGCCAGGACGGGCCGTGGGCCGACCGCGCCGGCCACGACGTCAACTACCTCTCGGTCACCGGGACGCTGGCGGCGCTCGGCCACCCCGGGGAGCGGCCGCGGGCGCCGATGAACCTGGTCGCCGACTACGCCGGCGGCTCGATGCTGGTGCTCGTCGGGATCCTCGCCGCGCTGCACGAGCGGTCGCGGTCCGGGCGCGGGCAGGTCGTCGACGCCGCGATGGTCGACGGCGTCGCGCTGGTCTCGCAGCTGATGTGGTCGATGCGGGGGATGGGCGTCTGGTCGGACCGGCCCGGCACCAACCTGCTCGACGGCGGCGCGCCGTTCTACGACGTCTACCCCTGCGCCGACGGCCGGCACGTCGCCGTGGGGGCGCTGGAGCCGCAGTTCTACGCCGAGCTGCTCGCCGGCCTCGGGCTCGCCGACGCCGGCCTGCCCCCGCAGTCGGACCCGGCCGGCTGGCCGCGGCTGCGGGAGGCGTTCACCGCGGCGTTCGCCGCCCACTCGCG
Source organism: Geodermatophilus sp. SYSU D00700 (assembly GCF_054050255.1). Taxonomy (NCBI): domain Bacteria; kingdom Bacillati; phylum Actinomycetota; class Actinomycetes; order Geodermatophilales; family Geodermatophilaceae; genus Geodermatophilus; species Geodermatophilus sp. SYSU D00700. The sequence goes on along the minus strand of NZ_JBJGZA010000001.1, from coordinate 123,027 downwards.
TGAGCACTGGGAGCGGGTGTTCGAGGGCACCGACGCCTGCGTCACGCCGGTGCTGGAGCCGCGCGAGGCGCCGGCGCACCCGCACCTGGCCGCGCGCGGCACGTTCGCCGAGGTCGACGGGGTGGTGCAGGCGGCGCCGGCGCCGCGGTTCTCCCGGACCCCGGCCGGCCCCGCCGCGTCCGTCCCGCCGGGCCCGGCCGACGCCGCCGCCGTGCTCGAGGAGTGGTCCCGCCCCCGCTGACCGGGGCGCCGAGAAGAGGAGGTCGACGGGTGCCCGATCCCGTGCTGGTGGAGCGCCGCGGCGCCGTGCAGGTCATCACGATCAACCGGCCGGAGGCGAAGAACGCCCTCGACGCCGCCGTGGCGCGGGGGGTGGCCGCCGCCGTCGACGAGCTCGACGCCGACGGCGACCTGCGGGCCGGAGTGCTCACCGGCGCCGGGGGCACCTTCTCGGCCGGCATGGACCTCAAGGCGTTCCTGCGCGGCGAGCGCCCGGCGATCGAGGGCCGCGGGCTGTGCGGCATCACGCAGACCCCGCCGCGCAAGCCGCTGGTCGCCGCCGTCGAGGGGTGGGCCCTGGCCGGCGGGTTCGAGCTGGTGCTCGCCTGCGACCTGGTCGTCGCCGCGCGGACGGCGCGCTTCGGCGTCCCCGAGGTCAGCCGCTCGCTGGTGGCCGCGGCCGGCGCCGCGCTGTTCCTGCCGCGGCGGATCCCGCGGGCCGTGGCGATGGAGATGCTGCTGACCGGGCAGCCGGTCGACGCCGAGCGGGCCGCCGCGGTCGGGCTGGTCAACCGGGTGGTCGACGAGGGCGGCGCGCTCGAGGCGGCCGTCGAGCTGGCCGGCGTCGTCGCCGCCAACGGCCCGCTGGCCGTCGCGGCCACCAAGGAGATCGCCACCGGCACCGCCGACTGGACCGCCGAGGAGGGCTGGACCCGGCAGCAGCAGCTCATCGAGCCGGTGTTCGCCTCCGAGGACGCCCGCGAGGGCGCCACCGCATTCGCCGAGCGCCGCCCGCCGGTCTGGCGCGGCCGTTAGTCCCGCGGCGCCGGGCCGGTCGAGGTCCGCACCACCAGCTCGGTCGGCAGCACCCGCGGCGGCGGCGCCGGCCGGCCGGCGATGCGCTCGAGCAGGCCCCGCGCCGCGGTGCTGCCCTTCTCCCGGGTCGGCTGGCGCACCGTCGTGAGACCCAGCGCGGCCGCGGTGGCCGCGTCGTCGAAGCCGGTGACCGACAGGTCGTCGGGCACGCGCAGGCCGCGGCGGGCGGCGACCGCGAGCGCACCCTCGGCGAGCCGGTCGCTCAGGCAGACCAGGGCCGTGGGGCGGGGATCGGTGTCCAGCACGGCCGCCGCGCCGGCCGCGCCGACCGCGGGCGTGCTGTCCTCGCCGTGGGACACCGGGACGGCCGACCAGTCCAGCCCGGCGCGCTCGACGGCGTCGCGGTAGCCGGCGAGCCGGTCGCGGGTGACGGCGTAGGTGGCCGCGGCCTGCAGCTCCAGGTCGGCGAGCCCGCGCCGGATCGGCTCCTGGTGCATCCCGAACGACACGACGGCCAGCCGCCGGTGCCCGAGGTCCAGCAGGTGTTCGGCGACTGCCGCCGCGGCCGAGCGGTCGTCGACGCCCACCCACGGGGTCCCGGGCGCGCCGAGCGCGGCCAGCCGCTCCGGGCGGGGCTGGTCGACGACGGCGAGCGGCAGCCCGCGGGCGACGGCGGCGGCCAGCAGCGGGTCGTCGTCGCCGAGCGAGCAGACGACCAGCCCGTCGACGACGGCGTCGTTGACCGCGGCCAGCCGGCGGTGCGTGTCGGTCGACCCGGGCACCAGCAGCAGCCCGGCGCCGGCGGGCTCGGCCACCGTGGAGGCGCCGGCCAGGAGCGCCACGGCCACCGGGTCGTCGAAGGCGTAGGACAGCCCGTTGTCGTAGGCGACGCCGATCGCGCCGACCCGGCCGCGGCGCAGCCCGGCGGCGAGCGGGTTGGGGCCGGGGTAGCCCAGCCGCCGGGCGGTGGCCAGGACCTGCTCGCGCAGGCCCGCGGAGAGCTGGTCGGGGCGGGAGAACGCGTTGGACACCGTCTTGGCCGAGACGCCGAGCTCGGCGGCGACGTCCCGCAGTGTCTTCGGCCGGTCGTCGGGCACGGACCCATCCTGCGTGCTTCATCGATGAAGAAGCGGGGTACCCGCCGATCCGTGACCCCGGTGAGCAGCGCCGCTGCCGTCCGGACCGCACGCGGCGCGGTGCCGGTGCTGTGCGCGGTCCAGTTCGTCGACGTCCTCGGCACCACGCTGGTGGTCGCGGCGCTCCCGGCGATGCTGGCCGACCTGGGCGCGCCGGCGTCGGCGGCGGCCCCGGTGGTGACCGTCTACGCGGTCCTCTTCGGCGCGCTGCTGGTGCTCGGCGCACGGCTGGGCGACCGGTACGGGCACGCGCGCGTCCTGCAGGCCGGGCTGGTGGCCTTCGGCGCCGCGTCGCTGGCGGCGGCCACCGCGCCGTCGGTGGGCGTGCTGGTGGCTGCCCGCGGCGCCCTGGGTGCGGCGGCCGCGCTGTCGGTGCCGACCGCGCTGCGCCTGCTCACCGCCGCGTCCGCGGACGAGGCCGGACGCCGCCGCGCGCTGGCCGCCTGGAGCGCGGCCGGCGCCGCGGCGGGGGCCACCGGCCTGGTCCTCGGCGGCGTGCTCACCGACCTGGCCGGCTGGCGGGTGCTGTTCTGGCTCACCGTGCCGCTGTCGGCCGTGCTGCTCGCCGCGGTGCGCCGCACGGCGCCGCCGGTCCCGCGCCGGGCCGAGGGCGCGCTCGACCTGGCCGGCGCGGCGCTGCTCGCCGCCGCGGTGGCCGCCGTCGTCAGCGGCGCCTCGACGCTGGAGGACGGCGGGCACCGTCTCCTCGGGGTCCTGCTGGTCGCGGCCGGCCTGGCCGGTGCCGCGGCGCTCCCGGCGGTGGAGCGCCGCGCCGCCGACCCACTGCTGCCGGCGGCCGCCGTGCGGGACCCCGGGCTGCGCGCCGGCGTGCTCGCCTCGGCGGCCAACACCGCCGGCACCAGCTCCGCGGTCACCCTCGCCACCCTGCACCTGCAGGAGGCCGAGGGCCTCGGCGCCGCGGCCGCGGGCCTCGCGCTGGTGCCCTTCAGCCTGTGCGTGGTGGGCGGCGCCGCCCTCGCCGCGCGCGTCCTGCGCCGGGTGCCGGCGCGCACCGCCGCGGCGGCGGGCCTGGCCGTCATCGCCGCCGGTGACCTCGCGCTGCTCGCCTCGGCCGCCGGGGTGTGGGTGGTCCCGGCCGCCGTCGCCGTCTCGGGCCTGGGCATCGGCGTGTCCTCGGTGGCGGCGACGGCGCTGGGCACCGCCGTCGCGCCCGGGCTGCAGGGGACCGCCGCCGGCGTGCTGAACACCGCGGCACAGCTGGGCACCGCGCTGGGGGTGGCGGTCGTGCTGCTCGTCGCCGGCGTCACCGGGGGGACGGCCCTGCCGCTGGCCGGCGCGCCGCTGGGGTGGCTGACGGCGGCCGCGCTCGCCGCCGCCGCGGCGGCGGCGCTCCTGCGACGTCGGGGCCGGGTCCCCGGCGGCGCGGGTTAGTGTGCCGGTGACCACACCTGTCGAGGGGAGCGACCATGCGTGACGCGGTGATCGTGGAGGCGGTGCGCACGCCGGTGGGCAAGCGCAACGGCGGGCTGTCGGGGGTGCACCCGGTCGACCTGTCGGCGCACGTGCTCACCTCGCTGGCCGAGCGGGCCGGCGTCGACCCGGCGCAGATCGAGGACGTCATCTGGGGCTGCGTCTCCCAGGTCGGCGAGCAGACCTTCGACATCGCCCGCACGGCGGCGCTCGCGGCCGGCTGGCCCGAGACGGTGACCGGCGTGACCGTCGACCGGCAGTGCGGGTCCTCGCAGCAGTCGGTGCACTTCGCCGCCGCCGGGCTGGTGGCCGGGCACTACGACGTCGTCGTCGCCGGCGGCGTGGAGTCGATGTCGCGGGTGCCGATGGGCAGCGCGCGGCAGGACGCGAACCCGTTCGGCACCCGGTTCCTCGAGCGCTACGCCGGCGCGAAGATCAACCAGGGGCTGGGCGCCGAGACGATCGCGCAGCGGTGGGGACTCTCCCGGCAGCAGTGCGACGAGTTCTCCGTCGCCTCGCACGAGAAGGCCGCCGCCGCCCGCGCCGAGGGCCGCTTCGACGCCCAGATCGCGCCGGTGACCACGCCCGACGGCGCCGTCGTCAGCCAGGACGAGGGCATCCGCGAGTCGACGGTGGAGAAGCTCGGCACCCTCAAGACCGCGTTCCGCGAGGACGGCGTCATCACCGCCGGGAACTCCTCGCAGATCTCCGACGGCGCCGCGGCCCTGCTCATGACGACGTCGGAGAAGGCCGCCGAGCTCGGCCTGCGCCCGGTCGCGCGGGTGCACACCGCGGTGCTCGCCGGCGCCGACCCGGTGGTCATGCTGACCGCGCCGATCCCGGCGACGCAGAAGGCGCTGGCCAAGTCGGGGCTGTCGGTCGACGAGATCGGCGCGTTCGAGGTCAACGAGGCCTTCGCGCCGGTGCCGCTGGCCTGGCTGGCCGACATCGGCGCCGACGCCAAGGCGCTCAACCCCAACGGCGGCGCCATCGCCCTGGGGCACCCGCTGGGCGGGTCGGGTGCGCGGATCATGACCACGCTGGTGCACCACATGCGCGACAACGGCATCCGCTACGGCCTGCAGACGATGTGCGAGGGCGGCGGCCAGGCCAACGCGACCATCCTCGAGCTGCTGTGACACCCGGCGCCGGGGCCGCCCCGCGAGGCGGCCCCGGCGCCCGGTTACGGTCGGCGGCCGTGAGCGCGACCGCCACGGAGCCCACGCTGCTCGACGTCCTGCGGCTCGAGGAGATCGACCGCGACCTCTACCGCAGCACGCTGCTGTTCACCGACCCGCTGCCGCTCTACGGCGGCCAGGTCGCCGCACAGGCGCTGCTGGCGGCCGGCCGCACCGTGGCGCCCGAGCGGCTGCCGCACTCCCTGCACGGCTACTTCCTCCGCAGCGGCGACGCCGCCCGCCCGACCGTCTTTCGGGTCGACCGCGACCGTGACGGTGGCTCGTTCTCCGCCCGCCGGGTGGTCGCCGTGCAGGGCGGTGAGGTGGTGCTGTCGATGTCGGCGTCCTTCCAGGCGCCGACCGCCGGCCCCGACCTCCAGGTGGCGGCGGCGCCGGCGGCCGAGCCACCGCAGGACAGCGAGCCGTTCACCCTGCCGCGGCTGTTCACGATGGAGAGCCGGCGTCCCGCCCAGCCGCACCCCGGCGCGTCGATGCCCACCCGGTTCTGGGCCCGGGCCACCGTGCCGCTGCCGGGCGACCCGCTGCTGCAGGCCTGCGCGCTGACCTACCTCTCCGACATCGGCACCGGCCTGTCGGCGCTGCCGGAGGACGAGGCGGCGCCGGGGCCGACGCTCGACCACGCCGTCTGGTTCCACCGCCCGGCCCGGCTCGACGACTGGGTGCTGGTCGACCTCGTCCCGCACACCGTCTCCGGCGGGCGCGGCTGGTACACCGGCTCGGTCACCACCGGCGACGGCGTCCTGGCCGCCAGCCTCGCGCAGGAGACGCTGTTCCGGCCCGGGCGCAACCCCTTCCGCCCCGGCCGCTGAGCCGCCTCCGGAGCCCGGCGGTGTCATCGGCGGGCGCATCGGAGAGGATGGGCCCGCTGACTGGGGGAAGGACGGACACGTGGCCAAGCACCGGGCACCCGAGGGTGACCCCATCGACTTCGACGCGGCGACGGCTGCGCTGGCCGACGTCTCGGGCGACTACACGATCGACGTCGCGCACACCCGGATCGGCATCCGGGCGCGGCACGCCATGGTGACCACGGTCCGCGGCGCGTTCACCGACTTCGAGGGGGAGGCGCACCTCGACGTCGCCAAGCCCGGGGCGAGCACGGTGGGCATCCGCATCCGGACGGCGAGCATCGACACCGGCCAGGCCGACCGCGACGCCCACCTGCGCTCCCCGGACTTCCTCGACGTCGAGCGGTACCCGGAGATCGTGTTCACCTCCACCGACGTCGAGCAGGTCGACGAGCAGGCCTACGAGGTGTCCGGCGACCTCACCATCCGCGACGTCACCCGGCCGGTGACCGTGGAGTTCGCGCTCACCGGCTCGGCGCAGGACCCCTTCGGCAACACCCGGGTCGGCTTCGAGGGCGCGCTGGCCATCAAGCGCAGCGACTGGGGCCTGACCTGGAACACGCCGCTGGACACCGGGGGCGTGCTGGTCAGCGACCGGATCCAGATCGAGTTCGACGTCTCGGTGATCCGCGCCGCCTGACGAGGACCTAGCGGACGACGTCGTAGCGGACGCACACGAACTCGCCGTTCTGCGCGACCTCCCGGGTCACCAGCTCCACCCGGGCCGGCAGCAGCGGCGCCCCGCCGCCCAGGGTGACCGGCGCGATCGCGACGACGACCTCGTCGAGCAGCCCCACCTCGGCCAGCTGCGCGGCCACCGGCCCGCCACCGACCACCCAGAGGTCGAGGTCCCCGGCCGCCGCGACCATCTCCGCGTGCAGCGCGCGCAGCTCCTCCGGCGTGCCCGGGGCGGCGAACCGGATGTCGGCGCCGGGGAAGGGCTCGAGCTCACTGTGGGTTAGCACCCACGCCGGCTGGGTGTAGGACCAGGGGTCCGGGCCGCCGTTGTCCCGGATCCACCGGTAGCTGGTGGCGCCCATGACCAGGGCGCCGAGCGACTTCTCGAACGTGGAGAAGCCCATCGGCCCCTCCTGGTCGACCTGGCGGGAGAGCAGCCAGGACAGCGAGTTGTCGGCGTCGGCGATGAAGCCGTCCAGCGACGTGGCGGTGTAGTAGACGGTGCGGGTCATCGGTTCCTCCGGGAGAGCCACTCGATGGGGTCGCCGGCGTCGACCTCGACGCCGGCCGCGCGCAGCCAGTGCCGGGCCAGCAGCCGGCGGTGCGCGGAGAAGGTGAGGACGTGCGCGACGACGCTGCCGAGGACGAAGCTCTCCGGCGGCTCGCACAGCGCGTCGACGAGCCGGTCGTTCCAGGCGCCGCGCCGCGAGATGTCGCGCACCGCGGCCAGCCACCGGGGGGCGACGGCGTCGTGCCGGTCCAGCAGCGCCGCGGCGTCGTCGGGACCGCGCGCGGGGGTGTCCCCGCCCTCGATCGACGCCACCCACACCTCGAGGGCCCACACGACGTGGTCGAGGACGGCGGCCAGCGTCTCCTCGGGCCCGTCCCAGGACAGCACCGACAGACCGGCCGAGCGCACCCGCCGGTACTCCTCCTCGGGCAGGCCCTTGGCCAGCTCCAGCAGCACCCGGGTGTCCTCGACGCCGTGGTGCACCAGCAGCGCGGTCACCTCGTCGCCGCCGCGGCGCACCGGCTCGTCGGACACCCACAGCGACGACGGCGGGTGGAAGTGCAGCCCGTTGGGCGCCGGCAGCCAGTGCTCGTCGCGGGTCCGCGGCGGCGTCCCGTCGGTGGCCAGGCTGCCCGGCGTGCGGCCGTAGGCGCGGGCGAAGGCCCGGCTGAACCCCTCCACCGACTCGTAGCCCGCCGCGAGGGCCACCTCGGTCACGCTGGCGCCCTGCCGCAGCTGCCAGGCCGCGCGCTCGAGGACCACCCGGCGGCGCAGCGCCACCGGTGACTCGCCGACGCCGACCGACACCTGCCGGCTGAAGTGGAACGGGGAGGCGTAGGCGTCGCCGGCCATGTCGGAGAGGGTGCGGTTGTCCTCGTCGAGGACGGCGTCGAGCAGCTCACGCAGCCGGTCGCGTGCGGGTGGCGTCACCTGCCCAGTCTGGCGAGCCGGCCGTCCGCGGCGCCCGACTGTTCTTGCGCTGTCCCAGCCGTCGGCAGGGGCCGGCGGGTGTCGGTCGCGCACCACCGGGTAGGGCACCCCGTCGTGCCACCCCGCTCCCCGGCCGAGGCCGCCTCCCGTCCCGCGGCCGGTGCGGACGAGGGGTACCGGCCCGACCCGAGGCGCTGGCAGGCGCTGTCGGTCACCCTCGTCGTCGGCTTCATGAGCCTGCTCGACGTCAGCATCGTCTCGGTGGCGCTGCCCTCGCTGCAGGCCGACCTGGGCGCCACCCCGGCCACGGTGCAGTGGGTGGTGTCGGGCTACGCGCTCACCTTCGGGCTGGCGCTGGTCCCCGCCGGCCGGCTCGGGGACGCCCTCGGCCGGCGGCGGCTGTTCCTCGCGGGCCTGGCCGGCTTCGTGCTGGCCAGCGCGGCCGCGGGTGCGGCGCCGTCGGTCGGCTGGCTGGTCGCCGCGCGCCTGGTGCAGGGGCTCGCTGCCGGCTGCCTCGCGCCGCAGAACTCCGCCTTCATCCAGCAGCTGTTCCGCGGCGCCGAGCGCGGGCGGGCCTTCGGCCTGTTCGGTGCCACGGTCGGCGTCTCCACCGCCGTCGGGCCCGTCGTCGGCGGGGCGATCCTGGGCCTGGCGTCGGGGCCGGACGGCTGGCGGTGGCTCTTCTACGTCAACGTGCCGATCGGCGTCGTCGCGTTCCTGCTGGCTATGCGGCTGCTGCCGCGCGGGACGTCCGGCGGGCGCGGCCGGATCGACGTCGTCGGCGTGCTGCTGCTCGGCGCCGGTGCGCTGGCGGTGCTCTTCCCGCTGGTGCAGGCCGAGGCCGGCGGGCTGTCGCGGCTGTGGTGGCTGTTCCTCGCCGGCGCGGCGCTGCTGGCGGCGTTCGCGGCCTGGGAGCGGCGGGTGGTGGCCCGCGGCGGCCAGCCGGTGTTCGACCCCCGCCTGGTGACGCAGACCCGGGGCTACGGCATCGGGGCGGCGCTGGGGACGGTCTACTTCGTCGGGTTCAGCGGCATCTGGCTGGTGCTGGCGCTGTTCTTCCAGACCGGCCTGGGCTACACGCCGCTGCAGTCGGGCCTGGCGGTGACCCCGTTCGCGCTCGGGTCGGCGACGTCGGCGGTGGTCGCCGGGCGGCTGGTCGAGCGGTACGGGCGGGTCCTCACCGTGGTCGGGCTCATCGGGGTGGTCACCGGACTGGCCGCGGCCGCGGTGGTGCTGCTGGTGGCCCCGCCGTCGGCGGCCGGGTGGGCGATCGCCCCGGCGCTGCTGCTGGGCGGCCTCGGCGGCGGCCTGGTCATCTCGCCCAACATCACGATGACGCTGCGCGACGTGCCGGTGGCCATGGCCGGCTCGGCCGGGGGCGGCCTGCAGACCGCGCAGCGCTTCGGCGCCGCCGTCGGCACCGCGGCCCTGCCGGGCCTGTTCTACCTGGTCCTCGGCGCGACCGGCGACCACCCGACGGCCGCGGCGGCGGGGCTGGCCGTGTCGGTGCTCGGCGCCGTCGCGGCGCTCGTGCTGGGCGTGGTCGACCTCCGGCGGAGCCGCACCGAGGACCGCGGGAACGCCGGCAGCGCGGACGTCGACGGTGCGGACGACCGCGACCACGCCTGGCACGGCTGACCCGGGGGGACCGGGCGGCGCGACCCGACGGCTACCGGGCGCGGTCGAGCAGCCGGCGCAGTCGGACCACGGTGCCGGTGGCCAGCCGCGCCGGGCGGGCGGCCAGCCGGGCCCAGACGTCGTCGAGCGCGGCGTTCCACGGCCCGTCGGCGTGCGTCGGGTAGGGGTGGATCGTGGCCGCGAGGTCGGTGGTGCGCAGCCCGGTGCGGACGGCGAGGGTGAGCTCGGCCAGCGCCTCGCCGGCCCGCGGCCCCACGACGGTGGCGCCCTCGATCCGCGACCGCGGTCCGAGCGCCAGGCGGGTGAACCCGGCGGTGTCCCCCTCGGCGACGGCGCGGTCCACCCGGTCGGCGCGGCGGGTCACCGTGCGCGGGGCCCGGGCGCCGTCGCGGGCCCACGTCGGCGCCCCGACCGCGGCCACCTCGGGATCGGTGAAGGTCACCCGGGGGACGGCGCGGGTGTCGATCGCGCGGCGCAGGCCGAGGACGGCGTGGACGGCGGCGGTGGCACCGTGCACGCCGGCGGTGTGCGTCCACCGGGAGACCGCGGTCAGGTCGCCGGCGGCCCAGATCCGCGGGTTAGTCGTGCGCAGGGTCGCGTCGACCCGGACGAACCCGTCGTCGTCGAGCGCGACGCCGGCCGCCGCGGGGTCGAGCGCCGCGGTGTCGGGGCGGCGGCCCACGGCGACCAGCAGCCGGTCGACGGGGAGGCCGCGCTCCCCGCCGGGGCCCCGCACGTGCAGCTCGCCGGCCCTGCCCGGGGTGCCGGCGACGGCGGTCACCCGGGTGCCGGTCAGCAGGCGCACGCCGTCGGCCTCGAGGGCCGCGGCCACCAGCGCCGAGGCGTCGGGGTCCTCGTCCGGCAGCACCCGGGGCTGCTCCTCGACCAGCGTGACCTCGGCGCCGAGCCGGGCGAAGGCCTGGCCCAGCTCGCAGCCGATGCCCCCGCCGCCCAGGACGGCCAGCCGGCGGGGGAGCACCTCGAGGTCCCACACCGTCTCGCTGGTCAGCGGGACCGCCTCGCGCAGCCCGGGCACCGGCGGCAGCGCCGGCACCGCGCCGGTGGCCAGCAGCGCCGCCCGGAAGGACGTCGACCTCCCGTCGACGTCGAGGATCCGGGCGCCGGTCAGCCGGGCGGTGCCGGGCAGCACGGTCACCCCGTCGGCCTCCAGCGACTCCCGGGAGTCCTCGGGCTCGATCGCCGCGACCGCCCCGTGCACGTGCCGCATCACGGCGGCGAGGTCGACCGCGACCTCGCCGACCCGCACGCCGAGGTCACCGGCGGTGCGGGCCCCGGCCGCCCGGGCGGCGGCCGCGAGCAGGGCCTTGCTCGGCACGCAGCCGGTCCACAGGCAGTCACCGCCGGGCCGGTCCCGCTCGACCAGCGCGACGCGGGCCCCGAGCGCCGCCGCCGTCCGGGCGCCGACCAGCCCGGCGGTGCCGCCGCCGACCACCAGCAGGTCCCAGGCCCGGTCGAACGGCACGGCACTCCTCCCGTCGGCGCGCCGGCGCGGGGTGCACCGGCGCGGGTCCGGGGCGAACGTCCCACGGAGCGGCCGGCCGCGCGACGCGGCCCCCGGTCAGCGCCCCTGTCGCGCCCGGCGGCGCGCCTCGCGCAGCGGCTCGGGGGTGCGGACGCCGGCGGTCGTCGCGAGGACGAGAGCGGCCGCGGTGGCCGGGTCGGTGCGCCACCCGGCCGAGGCCACCAGCGGCCGAACGCCGGGCACCGTCCGCACCGCCCGGGCCACCTCCTCGCCGCCGGCGAGCAGCGCCGCGGTGTCCCCGCGGGCGGGCCCCGGCGCCGGGCCGCCGGCGACCAGCGGCCGGTCGGTGACCCCGGCGCTGGGCAGGTCCAGCACCGCCCCGAGGTGCAGCGCGAGCCCGGCCCGGCGCGGGTGGTCGCGTCCGGCGGCGGGCACCAGCAGGACGTCGGGACGAGGCCCGAGCGCGGTCACGGCGGCGGCCAGCAGCGGGCCCTCCCGCAGCGCGAGCAGCGCCGGTTCGTACGGACCCGGCGCCGGGCCGGTCACCGTCGTCCCGGCGAGGACCTGCGGCCCGCGGGCGAGGACGGCGGCGGCCACCAGCCCGGCGCCGCCACCGACGGCCGCGACCGCGGCGACCAGCGGTTCCCCGGCCGGTCGCCACGGCGGCGGGCGGAGCGCGGCCAGCCGCTCCTGCAGGACCTCGAGCGCGGCGGCGTCGTCCGGCCAGCCGGGTCCGGTGGTCATGGCGTCCCAGGTTCCGCCCGGCTCAGCGCGGCGGGAACTCCCCGGTGTCCACCAGGCGGGCCGCGACGTCGCGGAGCTTGGTGTTGGTCTTGTTGGAGACGCGGGCCAGCGCGTCGAAGGCCTGGGCCGGGGTGAACCGGAAGCGCTCCACGAGGATGCCCTTGGCCTGGTCGATGACGGCCCGCGACGCCAGCGCCGTCTGCAGGTGGTGCACCTGCTGCACGGTGCGGGCGTGCAGGTGGGTGTTGGCCACGGGGACCGCGGCGTGCCGGGCGAACCGCTCGGCGCGCTCGCGGAGGCCGTCGTCGGCGGCGAGGCTCGACTGGAGGTAGAGGTTGAGGCCCGCCGGTACGGGCCGGGGAGCCGGGAAGGGCATCGACACCACGCTCCGCAGTCCGGCCGCGGCGGCGGCCGCGGTCAGCCCGGGCCAGCGCCGGTCGCCCTCGGTGTCGGCGACGACCCGCGGCTCCCCGGTGGTCGCGGCCTCCAGACAGGGGCCCTCGCCCGCGCGGTACTGCTCCTCGTCCAGGGAGGCCGCCACCTGGGAGCTGGTCCCGACCGTGGTGCCACCCTCGGGGCCGACGACCGTAACCGAGAACGCCGGCTGCCCGCCGAGCACCTCGGCGGCGAGGCCGGCGGCCTGGTCGAGCAGCACCGGCAGCGGCCGGTCGAGGGGCACCAGGCCGAGGTCGAGGAGCGCGGCCGCGAAGCGGTCGTCGGGGCGGGTCACGAGTGGAACTCCGGAGGCCGGGGTGGCCGGCGGTCGCGTGCCGGCTGCAGGAACGGGGCCCCGGTTGTTCCAGGGACCCGTGTCGGTGAGGGGAGACCCCTCCGGCACGCCGGCTGTGTGACGCGCGTCAGCAGGATACCGGGGCCGGAACGAACCGGGTCAGCAACCCGGACCCGGCGCCCGGGACGGCGCAGCGCCGTCGCCGGGGGAGTCGCGGTAGCGGGCGGCGAACACGCCCGGCGTCATGCCGGTGACCCGGGCGAAGTCGCGGGTCAGGTGCGGCTGGTCGGCGTAGCCGAGCTCGGCGGCGACCTCGGCGAGGGTCACCGTCCGCTCCCGCAGCCGGCCGGCCGCCTCCTGCAGCCGGCGCCGCTGCACCAGCCACCGGGGGGTGAGCCCCAGCCGGCGGTGCACCAGCCGCTGCAGCGCCCGCTCCGACAGCCCGGTCTCGGCGCACAGCCGGTCCACCCGGGTGGTGTCGGGGCGCGACTCCACCAGCCCCACCACCCGGTCGACCAGCCGCCCCTCCTCGTCCAGCGGCAGGAACCGGGACAGCACCTCGCCGTAGGCGGCGGTCACGGCGGCGTGCGCGGCGGGGGAGGAGGGGTCGGCGGCCATCTCCTGCCGCACCCGGGCCGCCAGGCGGTCGCCGTCGTCACCGAGCACCTCGGCGAGGTCGACGTGCCGGTCGGTGTAGGGGGCCACCGGCCCGCCGGCCACCAGCGCCCCCGCGCCCGGGGTGAGCATCACGCCGGCCGCCCAGCCCTCCCCGGTGAGCGTCGTCGTCGACAGGCCGGTGACCACGCCGTGGAACCGGGCGGAGTCCGCGGAGACGACCAGCAGGCAGGCCGGGTGCTGCAGCACCCGCTGCACCGACGCGCGCCCGGGCGGCACCGACCACACCGGGATCCAGAACCGCTGCACCAGCGCGGCCACCGGCCCCTCGGCCGCGTAGCGGTGCACGACGGCGGTGGCGTCGCGCGGGTCGCGCAGGTGGGCGGGTTCGTCGACGTCGAGCCGGCGGAGGGCGCTGTCGGGGTCCATCGAGGGCCAGGCTGCCGCACGCCCGCCCCGGCCGGGGTGCCTGACCCGCCGGGCAGCCGGGTAGCCCGGGGACGTGCACACCCCCAGCGACCCCGCCGACGGGCCCCGCGAGGGCCGCCTGCAGCTGCGCGACGGGCGCACCATGGCCTACGCCGAGTGGGGCGACCCCGAGGGCCGACCGGTGCTCGGCTGCCACGGCTCCCCGAGCTCGCGCCTCGAGCGGCACGTCGACGACCCCGGCGCCTACCGCCGCTGGGGCGTGCGGCTGGTCGTCCCCGACCGGCCCGGCTTCGGCCGCTCCGACCCGCAGCCGGGCCGGCGGGTCACCGACTGGCCCGGCGACGTCGTCCAGCTGGCCGACGCCCTGGGCATCGACCGGTTCGCGACGCTGAGCCTGTCCGGCGGCGCGGCCTACGCGCTGGCCTGTGCGCACGCGCTGCCCGACCGGGTGTCCGCGGTGGGCGTCCTCGGCGGCGCGCCGCCCCCGGACGTGCCCTGGCCCTGGCCGGGCTGGCTGCCGCCGACGGTGCGCGCCGCCGTCCACCGGCCGTCCCCGGCGACGTCGGCGTTGCTGCGGCCGGTGTTCGCGCCGCTGACCGTGCGGCCGGCGTTGCTGCCGCGGTACCTGCAGCTGCGGCTCAACCCGGCCGACCGCCGGGTGATCGGCCGGCCGGCCGTCCGCCGGGTCCTGGCCGCGACGTTCACCGAGGGGCTGCGCCAGGGCGCCGGGTCGCTGGCGGAGGACCGCGCCCTGCTGTTCCGGCCGTGGGGCTTCCCGGTCGGCGAGGTGCGCCAGCAGGTGCACGTCTGGCACGGCACCCAGGACTGGCAGGTCCCCGTCGGGCTGGGCCGGGTGCTGGCGGCGATGCTGCCCCGCTGCTCGGCCCACTGGTACGCCGGGGAGGGGCACTTCCTCGTCTTCGACCACGCGCGGGACGTCTACCGCGCGCTGGTGGGGTGACCGCGAGGCGGACGGGGTAGCCGCGCGGCATGCTCCCCGACCAGCGCGGCAGCCGCGCCGTGCCGCCGACCTACGTGAACGCGAACCGGCTGTGGGTCGACTCCCGCCTCCGGTACGAGATCGGGTACCGGGTGGAGGGCGCGGTCCTGCGCCGGCTCGGCGCGCGCGGCGCCCGCGCGGTGGAGATCGGCACCGGCCGCCGCGGCCTGGGCGCCCGGGTCGCCGTCGAGCGGCTCGGCGCGACCGAGGTGACGGCGTTCGACCTGTACCCGGCCAGCGTCGGCCGCGCCCGGCTGCGCTGCGCCGACCTCGCCGACCGGGTGACCTTCCGGCTGGGCGACGCCACCGCACTGCCGGTCGACGACGCGAGCGTCGACCTCGTCGTCGACTTCCACGCGCTGCACCACATCCCCGACTGGCGGGCCGCCGTGGCCGAGGCCGCTCGGGTGCTGCGCCCCGGCGGGCAGCTGGCGCTCACCGAGATGACCGCCCGCTTCGTCGACGCGCCCGCGCTGCGCGCGGTCTCCCGGCACCCGGCCGACCGGTTCTCCACCGACCAGCTCCTGGCGGAGCTGCGGGCGCGTGGTCTCGAGGTGCCGCCCGCCCGGTTGCGGCGTGCGGCCGGCGACCGCTGGATCCAGGCCGTCGCGACGAAGGCGTGAGCGTCGGCGGCACTGTCCGGGAGGCCCTGGCGCTGCTGCGCCGGCACGCGGGCCCGGTCTACGCGCTGTCCCTGGCGGTCACGCTGGTCAACACCGTGCCCGACGTGCTCCGCCAGTTGCTGGTGTACCGCGACCCGAGCGCCGGGCACGCGCTGCTGGTCGACGTCGTCGGCTTCGGCACCGGGCTGCTCGCCCAGCTGTGGCTGACCGGCGCGCTGACCGGGCTGCCCGCCGACGGCCGGGTGCGCCCGCGCGGGGCGCTGGGCCGGGGGACGGCGACGGCGGTGCGGGCGGTGCGCAGCTCGCCGGCCACGGTGCTCGCGGGCGTCGTCCTCGGCGGCGCGGTCTCGGCGCTGCTCACCGTGCCGGCGTCGGTGGCGGCACTGGGGGCCGACGGCGTGCTCGGCCCGCTCGACGCGCCGTCGGCGGCGGCGTTCACCGTGGCGACGGTCAGCGACGTCGTGGCCAGCTGGGCCACGCTGCCCTTCCTCGCCCTCGTGCTGGTGCTCGTCGCCGGTTCGGCCAGGCGGTTCGCGGGCAAGGGCCCGGCGTGAGCGGTCGGGACTGGGACGTCACCCGCACGACGGTCGGGTCGCTGTCGATCTGGGTCGGGACGGCGGCGCTGTTCGCGCCACGGTGGATCGCCGGCACCCTCGGCGTACGGCCCGACGCCGCCCGCGGGGACGTCGCGCTGCCCCTGCTGGTGCGGCTGGGCGCGGCCCGCAACATCGCGATGGGCGCCGCGCTGCTCGCGACCCCGGCTCCGCAGGCGCGGCGGACCACAGAGGTCGCGTTGCTGCTGACCGCCCTGGACGCCGCGGTGGTGTGGACCTCGCGGGCCACCGGCGACGTGCGCCCGCGCAGCGCCGTCCTGTCGGGGCTCGTGCTGGGGCTGTCCTCCTACGGCGCCGCCCGCTGGCACCGCCGCTGAGGTCCCTCCCGGGCACTTCCGCGGAAGTGCCCGCCCCATCGGCTCACCGCCAGGCGAACGGCGGGGCCTCCAGGTGGGCGACGCGGGTGTGCCGGCCCCGGCAGGCGACCTGGCAGAACTGGTGCACCACCGCGGCGGTGGGGGCGTGCAGCCACCCGCCCAGCAGCGGCAGCCGGATCACCGGCGCGTCGGACTCGGGGATGGCCACCAGCACCGGGTCGACGTCGAGGTCGGCCAGCGGCACCTGGTGCACCGCGGCGACCTCGGCCTCGGCGGGGGACAGCTCGCCCACCTCGCCGGCCCAGACGACCACCGGCGTCATCACGTAACCCGAGCGGGTCACGTAGTCGTCGAGCAGGCCCAGAACGTCACCCGGGCCGCGGTGCAGGCCGACCTCCTCGGCCAGCTCGCGCAGCGCGCCCTCGACGGGGGTCTCGCCGCCGTCGAGCCGGCCGCCGGGCAGCGCCCACTGCCCGGCGTGCGCGCGCAGGCCGGCCGCGCGGCGGGTCAGCAGCAGCGCCGGCCGCTCCGGCGGCCCGGTGACGCAGACGGCGACCGCGGCCTGGCGCAGCTCGGGACGGCCGGCCGCGCGGCGGGGGAACCCCTGCAGCCGCGCGGCCGCCGTCCCGCGGTCGAGCGTCAGAACCAGCCGCGCCGGCCGCCGAGCTGGCGCACCGCGGCGTCGAGCTGCGCGGCCACCGCGGAGACGTCGGTGTCGTGGTGGCCGAAGTGCAGCCGGCCGCCGACGTCGCGGCCCTCGGTGAGCAGCCCGCCGCGGCGGTCGACCTCGAGGACGACCTCGACGCCGTGCGGCGAGGCCAGGAAGGTCACCTCGAGCTCGTTGACCCGGCCGCGCAGCGACGACGGCGGGGCGAACTCGACCTCCTGGTAGAAGGGCAGGTCGCTGCCGGCGAGGCGGCCCTTCTCGACGTCGGCGCCGCGGAAGGTGAAGCCGAGACCGGCGAGGGCCTGGATCACGGTGCGCTGGACCGGCAGCGGCTCGACGGTGACCGCGTCGAGGTCACCGGGGTCGACCCCGCCGGGGACGTCGACCTTGGTGCGCAGGCCGATCTTCACCCCGCGCAGCGTCCAGCCGTCGAGCGTGGTGAACGGGCACTGCCAGGGCACCGGGAAGCTGAACGGGATCGCGGCCCTGGCGCCCGCCTCGATCCGGCCGGCGCCGGCGATCACCGCCGTGCCGAAGGTGACGTTCTCCCGCCACTCGTTGTCGCCGCTCTCCACCTCCACGGTGGCCTGCAGCGACACCCGGAGCTCGTTGATCTCCTGGGCGATCTGGCCGCCGGTGAGGTGCACGGTGCCGGTGACGGTGCCGCCGGGGGTGGTGACCGGGGTGTCGAGGACGGCGTCGACGGTGGCGTTGCCGGCGCCGAGCTTCGCCATCAGGTTGCGGAAGGCCATGGGGGGAGTGCTCCGTTCGGTTCGGGGACGGCGGGCACTCTGACACCACGCCCGGGTGCTGGCGAGGGGTTCCCGCGCGGCGCGTCCCCGGCGACGCGCGGCGGGCTACCGACGAGTAGTTGGACGTCCTACTAAATCGCGCCTACCGTTCGGGCATGGCGTCCGCGGAGCTGCACGTGCCCGTCCACCCCGTCCGGTTCGTCACGGCGGCCAGCCTCTTCGACGGCCACGACGCGGCGATCAACGTCATGCGCCGGCTGCTGCAGAGCCAGGGCGCCGAGGTGGTGCACCTCGGCCACGACCGCGGGGTCGACGAGGTGGTGCGGGCCGCCGTCGAGGAGGACGTGCAGGGCGTCGCCATCTCCAGCTACCAGGGCGGGCACGTCGAGTACTTCACCTACCTCAGGGAGCGGCTGGCCGAGGTCGGCGCGGGGCACGTGCAGGTGTTCGGCGGCGGCGGGGGCGTGATCGTGCCCGAGGAGATCGCGCTGCTCGCCGAGCGCGGCGTGCGGGTGTTCAGCCCCGAGGACGGCGCCCGGCTGGGCCTGCCCGGGATGGTCAACGAGCTGATCCGCGCCTGCGACGTCGACCTGACCGCGCAGCGGCCCGACGTCGACGCGCTGCTCACCGGCGACCCCCGCGCACTGGCCCGGACGATCAGCGTGCTGGAGGCCGGCGCCGACGCCGACCTCGCCGCCCGCGTCCGCGAGGCCGCCGCGGGCCGCACCGTGCCGGTCCTGGGCATCACCGGCACCGGCGGGTCGGGCAAGTCCTCGCTCACCGACGAGCTGCTGCGCCGGCTGCGCCGCGACCAGGAGGACAAGCTGCGGGTCGCGGTCATCGCGATCGACCCCACCCGCCGCCGCGGCGGGGGAGCGCTGCTCGGCGACCGGATCCGGATGAACGCGCTGGAGTCCGGCGAGGGCTCGCACACCTTCTTCCGCTCGATGGCCACCCGCACCGCCGGCGCGCAGGTCCCCGAGCACCTCGACGACGTCGTCGCCGCGGTCCGGGCCGCCGCGTTCGACCTGGTGGTCGTGGAGACGCCGGGCATCGGGCAGGGCGACGCGGCGATCGTGCCGTTCAGCGACGTCTCGCTCTACGTCATGACGCCGGAGTTCGGCGCCGCGTCCCAGCTCGAGAAGATCGACATGCTCGACCTCGCCGACGTCGTGGCGATCAACAAGTACGAGCGGCGCGGTGCCGAGGACGCCCGCCGCGACGTCGCCCGGCAGATGGTGCGCAACCGCGAGGCGTTCGGCACCCCGTGGGAGCAGATGCCGGTGTTCGGCACCAGCGCCGCCCGGTTCGACGACGACGGCGTCACCGCCCTCTACCAGCACCTGCTCGGGCTGCTCGTGGAGAAGGGGCTGCCCGCGGGCGCCGGCGTGCTGCCGCGGGTCGACGTGCGGGCCTCGACCGGGCTGTCCAGCGTCGTCCCGTCGTCGCGGGCGCGGTACCTGGCCGAGGTCGCCGACGCCGTCCGCGCGCACCACCGGGTCACCGAGGAGCAGGCCGCGCTCGTGCGGCGCCGGCAGCACCTGACCACCGCCGCGGAGGTGCTGGAGGGGGACGCCGCCGAGGCCGCGCGCGAGGCGGCGGCCGCCGCCGACCGGGACCTGCTGCCCGAGGTGCGCACGCTGCTGGAGGAGTGGCCGGCGCGGGTCGAGCAGTACTCCGGCGACGAGTACGTCTACACGGTGCGCGGCAAGGAGATCCGCACGCCGCTGACCCGCGAGACGCTGAGCGGGACGAAGGTGCCGCGGGTGGCGCTGCCGCGCACCACCGACCACGGTGACCTGCTGCGCTTCCTGCGGCGGGAGAACCTGCCCGGTGCCTTCCCGTACACGGCCGGCGTCTTCCCGTTCAAGCGGTCGGGGGAGGCCCCGGCGCGGATGTTCGCCGGCGAGGGCGACGCGTTCCGCACCAACCGGCGGTTCCGGGTGCTGTCGGCCGGCAACGAGGCCACCCGGCTGTCCACGGCGTTCGACTCGGTCACCCTCTACGGCCGCGACCCCGACCCGCGGCCCGACGTCTACGGCAAGGTCGGCACGTCGGGGGTCTCGATCGCCACGCTCGACGACATGCGGGTGCTCTACGGCGGGTTCGACCTGTGCGCCCCGACGACGTCGGTGTCGATGACGATCAACGGCCCGGCGCCGGCGGTGCTGGCGATGTTCCTCAACACCGCGATCGAGCAGCGGCTGGACGCCTTCCGCGAGGAGGAGGGCCGCGAGCCCGACGCCGCCGAGGCCGAGGAGATCCGCGCCTGGGTGCTGTCGACCGTCCGCGGCACGGTGCAGGCCGACATCCTCAAGGAGGACCAGGGCCAGAACACCTGCATCTTCTCGACCGAGTTCGCGCTGCGCTGCATGGCCGACATCCAGGAGTGGTTCATCGCCCACCAGGTGCGCAACTTCTACTCGGTGTCGATCTCGGGCTACCACATCGCCGAGGCCGGGGCGAACCCCATCAGCCAGCTGGCGTTCACGCTGGCCAACGGGTTCACCTACGTCGAGGCCTACCTGGCCCGCGGGATGTCGATCGACGACTTCGCGCCGAACCTGAGCTTCTTCTTCTCCAACGGCATGGACGCCGAGTACACGGTGATCGGCCGGGTGGCGCGGCGGATCTGGGCCGTGGCCATGCGCGACCGCTACGGCGCCAACGCCCGCTCGCAGCAGCTGAAGTACCACGTGCAGACGTCGGGCCGGTCGCTGCACGCGCAGGAGATGGACTTCAACGACATCCGCACCACCCTGCAGGCGCTGTGCGCGATCTACGACAACGCCAACAGCCTGCACACCAACGCCTACGACGAGGCCGTGACGACGCCGTCGGAGCACTCGGTGCGCCGGGCGCTGGCGATCCAGATGATCATCGACAGGGAGTGGGGCCTCGCCGGCAACGAGAACCCGCTGCAGGGCTCGGCGGTCGTCGAGGAGCTCACCGACCTGGTCGAGGAGGCGGTGCTGGCCGAGTTCGACCGGATCGCCGAGCGCGGCGGCGTGCTGGGCGCGATGGAGACCGGCTACCAGCGCGGCCGCATCCAGGACGAGTCGATGCTCTACGAGCACCGCAAGCACGACGGGTCGCTGCCGATCGTCGGCGTCAACACCTTCCTCGACCCCAACCGCGACGAGGCCCCGCCGAAGCCGCTGGAGCTGGCCCGGGCCACCGAGGAGGAGAAGCGGTCGCAGCTGCGCCGGCTGGCCGACTTCCAGGCCCGGCACGCCGACGAGGCACCCGCCGCGCTGGCCGCGCTGCAGGAGGCGGCCACCTCGGGCGGCAACGTGTTCGCCGCGCTGATGGACGCCGTCCGGGTGTGCTCGCTCGGCCAGATCAGCGATGCCTTCTTCGAGGTGGGCGGGCAGTACCGGCGCAACGTCTAGTGCTCAGCGACGACCTGGGGGAGCCGGTCCCGCTGACCGGGACCGCCCGGCGGGTGGTGTCGCTGGTGCCCTCGCTGACCGAGGCGCTCGCGGTGACCGTGCCCGACCGGCTGGTCGGCGCCACCGACTGGTGCACCCACCCGGCCGGGCTGGACGTCGCCCGCGTCCGGGGTACCAAGAACCCGGACCGGGCGGCGATCGCCGCGTTGGCACCCGACCTGGTCGTCTGCAACCGGGAGGAGAACCGGCGGCTCGACGTCGACCGGCTGCGGGCGGCCGGGATCCCGGTGTGGGTGACGGTGATCGAGTCGGTGGACGAGGCGCTGGCGTCGATGCGCCGGCTGTTCGCCGAGGCGCTCGGGGTCCCCGAGCCCGCCTGGCTGGTGGAGGCGGCCCGGAAGTGGTCCCGTCCAGTGCCCGAGCCGCCGCTGCGGTGCGCCGTCCCGGTCTGGCGGGACCCGTGGATGGTCGTCGGCCCGCGCACCTTCACCGGGGACGTGCTGGCGCGGCTCGGGCTGGTCAACGTCTTCGGCGCTGGGGAGGACCGCTACCCGCACGTGGACGTCGCCGACGTCCTGGCCGCCCGACCCGACGTCGTCCTGCTGCCCGACGAGCCCTACCTGTTCACCGTCGACGACGGCCCCGAGGCGTTCCCCGGCGTGCGGTCGGTGCTGGTGTCCGGGCGGGCGCTGACCTGGTACGGTCCCTCGCTGGCCACCGCCCGCGCCGAGATGCTCGCTGCTGTGCGCGGCTGACCACTCCCCTGTCCGGGTGTCCGTCGATACTCTCCGGTTCCTCAGTGTGGCCCTCCCGATCCCCCGGATGCCCAGCAAGGAGCAGCCGTGAAGACACGCAGTGCCCTACTCCACACGCAGCCCGGCCGGTACGAGGTCGGTGAGGTCGACCTCGACGAACCCCGCGAGGGCGAGCTGCTGATCAGGATGGCCGCCGTCGGGCTGTGCCACACCGACGACCACGACGTCCCGCCCGGGAGCGCCCCGCCCATGCGGCTGCCCCTCGCCGGCGGTCACGAGGGCGCCGGCGTCGTCGTCGGCGTCGGCCCCAACACCCGCGGCTGGGCCGAGGGTGACCACGTGGTGCTCACCTTCATCGCGGTCTGCGGGCAGTGCCGGATGTGCTCCACCGGCCACCAGAACCTCTGCGACCTCGGCGGGCGGCTGTTCTCCGGCGCGCGGATCGAGGACCCCAGCAGCTTCCGGATGTCCTACCAGGGCAGGCCGGTGGCCCAGGCATACGGCCTCGCCGCGCTGAGCGAGCACACCGTCGTCGACGCCCGGTCGGTGGTGAAGATCGACCCCGACCTGCCCCTGGACAAGGCCGCGCTCGTCGCCTGCGGCGTCCCCACCGGGTGGGGGTCGGTCACCAACATGTCCGACGCCCGCAATGGCGACGTGGTCATCGTCATGGGTGTCGGCGGGGTCGGGATCAACAGCGTGCAGGCCGCCCGGGCCATCGGTGCCCGCGCGGTGATCGCCGTCGACCCGGTCGAGTTCAAGCTCGAGACCGCCAAGCAGCTGGGCGCGACCCACACGGCCGCGACCATGGCCGAGGCCACCGAGCTCGCCCGGTCCCTGACCAACGGCCAGGGGGCCGACGCCACGGTCGTGGCGGTCGGCGTGACCACCGGCGACCACATCGCCGAGGCCGCGATGTCCATCCGGAAGGCCGGCACGGTCGTCCTCACCGGCACCGGGAGCATGCGCAACTCGGGCATCCCGATCAGCCCCACGATGTTCACGGTGTTCCAGAAGCGGATGCAGGGCGCCCTCTTCGGCGGGTGCAACCCGCGGTGGGACATCCCCAACCTGCTGTCCCAGTACGTGGCGGGCACCCTCAAGCTCGACGAGCTCGTCACGCGGACCTACACGCTGGACCAGGTCGCCGAGGGCTACGACGACATGAAGGCCGGCAAGAACATCCGCGGGGTCGTCGTCTTCGACTGAGCCCCGGTGCCGCGCCGCCATCGCGGCGTCCGGGGACAGCTGCCGGTCCCGGACGCCGTGGTGGCGGGTCCGCGGCGAGCTCGGTCCCTGTCGACCCGCCCGATCGGTGGGGGCCCTCGACCGCACCGCCGGACGGGCGGTCAGCCCGCCGGCGGCTGCCGCAGCGCCGCGAGGACCGGCGCGTACAGGCGGGACTTGATCGTGCCGAGGACGGGACCGGCCTTCCCGGCGTGCGCGGCGGCGAGCTCCACGGCGGAGGAGCGGACGGCGTCCTCGGCGACGGCGCCGTCGACGATCGCCGCGGCGAGGGCGTCGGTGCCGCCGTAGCGGCGGCCGGTGGTCATCGCCACGTGCGCCGTCTGCGGGGTCAGCCGGGCCGGGACCAGCGCCGACATGCCGGGGCTGAACGGGAGGTCGATGTCGATCTCCGGCAGGCACCAGAAGCCGCGGTCGGCCCGCATGACCCGCTGGTCGTGCGCCAGGGACAGCATCGCCCCGGCGGCGAAGGCGTGGCCCTGGATCGCCGCGACGCCGAACACCGGCAGGACCAGCACCCGGGCGAACAGCCGCTGCACCCTGGCCACGTAGGCGTCGCGCTGGTCGGCGTGCTCGGCCAGCCAGGCGAGGTCGAGGCCGTTGGAGAAGAACTTGCCCGTGGCGGCGGTGACCAGCGCGCGGGGCCCCTCGGCGCCCTCGACCTCGTCGAGGACCGCGTCGAGCTCGTCGAGCCAGCCGGGCGAGAAGCGGTTCTCGTCGTCGCCGAGGTCGAGCACGAAGACGTCGTCGTGGCGGTCGAGCGTGGGCACCGGGGGCTCCTCGGGTCGGGGTCAGGCGGGCGGGCCGCAGTCGACGACGGCGGCGACGGCGGCGGCGAGCTGTGCGCGGGTGTGCGGGCGCACCCGGCCGGCGCGGATCTCGGGGAGCAGCAGGGCGGTCGGCAGCCGCACGACGCAGGTGGTGACGACGCCGACCGCGGCGCCGTCGTCGCGGTCCCACACGCCGCGGGCCAGCAGGCGCAGGGTGTCGAGCAGCGCGGCGTCGAGCGAGCGCAGGGCGTCGGCGACCTCCGGCGCGACCGCGTCGGTGAGCAGGTCGTCGCGCTGCAGGCGGAACAGCACCTGTGCCGCCCGCAGGTCCAGCCCGGCGAGGCGGGCCGGGGCGTCGGCGGCGGCCTGCACCGCCCGCCGGCCGTCGCCGCCGGCCTCGGCCACCGCCGTCCGCTGCAGCTCGAGGAACTGCTGCGCGCGGCGCAGCCAGGCCGCGGCGACGACCGTCTCGAGCGAGCCGAAGGCGTGGTAGATGCTGCCGTTCGACGCTCCCGACCGGGCGGCCAGACCGCGGACGGTGAGCTGCGCGCGGCCCTCCGCCACGAGCAGCTCCTCGGCGGCGTCGAGCACCGCCTCGGGCGCGTGGACGCGGGGCCGGGGCACCCCGGCAGCATAGTAGAGCGCTCGCTCCACAAGCGCTCGCAGGGTCCACGGGCGGCGCGACGGCGACGCCGCCGCGGGCGGCACGGGCGCACTACCGTTCGCGGATGGACGTCGTCGTCCGGGGACTCAGGCAGGCACTGGTGGCGCTGCTGGCCACCACCGGGATGGCGCTGGCGGTCGCGGGGCTGTGGTCGGCGCTCCAGGGGAGCGGGTTCCTGCGGACGCTGGCCGTCACGCTGATGGTCGCCGCCGGCGCCCTCGGCCTGTCCAGCGGTGCGGTGTTCACCCGGGCCCACGGTTACGAGCACGGCCACGGGCCCACCCTCGACGACCACGGCTCCGAGGGCGGGGTGCTGACCGGGGTGGGGGTCTTCCTCTTCGTGTCGCTGCCGCTGTTCGCCGCCGGCGCGCTGCTGTTCGGCGTCGCCTGAGTCGCCGACCGTCATGACCATCCGTGGTCACGAGGTCACGGATCGATAACATCGGGACGCCGCCGTTCCCCAACACATGTGCTCTCCGTCACGATCCGATCACGGAGGAGTATCCCGGAGGAGCCGGGAGAGCTCGCCTCCGCGGAGGAGCGCCATGCCCGGTCAGGTGTCCCGACGACAGGTGCTCCTCGCGGCGCTCGGCACCGGAGCGGCCGCGGTCGCGCTCCCGCGGACCGCCGCCGCGGCGCCCGCCGGGGTCCCCGGTCCTGGTGGCGCGACGGTCGCCGGGCACGCGGCCGACGAGGCGCTGAGCTGGCTGCAGACCACCTACGACCTGGTGCTCGCCGAGAACCTCAGCCCGCCGGCCGCTGCCCGCACCTACGCGCACACGGCGATCGCCATGTACGAGGCCGGGGTCCGGGGGATGCCCGCCCACCGGTCCCTGGGTGGTCTGCTGCGGGACCTGCCGGTCCCCGCACCCCGCCCCCTGGCCGCGCCGGTCGACTGGCCGGCCGCCGTGGTGACGTCGGCCGCGGCCGTGCTCCGTCAGGTGCTGCCCTTCGCCGGCGCCGGCGCCGGAACCCGGGAGCGGCTGGACGCGGCCGAGGCGGACGCACTGGCCCGGCGGCGCGCCGCCGGGGTGTCCGAGCGGGCGCTCGACGCGTCCACGGCGCACGGGCGGGCGGTCGCGGGGGACCTGGCGCCGTGGATCGCGGCCGACGGCCACGCCGGGATCCTCGGCCGGCTCTACACGCCGCCCGCCACCGAGCCCTGGCACTGGGTCTCGACGCCGCCCAACTTCCGTCCGGCGGTCGAGCCGTACTGGTCCGAGGTCCGCCCGATGGTCCTCACCAGCGCCGACGAGGTCGAGCCCGAGCCGCCCCTGCCCTTCTCGACCGAGCCGGGATCGGTGTTCCACGCCCAGGCGACGACGGTGCACCGTCAGTCGGCCGCGAACACCGACGAGCACCGGGCCATCGCCCGGTTCTGGACCGACAACCCCGGCTCGTTCACCCCGCCCCACGGCACGCCGACCGGTCTGCCCTCCGGCCACTGGATGCTCATCGCCACGCAGGCCCTCGCGCTGCGCGGCGCGCGGCTCGACGTCGCCCTGGACACGCTCGCGATGACCGGCATCGCGCTGCACGAGGCGTTCCTCAACTGCTGGACGTGGAAGTACCGGTACCAGCTGCTCCGGCCGGTCACCTACGTGAACCGGTACATCGACCCGGGCTGGAGCACGTACGTCAACAGCCCGCAGTTCCCGGAGCACACGTCGGGGCACAGCGTCGCGTCCCCGGCGGCGGCCGCCGTGCTCACCGACCGGCTGGGCACCTTCCCCTTCACGGACCGGTCGCACGACGTCCGTGGGCACGCCCCGCGCACCTTCGCGTCCTTCGGCGACGCCGCCCGCGAGGCCGCGGACTCCCGGCTCTACGGCGGCATCCACCTCCCGCACGCCATCGAGGCGGGCCTCGCCCAGGGGCAGCAGGTCGGCGCCCTGGTCCTCCGGCGGATCCGCACCCGCCGCTGACTCCCCCTCGTCCCGATCCGGGGCGCCCGCCGGGCGTCCCGCCCTCCCCGCACGGCCCGGCCGTGCGCTACCGAGAGAAGGTCTGCGTGTCCGCCTCCACCCTGCGCCGTCTGGGGACGGTCGCCGTCTCCGCAGCGGCCCTCGCCGTCGTCGTCACTCCGTCGCCCGCGCTGGCCGGTGACCTGTTCTTCTCCAAGACCTCGGGCACCACGGCCTGGGTCACGTGGCTCGAGGTGGGGGAGCTCCCGCCGGCCGCCGGCGCCCCGGGCAACGCCCACTTCGGCGACCTGTTCGTCGACGACCTGGGCAACGGCCGGGCGTCGGTGTTCGGCTCCGTGTCCGACGTCGAGTGCGACGACGGTGTGACCCCCTACCTGCCCGGCGGCGGGCACGGCGAGCCGGCGCCCGAGGACGGCCCCTGCCGGCTCCTCGGCGTCCGCTTCGTCGAGGGCGGCCAGGTGACCTTCACCATGGACCGGAAGTACACGACGGCGACCCTCACCGGGACGCTCGCGGTGGGCAGCGGGCACGGGGAGACCCCGACCTCGGCACCGCCGGTGTCGATCACGTGGACCGGCGTGGGGGACACCTACAGCGAGCGTCGGAGCGGCACGATCGTCGACGAGTTCGGGACCTGGACGTACCGGTACGACTTCACCGGCCGGGAGGCCGTCGTGGCCCCCGGCAGCCGGATCGGGCCGATGGTCTTCGACGACGAGGCCGGCGAGTACTCCGAGTCGCAGCTCGGCAGGTACCGCTCGTCGGACCGTCAGCGCTCCTGAGCCGGCCGGCCTGCCGGGCCGTTCGCGGGCGGCCCGGCAGGACGGCACGGTCCTCCTGACGCCGTCGGCGTCAGCCGGCTGTCGGGGCACTCCGCGCCGGCTCGGTCGTGGACGTGGGCACCGCCCCGCAGATGGCCGCCCGGAGGTCCGCGTCACGGGTGACCAGCAGCTGCCCGAGCCGGATGAACGACGACGGGGAGAGGCGCATCAGGCGCCACGCGACCCGGGCGTACCGGGGCGCGACGATGATCGCCCGGTCGCGGTCGACCCCGCGCAGGACGTGGACGGCCAGGGCGTCCGCGTCGTACAGGCGGCCTCCGTTCAGCTTGGTGATCACCGTCCGGGGGTCGACCGCCTCGACGGTGGGCACCCGCGGGAGGTCGCGCGGCATGCCCTTGTCGAGGAGCGGGGTGTCCACCCCACCGGGGCAGACCACGCTCACCCGCACCCCGCGGCAGGCGGCCTCGCCGCGGAGGGCCAGCGAGAGCCCGACCACCGCCCACTTCGTCGTGGCGTAGGGCGCGAAGCCCGGGTTGGGCAGCAGCCCGGAGACGGACGCGACGTTGACGATGTGCCCGTGTCCCTGCCGCACCATCAGCGGATAGGCGGCCTGCACGCCGTGCACCACACCGCGCAGGTTGACGTCGATGGCCCGCTCCCAGTGGGCCAGGGACAGCTCCTCGACGGGACCGGCGATGGCCACGCCGGCGTTGTTGACCAGCAGGTCCAGCCCGCCGTGCCGCGCCGCGGTGTCGGTCACCAGGGCGTCGACCGCCGCCGCGTCCCGCACGTCCACGGCGGCCGCCGAGGCCGCTCCCGGCCCGCTCGCGGTGAGCTGTTCCGCCACCCTCGCCGCGGCCGCGCCGTCGGTCCCCGTGAGGACCACCTCGTCACCCCGGCGCACCAGGGCCGCGCTCAGGGCCCGCCCGATCCCCGAGCTCCCGCCGGTCACGATCGCCACTCGGGGCACGGCCCACCTCCGGCTGCCCGGATCCGACGTCCGCAGTGCTGACGAGCCTGGCGCGTCGCTCGGCGCCGGACCACGTCCGGGGTCACCGGTGCGGCTCCCCGGCCACCGGGAGGGCCGCGCGACGGCGTGGGCCGCCGGGACGTGCTCCGGACGTGACGACCGGTGACGACGGCTCGACGCGCCGCTCAGCGGCCCGGCCGCACCCCCGCCAGGAACCGCTCGAGGACCGCCGTCCACCGCTCGCGCGCCGCGTCGTTCGCCTCGAGGGTCGGCAGCCCGACCTGGGTCGCCACGAGCGAGGCCGTCCCGTCCTTCTTCGGTTCGCTGGTGACCACGACCGACGAACCGTCCGCGGCCCTCGTCCGCCACGTGGTGCGCCGGTCGGTGCCGCTGACCCTCACGTCCGCGCCGGCGACGACCTCCTGCACGGCCGCGTCCCCGTCGGCGAAGGCGCGCCACCGCTCCATGAGCTCGGCCATGCCCAGCGGCGTCGACCGGCTGACGCTGGTCTGGAACGTGCCGTCGGACCGCTGCCCCGGGATCCGGCGGCCGATGTGCTGCTCGTAGGCGACGGTCACCGACTGGGTCCACCAGCCGCGCTGCTCGACGGTGTCCCCGAGCTCCTCGTAGACCCGCAGCGCGATCTGCCGGTGGTCGAGCTGCGGCGCGCCGATCGCGTCCATGAAGCGGAGCCACTCGTCCCAGGTCCGCTTCGTGGCCCGCTCGACCGGGCCGATCCGGGGGTTGGTCGCCATGACCTGCGATCCTGCCCTGCGGTCAGTCCACCGGGGCGCCGCCGAGGCCGCCCGGCGGGCGCCGGACGTCGACCTGGTGCGGTCTCCGGAGGGCTGAGACCGCCGCAGGTCGACACGGGGGCGACCTCGCGGCGCCGGCCCTCACTCCGGCTGCAGGAACTCCAGCCGGTTGCCGAAGGGGTCGTGCGCGTACACCCGGCGGAAGCCCGGGAAGTCGGCGTCCCAGGTGACGTCCTGCCCGGCCGACGCCAGCCGCCGGACCACCTCGTCGAGGTCGGCGACCAGGATCCCCGGGTGGGCCTTGCGGGCCGGGCCGAAGTCGTCCTCGACGCCGAGGTGCAGCTCGAGCCCGCCGGAGCGGAACCACGCCCCGCCGCGGGCGGCGAGCACCGGCGGCTTGTCCACCTCGGTCATCCCGAGCACGCCGGCGAAGAAGGCGCGGGCGGCCGCCTCCTCGCCGCGCGGCATGGCCAGCTGCACGTGGTGGAGTCCCTCGAACACGCCCCGACCCTGCCGCACGCCCGGGCGGGGCGCGCACCGGGGGCACGATGGCGGGCATGCCGCGGTTGCTCGTCGTCCACCACACCCCCTCGCCGAACCTGCAGGCGGTGCTGGAGGCGGTGCGCGAGGGCGCGGCGCTGGTCGAGGAGGTCGAGCTCGAGGTGCGCCCGGCGCTCTCGGCCGGGCCGGCCGACCTGCTCGCCGCCGACGGCGTGCTGCTGGGCACCCCGGCCAACATCGGCTACATGAGCGGGGCGCTCAAGCACTTCTTCGACACCGTCTACTACCCGTGCCTCGACGCCACGGTCGGCCTGCCCTACGGGGTCTACGTGCACGGCGGAGACGACACCGCCGGCGCGCTCAAGGCCATCGGCACGGTCACCGGGGCGCTGCGGTGGAAGCAGGTGGCCGCGCCGCTGTCGCTGACCGGACCGCCCACCGCGGACGACCTCGAGGCCGCGCGGGAACTCGCCGCCACCGTCGCGGTGAGCCTGTAGCCGCCCACCGTCCTAGCCTGCGGGGGTGAGCACCCGACTGGTCGTCATCGGTGGCGACGCCGCCGGAGGCAGCGCGGCGTCGCAGGCCAAGAAGCGGCGTCCCGACCTCGACGTCGTCCTGTTCGAGCGCGGCCGCGCGACCTCCTACTCCGCCTGCGGCATCCCGTACTGGATCTCCGGCGCGGTGGAGCGCGAGGCCGACCTGGTCGCCCGCACGCCCGAGCAGCACCGCGCCAACGGTCTCGACGTCCGCATGCGCACCGAGGTCGTCGGCATCGACACCGACAAGGGCGTCGTGCACTGGCGCGACCTCGACGCCGGCACCGAGGGCACCGAGCCCTACGACGACCTGGTGTACGCCACCGGCAGCGTGCCGATGCGCCCGCCGGTCGAGGGCATCGACGCCGAGGGCGTCTACGGCGTCCAGGTGCTCGACGACGGCGTCGCGCTGCGGGCCGAGCTCGACAGCGGCCGGGTGCGGCGGGTGGTCGTCGTCGGCGGCGGCTACATCGGCCTGGAGATCGCCGAGGCGTGCAAGGAGCGCGGCCTCGACGTCACCGTCGTCGACCGGTCGGCCACGCCGGTGGGCACCTTCGACCCCGACGTCGGCCGGTACATCGCCGACGCCGTGCGGGAGGAGGGTGTGGAGCTGGTGCTCTCCGACGGCGTCGCGGCGATCGACGTCGGCCCCGACGGGCGGGCCCGCGCGGTGGTGACCGGCAGCGGCCGGGAACTGCCCGCCGACCTCGTCGTCCTCGGCCTGGGCGTGCGGCCCAACGTGCGGCTGGCGGAGGAGGCCGGCATCCCGCTGGGCACCTCCGGCGGCATCGCCGTCGACGCGCAGATGCGCACCCAGACGCCGGGCGTGTGGGCGGCCGGCGACTGCGTGGAGTCGGTGCACCGGCTCTCCGGGCAGCGGGTCGTCGTCGCGCTGGGCACGCACGCGAACAAGCAGGGCCGGGTGGCCGGCATCAACATCGGCGGCGGCTACGCCACCTTCCCGGGCGTCATCGGGACGGCGATCACCCGCACCTGCTCGATCGAGGCCGCGCGGACCGGGCTGGCCGAGGAGGAGGCGCGCGAGGCCGGGTACGAGTTCGTGACCGCCGCCGTCGACTCCACCACCAAGGCCGGCTACTTCCCGGGCGCCAAGCCCATCCGGGTCAAGATGACCGCGGAGCGGCGCACCGGCCGGCTGCTCGGCGCCCAGATCGTCGGCAAGGAGGCCGCCGGCAAGCGGATCGACGCCCTCGCCATCTGCATCTGGAACGAGATGACCGTCGACGAGGTCCTGTCGCTGGACCTCTCCTACGCGCCGCCGTTCGCCCCGGTCTGGGACCCGGTGCTCATCGCCGCCCGCAAGGCGTCCGAGGCGGTGGAGGCCGACCTGCGCTCCTGCTGACCGGCAGGTCTGCCGGTCACCGGGAGGCGGACCACGCGTACGCGCCGTCCCGGGAGCGCCCGGGCGTGCACGGGACCCTTGACGCCCCGTCCCGCGCGGCGGACCGTCCCGGTCCCGGGCGGGCTCCCGGCCCGCCCCGTCCTGGGGAGGGACGCCATGCCGCACCTGGTACCCGAGTTCGACTACCACGCCGACGTCGAGCCCCACCCGGTCGGCCCCGGGCCCTACGGCAACCGCCTCGAGGGGACGATCACCGGCGGCGAGATCTCCGGCGAGCGCCTCAAGGGCAGGATCGTCGGTGGCGGTGCGGACTGGATGTTGGTCGGCAACGACGGGTTCGGCCGGCTCGACGTGCGCACCACGATGCAGACGGTGGACGGCGCCCACGTCTACTTCCAGTACGGCGGGCTCCTGCAGCTGACCCCGGCCGTGCTGGCGCTCATGGGCGGCGGGGACACGGCGACGGACTTCGGCGACCAGTACTTCGTCACCACCCTGCGCCTCGAGACCGGTGACGAGCGCTACGCCTGGGTGAACCAGGCGGTGTTCGTGGGGGAGGGGCGCCTGGTGCCCGGGAAGCGGGTGGAGTACCGGATCTACCGGGTCGCCTCGGGAGAACAGGCGACCTGACCGGGGAGCACCTCAGCCCAGTGCGGCGGCCATCCGCTCGACCACCGCGGCCAGCACCGGCTCGGGCGTGGCCAGGTCCATCCGCACCGCGCCCCGGCCGGCGGCGCCGCACCGGGCGCCGTCGACCACCGCCACGCCGGCCTCCGCGAGCAGCAGGTCACCGGGCGCGTCGACGGGGAACCCCTCCAGCCAGGCCAGGTAGGTGCCCTCGGGCGGGCGGTACCGGATCCCGGGCAGGTGCGCGGCGACGAGGTCGGCGAGCAGCCGGCGGTGCCGGTCGAGGACGGCGAGGGTGTCGTCGAGCCAGGCGACGCCGTCGCGGTAGGCGGCGGCGTTGGCCACCGCGCCCAGCGTCGAGGCGCCGTGCTCGACGGGGTGGCCCACCCGCGCCCACGTCGCCGCGTCGGCGTCGTTGGAGAGCACGAGCTGCGCGCACTTGAGCCCGGCGAGGTCCCACGCCTTCGACGCGCTGGTGGCGGTGACCGCGTGCGCGGCCGGGACGTCGCCGAGCGAGGCGTAGGGCACGTGCCGGTGGCCGGGGAAGACCAGCGGCGCGTGCACCTCGTCGGAGAAGACGCGCCCGCCGTGCCGGTCGACGACCTCGGCCACGGCGAGCATCTCGGCGGGCTCGAGCACCCGGCCGATCGGGTTGTGCGGGTTGCACAGCACCAGCAGGTGCCCGCCGGCGCGGAAGGCGGCGCCGAGCGCGTCGAGGTCGTAGACGTACCGGTCGCCGTCGCGGGCCATAGGCACCTCGATCACCTCCCGGCCCAGCGCCGGCGGCACCTCGAGGAAGGGCATGTAGGCCGGCGTCGGCAGCACCACCGGCGAGCCCGGCCGGGACAGGTGGGTGATCGCCGCGGCCAGCCCGGCCAGCACGTCGGGCAGGGGCCGTACCCGCTCCGGCGGCACGGCCCAGCCGTAGCGGTCGCGGGCGAAGCCGCACCAGGCCTCGGCCACGTCGTCGGCCAGCCAGTCGGGCAGGTAGCCGAACAGGCCCCGGCCGACCGCCTCCTGCAGGGCCCGGGTCACCGCCGGCGCCGTCCCGAGGTCGGACTCGGCCACCCACGCGCCCAGCGCCTGCGGGTGGCGGGTCCACTTGAGGCTCCCGCGCCGCCGCAGGCCGGCCACCACGTCGTCGACGTCGCTCGTCACGGTGGCGATCCTGCCCGGGCGCACCAGGGCGGCGCGCGGGCTGGGAGGGTGCCTGTCGTGGACCTGCTGGTGGTGGCCAACCGCAACGCCGGGAGCGCCGACGAGGAGCGCCTGGCCCGGGCCCTGGAGGTGCTGCGCGCCGGTGCCGACGTCGAGGTCGCGGCGACCGCCGACGCCGCCGACCTCGACCGGGTCGTCGCCGGCCGCGCGGGCCGCCGGCTGGTGGTGGCCGGTGGCGACGGATCGGTGCACGCGGTCGTGGCCACGCTCGACCGGGCCGGCGCGCTCGACCCGGCCGACCCCCTCGGCATCGTCCCTCTCGGCACCGGCAACGACCTCGCCGGCGCGCTCGGGCTGCCCGACGACCCGGCCGGCGCCGCGCGGTGCGTCCTCGGCGGCGACCCGCGCCGGCTGGACCTGCTCCGCGACGACGCCGGCGGCGTGGTGGTCAACGCCGTGCACGCCGGCATCGGGGTGCGCGCCGCGGACGAGGCCGCCGGGCTCAAGGAGCGGTTCGGCGCGCTGGCCTACCCCATCGGGGCCGCCGTCGCCGGGCTCGCCGGCGCCGAGCACCGGCTGCGGGTCACCGTCGACGGCGCCGTGGTCACCGCGCCGGACGGCTGGGCGGCCGACGGCCGCACGCCGCTGCTCGTGGTCGGCGTCTGCAACGGGCCGACGATCGGCGGCGGGACGGCGCTGGCGCCCGGGGCCGACCCCGGCGACGGGCTGGCCGACGTCGTGGTCAGCGCGGCCACCGGCCCCGCCGCCCGCGCCGCCTACGCGCTGGCGCTGACCGCGGGGCGGCACCTCGACCGCGACGACGTCGTCCGCGTCCGCGGGCGCGAGGTGGCCGTGTCCGGCGAGCCGGTCGCCCTGGACGCCGACGGCGACCTGCTGCCGCCGGTGCCGGCGCGCACCTGGCGGGTGGCGGCGGGCGCCTGGTCGGTGCCCGTCCCGCGCGCGGGGTCAGGCCGCCGGTGACCAGCCCAGCAGCGGGCCCAGGCGGGTGGCGACGGCGGTGAGCATCTGCTCGTAGTCGGCCTCCGCGAAGCTGAACGGCAGCGCGAAGACCACCTCGGTGACCTCCCGGAACCCCTCGTGCGCGTACAGCGCCTCGGCGACCTGCTCGGCGGTGCCCAGCAGGTCGGCGGCGAACAGCAGCCGCGCCGGGCCCTGCGGGCTCCGGGTGCGCGGGGTGCGGGCCGCGACGTAGGCGGCGTAGCGCTCCCGCTGCTCGGGCGTCGCGCCGTCGGTCGGGATGACGACCAGGCCCTGGGACACCCGGCCGGTGCCACCGGCGTCCCGGTAGGCGCGGATCTGCCCGGCCTGGATGGCGGCGAAGTCGCTGCGGTCGTCCTCGGCCTTCACCACGCTGCTGGTCAGCAGGTTCGTGCCGGCCCGCCCGGCCCACCGCGCCGAGCGGGTGCTGGCGCCGCCGTACCAGATCCGGCCCCGCAGGCCGGGGGAGTGGGGCTGCACCCGGTCCGACCACTCCTCGACGACCCCCTCGCGCCCGGAGAAGGAGGCGGCCGGCTCGCCCGCTACGAGCCGCAGCAGCCGCTCGACCCGGGTGTGGGTGAAGTCCTCGGCGTCGGCGGTGTCGGGGTAGAGCGCGGCCTTGACGTCGTCCCAGTGCATCGGCGGCCCGACGCTGACCCCGGGGTGGAGCCGGCCGCCGGAGAGCACGTCGACGGTGGCGAGGTCCTCGGCCAGGCGCAGCGGGTTCTCCCAGCCCAGCGGGGTGACGGCGGTGCCGAACGCGATCCGCGACGTCCGCTGGGTCAGTGCCGCCAGGACGGCGACCGGCGAGGAGATGCCGTACTGCAGGTGGCGGTGGCGCAGCCAGGCGCTGTCGAACCCGAGCCGCTCGCCGAGCTCGACCATCCGCAGCGTGGCCTCGTGGCCGGCGCGGGGCTCGGCCGGGTCGAAGGAGCCGATGGTGAGGAAGCCGAGGTGCTCGAGCGGGGTGCCGGGGGCGGGCATGACGCCGATCCTGCCCGCCCCCGGCGGTCGGCTCAGTAGCCGACGGGCTTGGCCGGGGTCACCACCCAGTCGGTGAAGAAGCCGTCGAGCTGCTGCCCGCTGACCTCCTCGGCCAGTGCGACGAAGTCGGCCGTGGTCACCGTGCTGTCGGCGTTCTCGGTGGCCCAACGCTCCAGCAGGGTGAAGAAGGCCGCGTCGCCGATGCGGGTGCGCAGGGCGTGCAGCGTGGCCGCGCCGCGGTTGTAGACGGCGGAGGCGAACAGGCCGGTCGGGCCGGGATCGCTGACCACCGTCCGCCAGAACGAGCTGGTCGCCGGCTGGGCGTAGACGGTGGTGTAGCGCGCCTGCGCGGTCCGGCCGCCCCGGCTCTCCTCCCACATCCACTCGGAGTAGGTGGCGAAGCCCTCGTTGAGCCAGATGTCGGCCCACCGCTCGGGGCTGACGCTGTTGCCCAGCCACTGGTGGGCCAGCTCGTGGGCCACGGTGCCCTCGCGGGCCTGCCCCGAGTACACCGGCCGGGTCTGGGTCTCCAGGGCGTAGCCGACGCTGTTGTCGTCGACGATGGCGCCGTACGAGGTGAACGGGTAGGGCCCGTACAGCTCGGAGAAGAAGGCGATCATCGCCGGCTGCTGCCCGAGGCTCGCCTCGGTGGTGGTCCGCTGCGCCGGGGTCAGCCCGGTCTCCACGTAGTTGAGGATCGGCAACCCGCCGGGGCCGGTCTGGGTGCTCAGCGTGTAGTCGCCGATCGACGCGGTCGTCAGGTAGCTCGCCGTCGGGTCGGTGGCCCGCCAGGTCCACGTGGTGCGGCCGTCGACGGTCACCGGCCCGCCCACCGGCTCGCCGTTGGCGATCGCCGTCTTGCCCTCCGGCACGGTGATCCGGAAGTCGTAGGTGGCCTTGTCCGTCGGCACGTCGTTGACCGGGTACCACGTCGGCGCGCCCTCGGGCTGGTTGGCGACCAGGACGCCGTCGCCGAAGGTGACCCAGCCGTAGAGGCCGCCCTCGATGTCGGTGGGCTGCCCCGGGTTGCCGCTGTAGACGACGGTGACCTGGTGGGTGGTGCCTGCCCTGAGCTTCGGCGCGGCCTGCACGACCAGTTCGCCGCCGCGGCCGTCCGCGCCGACCAGCAGCTGCTGGTAGCGGGCGGGCTTGCCGTCGACCAGCACCGAGGAGGCCGTGAGCCCGCGCAGGTCCAGCGAGAAGCTCGCCAGGTCGGCCGTGGCGGTCAGGGTCATCACGGCGGTGCCGTCGAGCCGGCCCTCCGCGGGCGTCGCCCCGGGGAACCACGACAGCCCGAGGTCGTAGTGCTGGACGTCGTACCCGCCGTTGCCCGCCGCCGGGAAGTACGGGTCCCCGCCGGAGGTGCTGCCGTCGGCGTAGCGCGGCTCGCCGGGCGCTCCGGGAGCGGCGGCGGCCGGAGCGGCTCCGGCGACGAGGGCGGTCGCGGCGACGAGCGCGGCGGTCGTCAGGGCTGTCCGGGGTGTGCGCACGTATCTCCTCCTCCAGGGCCCACGGCGGGCCGGTCCGGACACCGTAGGGCCACGTAACGGATGCGTCACGGGCCGGTTCCGTCGCGACCCGCCGACGAAGACCTGACACCGGCGTGATCCGCGCCACTACGGTCGCCGGCACGACGGCTGCCCCACCCCGGGTGTTCCTGACGGCGCCTGCGGCCGCGGCCGGTCCCCGGAACCGCCCAGGAGGAACCGTGACGACGACGTCCGACCCGACGACCCGCACCCCGCTGCCCGGCCGGCTGGGGGACCCCGCCGCCGAGTACCGCACCGACGACCGCGCCGACCGCCGGCTGCGCGAGGCCCTCGCGCGGTACGGCCTCGACGCCCAGGCCGCGCCGCCGCCCTTCCCGCGGGACGCGCCGCTGGAGGACCGGCTGGCCTTCGTCCGGGGTGCCCACGACGCCTTCGAGCAGCTGTACGCCGCGGTCGCGCAGGAGGAGACCCACCGCGACGACGTCACCCGCACCACGCACACCGCCCCCGGCCGCGGGGGCAACGCGATCCCGCTGTACGTCTTCCGGCCGGCCGGCACCGAGGGGCAGCCGCTGCCCGGGCTGGTGTACCTCCACGGCGGCGGCATGACGATCCTCGACTGCGACAACCGGCTGCACACCCGCTGGTGCGAGGACCTCGCCGCCACCGGCCTGGTCGTCGTCGCCGTCGACTTCCGCAACGCCGTGAGCACCGACGGCCACGCCCCGTTCCCGACCGGGCTGCACGACTGCGCCGACGCGCTCACCTGGCTCGACGCCCACCGCGGCGAGCTCGGGGCGACCTCGCTGGTGCTGCAGGGGGAGTCCGGCGGGGCGAACCTGTGCCTGGCGTCGGCGCTGCTGGCCAAGCGGGAGGGCCGGCTGGACGCGATCGCCGGCGTCTACGCGATGGTCCCCTACATCTCCGGTGGCTACGGCTGGGACGACGACGCCAAGCGCGCCGAGCTGCCCTCGCTGGTGGAGAACGAGGGCTGGTTCCTCAACACCGCGATGATGGACGTCCTGGTGTCGACCTACGACCCCGCCGACGAGCACCGCCGCGACCCGCTGGCCTGGCCCTACTTCGCCACCGTCGAGGACCTGACCGGGATGCCGCCGCACGTGGTCACCGTCAACGAGCTCGACCCGCTGCGGGACGAGGGCATCGCCTACTACCGCCGGCTGCAGGCGGCCGGCGTGCCGACGATCGGCCGGGTGAACCTGGGGCTCACCCACGCCGGCGAGCTGGTCTTCAAGACCGCCGTCGGGGACGTCTACGACGCGACCGTCGCGGACATCGCGCGCTTCGCCCGGAGCCTGTCGCCGGCCGGGTAGCCCGCGGCCCCGGCTTCACCGGGTGTTCGCCGCGCCGTCGGCGGGCCGTCCACCTCGACCGGATGAGGTGCCTGACGGGCCGCCGGCGAGGGGCGCCGGTGCGAGCCCGCGGAGGCAACCGTGCCCGTACCGTCGCGTCGCCGCACCGGCGTCGTCGTCGCGCTGACCGCCGTCCTGCTCGCGCCGGCCGCGCCGGCCGCGGCGGCACCGCCGTCCACCCCGCCGGGGCAGTCCGAGGGCAGACCCGCCGACGGCGGGCGCGCCGACGGTGCCGGCGACCTGCTCGTCATCGGCCACCGGGGCGCGTCGGGGTACCGCCCCGAGCACACGCTGGCCGCCTACGAGCTGGCCGCCCGCATGGGTGCGGACTACATCGAGCCCGACGTGGTCAGCACCCGCGACGGCGTCCTGGTCGCCCGGCACGAGAACGAGATCTCGGGCACCACCGACGTCGCCGAGCGCCCGCAGTACGCCGACCGGCGCACCACCAAGGTGATCGACGGCGTCGAGCTGACCGGCTGGTTCACCGAGGACTTCACCCTCGGGGAGCTGCGCGGCCTGCGCGCGGTGGAGCGGCTGCCGGAGCTGCGCGAGGAGAACACCCTCTACGACGGGCTGTACCAGGTGCCCACCCTCGACGAGGTCCTCGAACTGCGCGAGCGGCTGAGCCGGGAGCTGCGGCGGGAGATCGGCGTGTACATCGAGACCAAGCACCCGACCTACTTCGACTCCATCGACCTGTCGCTGGAGGAGCCGCTGGTCGCCGACCTGGACGAGGCAGGCCTGGACCGGCGCCGCTCGCCGGTGTTCGTGCAGTCGTTCGAGACGGCGAACCTGCGCGAGCTCGACGAGGTCGTCGACGTGCCGCTGGTGCAGCTGCTCTCGGCCAGCGGCGCGCCCTACGACCTGGTGGCCGCCGGCGACCCGCGCACCTACGCCGACCTGTCCACCGCCGAGGGCCTCGCGGAGATCGGGAGCTACGCCGACGGGGTCGGACCGGAGAAGGCGCAGGTGATCCCGCGGCTGCCCGACGGCACCCTGGGCGAGCCCACGTCCCTGGTCGACGACGCGCACGCCGCCGACCTCCTCGTCCACCCCTACACCTTCCGCAACGAGAACCAGTTCCTGCCCACGGACCTGCGCGAGGGTGACGACCCGGCCGACTACGGCCGCGCCATCGAGGAGCACCTGGCGTTCTGGGCGACCGGGATCGACGGGGTGTTCACCGACAACCCCGACACCGGAGTGGTGTCCCGGCAGCTGTTCGCCGACGGCGTGCGGGCCGACGACGCCGCCTGAGCCGGCGCCGCCCCGGTGGCGGCGGGCCGCCTGCCCCGGCCGTCACCGGGGCAGGCGGCCCAGCAGGTGGAACTCGGGGTTGGGCGGGATCGCGGCGAAGTGGGCCAGCCGGTTGGACAGCGCGAAGAAGGCGGTGATGGCGCCGACGTCCCACACGTCGTCGTCGGTCAGGCCGACGGCGCGCAGCCGGTCGAGGTCGGCGGCGGTGACCGCGGCGGGGTCGGTGGCCAGCCGGACGGCGACGTCGAGCACGGTGTGCATGCGCTCGGACAGCGGCGCCTTGCGCCAGTCGACGGCGACCAGGTCGGCCAGCAGCGGGTCGCGGGTGCGGATGCGCGCGATCGCCCCGTGCGCGACGACGCAGTAGGCGCAGTCGTTGGCGGCGCTGGTGGCCACCACGATCAGCTCGCGCTCGCCGGTGGACAGCCCCGGGGTGTCCTTGTCCATGAGCGCGTCGTGCATCGTGAAGAAGGCGCGCGCCTCGTCGGGGCGCCAGGCCAGCGCGGCGAAGACGTGCGGCAGGAACCCCGAGCGCTCCTGCACGTCGGCGTAGCGCTCGGCGAGGTCGGCCGGCAGGCCGGCGGGGTCGGCGAGGGGGAAGCGGCTGATCGGGGTCTGCTCGGCGGTCACCCGGCCAGCCTGCCGGGTTCAGCCCGTGACGACGACCCGGTCCCGGCCGGCCCGCTTGGCCCGGTAGAGGCGGGCGTCGGCCAGGCCGAGCAGCTGCGCCGGCGTCCGGTCGGTCACCTCGGCGGTGCTCGCCGCGCCGACGCTGACCGTGACCGGCAGCCCGCCGGTGAGCCCGGCCCACGGGTGCGCGGCGACCGTGCGGCGGACGGTCTCGAGGTGGGCGGTCGCGGCGCCGGCGTCGACGTCGGGCAGGACGAGGAGGAACTCCTCGCCTCCCAGCCGGGCGGCGAACGAGCCGCTGCCGCCGGGCGCGCCGGTCTCCTGCAGCAGCGTGGCCACCGCGCGCAGCACCTCGTCGCCGACGGCGTGGGAGCAGGTGTCGTTGACCCGCTTGAAGTGGTCGAGGTCGAGCAGCGCCACCCACACCCGGCCGGCGCCCTCGGCCAGCAGCCGGGGGAGCTCCTCGTCGACGTAGCGG
Organism: Geodermatophilus sp. SYSU D00700; assembly: GCF_054050255.1. Lineage (NCBI taxonomy): Bacteria > Bacillati > Actinomycetota > Actinomycetes > Geodermatophilales > Geodermatophilaceae > Geodermatophilus > Geodermatophilus sp. SYSU D00700. Next base: position 82,990 of record NZ_JBJGZA010000001.1, on the reverse strand, counting down.
CGGTTGTACAGGCCGGTGAGCGGGTCGCGCAGCGACAGCTCGCGCCAGCGGCGGCTCTGCCGGCGCGCCTCGGTGGTCTCGTACACCGCCTGCAGCGCGCGGGCGCGGGCCTCCCGCTGCGCCGACTGCAGCTCCACGAGCTCGGCGACGTAGCGCTTGTGCTCCTCGAACGCGGCCCGGTGGTCGCCCTCGGCGGCGTGCAGCTCGGCCTGCTCGGCGCGGGCCCGCACGCGGATCGAGGTCAGGCCGTGCTCGGCGCACCGCCGGACGCATTCGGTGAGCGCGTGCCGCGCGTGGTCGAGGGCGCCCCGGCGGCGCTGCACCTCGGCGAGGGTGAGCAGGAAGTCCGCGCCGGCGTCGCCGTCGGAGGAGGCACCGAGCACCTCGGGCGCGAGCCCGGGCAGCAGCACGGCCTCGGCCTCGGCCAGCCGGTCGAGGCCCATGAGCGCCCGGGCGACGGTGTCGAGCCGGCCGACCTCGAGCTCCGCGCCGTGCGCGGCGGCCAGCGCCTGCAGTCGCTCGCTGTGCACCAGCGCGTCCTCGAACCGGCCGGCGAGGGTGTCGGTGTAGGAGAGGTTGTTGAGGATGCGCAGCTGCCGGTCGACGTCGCCGAGCTCCTCGGCCAGCCGCAGCACGGCCGTGTACCGCTCGGGGGCCGCGGGGTCGCGGGCGAGGCCGAGGACGTCGGCCAGCCGCACCAGGTGGTCGACCCGCAGCGCGGGCAGGGCGTCGTCGTCGAGCAGGTCGACCGCGGAGACGGCGTGCTCCAGCGCGCCGGCGAGGTCGCCGACCTCCTGGAAGACGGCGGTGAGCACGAAGGAGCTGCGGGCCAGCAGGCGCCGGTCGTGCGCCTCGGTGGCCCAGCGGTGGACCTCCGAGGCGGTCCGGCCGGCCTCGGCGACCGCGCCGCGGCGGCGCTGCAGGTCGGCGCAGACCAGCCGGGCGCGGTGCTCGAGGTCGGGCCGGTCGAGGTCCCGGGCGGCCTCGAGCACGGCCTCGGCGCGCTCCGACGCCGACCCGGCCTCGAACCGGGTCAGCGTCTCGAGGTCGTCGAGGGCGGCCAGCAGCGGGGCGACGGGGTCGGCCGGCTCCGACCGGAGCGCCGGCCCGTCGAGCCGGCCCGCACGGATGAGCACCGCCTCAGCCTCCTGCCAGCAGCGCGCGGACCGCGTCGACCGTGTCGGCGTCGGCGGGGCTGCGGTCGGGGCGGTAGCGCAGCACCCGCGCGAAGCGCAGCGCGACGCCGCCGGGGTAGCGCGGGCTGCGCTGGGCGCCGTCGAGGGCGACCTCGACGACCACCTCCGGCCGCAGCTCCAGCCCCCACGGGTGCTCGGCGCGGGCGTGCCGGGGGAAGGTGCGGGTCTGCCAGTCGAGCAGTTCGTCGGTCATGCCCTTGAACGTCTTGCCCACCATCAGCGGGTCACCGCCGTCGGGGTCGCGGGCGCCGAGGTGGATGTTGGACAGCTTGCCGCTGCGCCGGCCGTACCCCCACTCCACGCCGAGGACGACGAGGTCGAGGGTGTGCACCGGCTTGACCTTCTGCCAGGCGCGACCGCGGCGGCCGGCGGCGTAGGGCGCGTCCAGCGCCTTGACCACCACGCCCTCGTGCCCGGCGGCGAGCGCGTCGCCGAGCACCGCCGCGGCCTGCTCGGGGGTGGGCCGGCGGGCGCCGGGCATCCGCAGCGGCGCGGCGTCGTCGGCGGCCAGCAGCCCGTCGAGGACCTCGAGGCGGGTGGCCAGCGGCTCGTCGAGCAGGTCACGGCCGTCGAGGTGCAGCACGTCGAAGAAGAACGGCGACAGCAGCACGCCGGCGTCGGCGCCGTCGCTGCCGAAGCGGCTCATCGTGTCCTGGAACGCGCGCGGGCGGCCGTCGTCGTCGAGCGCGAGCGTCTCCCCGTCGAGGACGGCGGTGCGGCAGGGCAGCGCGCGCACCCGCTCCACCAGCTCGGGCACCCCGCCGGTGACCTCCCGCAGCGTGCGGGTCCACACCCGGACGTCGTCGCCGTCGCGGTGCACCTGGACGCGGGCGCCGTCGAGCTTGTGCTCCACGGTGACCTCCCCGCCCAGGTCGGCGAGCGCCGCCTCCAGAGAGGAGCCGGGGGCGGCCAGCATCGGCCGCACCGGCCGGCCCACCCGCAGGCCGACGGCGGCCAGCGCCGGCTCCCCGCCGCCGAGGGCGGTCGCGGCGGTCTCGTCGAGCCGGCCGGTGAGCATCGCCGCGCGGCGCACGGTGGCCGGCGGCACCTCTGCGGCGGCGGCCACGGCGTCGAGCAGGACGCCCTCGAGCGCGCCCTGGCGCAGCTCGCCACCCAGCAGCCCGGTCAGGAAGCGCTGCTCGTCGGCGGTGGCCGCCGACAGCACCTCACCCAGCAGCGCCTCGCGGCGGGCGGTGGCGCCGCTGCCGGAGGTGGCGGCGAGCGCGGTGAACGCGGCGTCGACCGCCGCGACGGTCAGCGACGGCGCGGATGCGGGAGCCGGCAGCGCCCGCGACAGCGTCCGCCAGCCGACGCCGACGCGTCCCTGCGGCAGCTCGCCGGCCAGCCACGCGGCGACCGGGCCCACCTCGCCGGGCGCGGCCGCGCGCAGCGCCCCCGCGATCGCCGCGGCCTTCGCCGTGCGGGCGCGGGTGGCCCCCACCGCGGCGGAGGCGGCGACGACGTCGGCGAGCAGCACGCCGACATGCTCCCAGCCGGGTACGACACCGCGGGACATCCCGCGCCGGACGCACCACCCCCGCGGGCGAGACCGGCCGGGGTCAGCCCGAGGTCCGCCCGGTGCCGGACCCCGCGTCGTCCGGGTGCCCGGTGAAGGCCGCGCGCGCGTCGGCGCGGGTCGCCTCGGCGGCGTGGGTCTCGACGTCGGAACGCGGGACCGCGGCCGGGCGCAGCGAGCGGACCACCTCGTCGACGTTGGCGAACGCCTCCCCGGGCGGCAGCGTCCGGATGCTGCGCAGCACCTCGTCGGGAGCGCCGTGCCGCCGGGCGGCGTCCAGCAGCGCCTCCTTGTCGGCGGGGTAGTCGACCTCGCCCAGGTGTGCGAGCACGTCCGGCACGGGAACGGCGTCGGCCACGGGATCTCCTCGGGACGCGGGACGGGACGCCCCGGGGCTACCCGCGGCCGGGACCGGTACGCACCGTCAGCACGACGCCGTCGGCCAGCCGGTAGGGACCGGTGGCGACCAGGTCGCCGACGACGCGGCGGAGCCGGGACACCTCGGCCCGCGCGGCCACCACGTGCCCGTCGTCGCCGAACAGGCCGCGGCCCAGCGCGGCGGCGTCCAGCCCCCGCGGGCCGGCGCCGGCCACGAGGGCGAGGACCTGCGCCTGCCGCCGGGTGAGCGCGGCCGACCACGAGCCCTCGCCGCCGGTGACCCGCAGCACCGGCCGGGCGGTGAGGTCCAGCTCGGCGGTGACCGGCGCGCGGGACTCCCGGCAGCGCAGCAGCCACCCCTCGCCCAGCCGCTCGGGGGTGCACAGCCCGAGCCCGGCCACCGCCATGGGCAGCCCGGCGCGCGGCGCGGCCACCCGCGGGCCGGCGGCGATCCCCGACCGGGCGGCCACCCAGCCGTCGTCGTCGACCACCAGCACCGGCCCGCGCACCGTCCCCAGCACCGGCTCGGCGGCCCGCCGCAGCCGGTCGAGGTGCTGCTCGTGCCGTCGCCACAGCCCGGTCTCGGCCAGCCGCACCGAGGTCTCCACCAGCGCGCCGATCGCCGGGTGCAGCGTGAGCGCCGGGCCGCTGACGTCGACGACGCCGAGCAGCTCCCCGGTGACCGGCGAGTGGACCGGGGCGGCCGAGCAGTACCAGGGGTGCTGGGCGGGCTCGAAGTGCTCGGCGGAGAACAGCTGCACCGGCGCGGCCTCGGCCAGCGCCGTCCCGATGGCGTTGGTGCCCACCGCGGCCTCGGTCCAGGTCGCCCCCTCGGCGAAGCCGAGCCGGTCGGCCCGCCGCCGGGTGGCCGCCGACCCGTCCCGCCACAGCACGACGCCGTCGGCGTCGGTGACGACGACCAGCCCGTGCGAGGCGTCGGCGACGCCGACCAGCACCTGGCGCAGCTCCGCGACGACCAGCGCCAGGCCGGACCCGTGGCGGCGCGCCTCCACCGCGTCGGGGGGCAGCGGGTCGCGGGGGCGCGGCCGGTCGGGGTCCAGGCCCAGGCCCAGCACGCGGGACCAGGACCGCTCGACCACCCGCCGCGGCCGCACCGGCGGACGCCCGCCGGCGAGGACGGCGTCGTGCACCCGGGAGAGCACCCGGGCGTGCGTGGACAGGTCGGTACCGGGCGCGACCGCCGACCACGCGGGCACCGGCGCCTCCTCGGGGCGTGCAATCCGCTGCAACGCTCCCGCTCCGGTCGGCGGCGCGCTGTGCTGGACATCACACCACGTCGGACCGGGACGAGGAGGTCTCTCCGTGACGCAGACGCTCGACGCACCCCCGCAGAGCCCCGCGCGGCGCGCGGCCGAGTGGTTCACCGCCCTCGAGGACGCGCTGCGCGCCCGCGACGTCGAGCGGGCCGCCGGCCTGTTCGCGACCACGAGCTTCTGGCGCGACCTGGTCGCCTTCAGCTGGAACCTGGCCACCGTCGAGGACCGTGCCGGGGTGACCGACCTGCTCACCGCCACGCTCGACCGCACCGATCCCTCCGGCTTCGTCGTCAGCGAGGAGCCCGAGGAGGCCGACGGCGTCACCACGGCCTGGTTCACCTTCGAGACCGCGGTCGGCCGCGGGAAGGGCCTGGTGCGCCTGGTCGAGGAGGACGGGCAGCCGCGGGCGTGGACGTTCCTCACCACCCTGTACGAGCTGAAGGGCCACGAGGAGCCGCGCGGCCCGGGCCGGCCGATGGGCGCCGAGCACGGGGCGAACCGGCGGCGGCGGACCTGGGCCGAGCGCCGGGCCCGCGAGGCGGCCGAGCTGGGCCGCACCACCCAGCCGCACGTCCTCGTCGTCGGCGGCGGGCAGGGCGGCATCGCACTGGGCGCCCGGCTGCGCCAGCTGGACGTGCCCGCCCTCGTCGTCGACCGGCACCCCCGGCCCGGCGACCAGTGGCGCGGCCGCTACAAGTCCCTGTGCCTGCACGACCCGGTCTGGTACGACCACCTGCCCTACCTGCCGTTCCCGGACAACTGGCCGGTGTTCTCGCCCAAGGACAAGATCGCCGACTGGCTCGAGTCCTACGTGAAGGTCATGGAGATCCCGTACTGGGGCAGCACCGAGGTCCGCCGCGCGGAGTACGACGAGGCGGCCGGGGAGTGGACCGTCGAGCTCGTCCGGGACGGGGAGGAGCTCACGCTCCACCCGAGGGAGCTCGTGCTGGCCACCGGCATGAGCGGCAAGCCCAACGTGCCGGTGCTGCCGGGCCAGGACGTGTTCCGCGGCGAGCAGCACCACTCCTCGGCCCACCCCGGCCCGGACGCCTACGCCGGCAAGCGGGTGGTCGTCGTCGGCAGCAACAACTCCGCCTTCGACATCTGCGGGGCGCTGTGGGAGCACGGCGCCGACGTGACGATGGTGCAGCGCTCCTCGACCCACATCGTGAAGAGCGACAGTCTCATGGAGATCGGGCTCGGGGCGCTCTACAGCGAGGAGGCCGTGGCCGCCGGCATGACCACGGAGAAGGCCGACCTCACCTTCGCCTCGCTGCCGTACCGGATCCTGCACGAGTTCCAGATCCCCGCGTACGAGCAGATGAAGGAGCGCGACGCCGACTTCTACGACCGGCTCGAGAAGGCCGGGTTCTGGCTGGACTGGGGCGACGACGGGTCGGGGCTGTTCATGAAGTACCTGCGCCGCGGCTCGGGCTACTACATCGACGTCGGCGCCGCCGACCTGGTGGCCGACGGCGACGTGGAGCTGGTGCACGGCCAGGTCGACCACCTGACCGAGGACGCCGTCGTGCTCGACGACGGCACCGAGCTGCCCGCCGACCTCGTCGTCTACGCCACCGGCTACGGCTCGATGAACGGGTGGGCGGCCGACCTCATCTCCCAGGAGGTGGCCGACCGGGTCGGCAAGGTGTGGGGCCTGGGCTCGGACACCACCAAGGACCCGGGGCCCTGGGAGGGCGAGCAGCGCAACATGTGGAAGCCCACCCGGCAGCCGGGGCTGTGGTTCCACGGCGGCAACCTGCACCAGTCGCGGCACTACTCGCTCTACCTCGCGCTGCAGCTCAAGGCCCGGCAGGTGGGCATCCCGACGCCGGTGTACCGGCTGGCCGAGGTGCACCACGTGCGCTGAGCCGCCGAGCCACTGCGCGCGCTGAGCCCGCCCGGCGCCGGGGAGTCCGGTCTCCCCGGCGCCGGTGCGTGTCCGGCGCTAGGGTCGGCGCGGTCAGCACCGGGCCGGTCGCAGGAGCCGCATGAACCTCGAGAAGGTCGTGTTCGGGTTCTTCGTGCTGCTCGCCGCGACGCTGAACTTCGGGTTCTTCCTCGGCGACATCTCCGACCCCGCGCTGCACAACGTCTACGAGCTGTTCGCCGCCCTCGTGGTCAGCCTCATCGCGACGGTGCTCAAGTTCGGCGACCGCACGCAGATCGGCGCGGTCCACCTCGCCACCAGCCTGGTCGCCGACCTGCAGCTGGTGGCGGCCACCATCACCTGGGCCTGGGCGGTGCACGTCTCCGCGGACGGGCTCACCGAGGTGACGACGGCGAGCATGGTGTCGCTGTCGGGCGGGGCGCTGCTGGCCAACGTGGTCTCGGTGGTCCTGCTCGTCATCGAGACCGTGTCCTTCCAGCGGCACTGACCGCCGTGGACGCCGCGCCGCCGCCCCCCGTCACGACCCGCGGACGGCGTCGGCGCCGGCGGGCCCCGGTGGTGCCGCGCGCCGAGGGTTCGGCGACGGTGTTCGTCGTCCTCCGGCGGATGCGGGCGCCGCTGATCACGCTCATCGCCATCTTCTTCGTCAGCGTGCTCGGGCTGTCGCTGATCCCGGGCGTCGACGCGGAGGGCCGACCGGCCCGGCTCAGCCTCTTCGACGCCTTCTACGTCATGAGCTACACGGCGACGACGATCGGCTTCGGCGAGATCCCGTACGAGTTCAGCTACGGGCAGCGGCTGTGGGTGACCGGGACCATCTACCTGACCGTCGTCGGCTGGGCCTATGCGATCGGGTCGCTGCTGGCGCTGCTGCAGGACCGCGCGTTCCGGCAGGCGCTGGCGCTGCGGCACGTGTCCCGCAAGGTCAGCGCGCTGCGCGAGCCGTTCCTGCTGATCTGCGGCTTCGGGCAGGCCGGCGAGACGCTCGCGCGCTCCCTCGACGCCCTGGGCCGCCGGTTCGCCGTCGTCGACTGCGCGGAGAACCGCATCGACGCCCTCGAGATCGCCGGCCACCGGGCCGACGTCCCCGGGGTGGTGGGTGACGCCCGCGACCCGCACGTGCTCGGGGTCGCCGGGCTCGGGCACCCCTACTGCGAGGGCGTGCTGGCCGTCACCGGTGACGACGAGGCCAACCTCGCGGTCACGATGGCCGCCGCGCTGCTGCGCCCCGAGCTGCCGGTGGTGGCCCGCACGACGTCGGCGACGGTGGCGGAGCGGATGTCGGGCTTCGGGTCGCCGACGGTCATCAACCCCTTCGACCGGTTCGGCGACCACCTGCGGCTGGCGCTGCGGACCCCGGCCTCGTTCCAGCTCATGACCTGGCTGGAGAGCGGCCCGGGCGCCGAGCTGCCGCCCCGGGGGAAGGCGCCCGCGCCGGGCCGGTGGCTGGTGTGCGGCTACGGCCGGTTCGGCCGGCACTTCGCCTCCGACCTGCGCGCGGAGGGCCTGGAGGTGACCACGGTCGATCCCTCGCCGGAGGAGGAGCCGACCATCGTCGGGGACTCCGCGGACCCCGAGACCATCCGGCGGACCGACCCGGCGTCGGCGGTCGGGCTGGTCGCGGCGACCGACAACGACACGACGAACCTCTCGCTGGTGGCCGAGGCGCGGCGGCTCAACCCCGACCTGTTCGTCGCCGCCCGCCAGAACCAGCCCGCCGACGCGGCGCTGTTCGCCGCGATGGAGGTCGACGCGCTGCTGGTGCCCACCGAGGTGGTCGCGCACGACGCCTACGCCCGGCTCAGCACGCCGCTGCTCTGGCGCTTCCTGCGCGAGCTGCCCCGGCAGACCGACGACTGGTCGGCCGGCGTCATCGACCGGCTGCTGGAGGCGTGCGGCACCCACCTCGAGGCGCTGTGGAAGGTGCGGCTCACCCCGGACGACGCGCCGGCGCTGCACCCCCACCTGGTCGGCGGGCGGTTCCGGCTCGCCCACCTGCTGCGCAACCCCGCCGACCGGGACACGACGCTGCTGGCGGTGCCGCTGCTGGCGCTGCGCGGGGACGAGGCACTGATGGCGCCCGACGGCGGCCTGGTGCTCGAGCCCGGCGACGAGCTGCTGTTCGCCGGCCGGGCCGCGGTGCACCGGGAGGTGGAGGCCACGCTGTTCATCGACGGCGTCGCCGACTACCTCGTCACCGGCCAGCGGGTGCCGTCGAGCTGGATCTGGCGGAAGCTGAGCCGGTCGAGGCCCGTGCCGGACGCGACCCCCGCGCCCTGACCGGCCCGCTACGGGGGGAGTTCCATGGCCGGCGTCCGGACCTTCTTCGGCGGCCGCGGCGGCGACGCCGTCCGGCCGCCGCGGCTGCGCACCGACGACCACCGCTCCGCCTCGCGACTGGAGCTGTTCTTCGACCTCGCGTTCGTCCTGGTGGTCGCCGAGCTGGCGATCGCGCTGCGCGAGGACGTGACCGTGCACGGGTTCGCCGTCTTCGCGGGCCTGTTCGCCACCGTCTGGTGGTCGTGGGTGAGCTCGACGCTCTACGCCAACCGCTTCGACCACGACGACGTCGTCTACCGGCTGTACAAGCTCGCCAGCATGGCCGCCGTCGTGGGGCTGGCGGCGTCGGCGTCGGAGGCGACGGGGGAGCGGTTCACCGTCTTCGTGCTCTGCCACGTCCTGCTGCGGGTGCTGCTGCTCCTGCAGTACCGCCGGGCGCACGTGCACGTCCCCGAGGCGCGACCGATCACCCGGCTGTACCTGCTCGGCGCGGGCGCCGGTGCGGTGCTGTGGGCGGTGTCGCTGGCGGTCCCCCGGCCGGCCGCGTACGCGCTGTGGGCGGCCGCGGTCCTGGTCGAGGCGCTGGTGCCGCTGCTCGCGACGCGGTCCTCGGCCGACGTGCCGCTGCACGTCGAGCACCTGCCCGAGCGGTTCGCGCTGTTCGTCATCCTCGTGCTCGGCGAGCCGGTGGCCGCCGTCGCCCACGGGCTCTACGACGCGAAGTGGTCGGCCGCCGCGCTGCCGGTGGCCCTCCTGGGGTTCGTGCTCGCCGTGGCGCTGTGGTGGAGCTACTTCGACCTCGCCGGCGCGAGGGCGAAGAAGCTGCTGGGCGAGGCCGGGGAGTCCAACGGCGCGCACTCCCACGACGTCTACGTCTTCGGGCACCTGCCGCTGACGCTCGCGCTCGCGTCGGTGGGCGCGGGTCTGGAGCTCGCCGTGGTGGAGGCCGCCGCCGGTGAGGTGCCGGCCGGGACCAGGCTGCTGGTCGCCGGTGGGGTGGCGGCCTACCTCGTCTCGGCCAGCCTCACCGCGTCGGCGATGACGGGACGGGTACGACACGGGTGGTGGTGGCCGCTGGTGGCCGCGGTGGTGGCCGCGCTCGACGCGCTGCTCGAGTTGCCGGCGTGGGTGGTGATCGGTGCCCTGGCCGCCCTGGTGTCGCTGGTGGTCGTCGTGGGCCTGGTGCAGCGCTCGGCGGGGGAGCTGGAGACCGAGGAGGTCTGAGCCCGGCGGTGCGCAGGGACCTCCGACCCTCCCGCCGGCCGGTGGTGCGGCGTGCACTGGACCCGGCCTGCCGTGCACGGAGGGAGCGCCATGACGAGGTCCAGCACGCCGCCGCCCGGTGAGGGCCGGTACCGGGACATGTCGCCGGAGGAGAAGCTGATCGCGCAGTGGGAGGCGCAGCACGACGTCGCCGCGCGCGGCTCGCGGTGCGACCCGCTGGGCCTGCAGCACCAGCTCAGCCGCGAGCGGCTCGCCGACCGGACCCGGCCGGGCGCCCGCCGGCCTCCGGAGCAGGCGACGGCCGCGCCGCCCGCCCGCGAGCCGGTCGCGTCGACGTCCGCCGACGTGCCGCAGGCCGAGCTGCCGCCCGCCGAGCCCCCGCCCGCCAAACGGCACCCGTGGCGGCGGTTCCGGCACCACGCGTCGGAGCACTGAGTCCGGGCACTCTCCCTCGATGTGGCGACAGGTCGAGTCGTCGACCCGTCGCCACGTCGAGGTGTCCGCACGTCGAGGTGTCCGCACGTCGAGGTGTCCGCACGTCGAGGTGTCCGCACGTCGAGTCGTCGTCTTGTCGACCCGGGCGGCTCAGAACGGCGGGGGTTCGTCCGCAGCCGGTCGGCGGAGACCCGGCGGTCGCGTCACCCGGGTGACGCCGCTGGGTGTGGTGACGGTCAGGAAGCCGTCGTCGTCCATCGCGAAGGCCCAGCCGCGGGCGTGGGTCTTCAGCCGGTGGTGCCGTTCGCACAGACAGCAGAGGTTCGTGCAGTCGGTGAGCCCGCCGCGGCCGTGGGGGGCCACGTGGTCGAGGTCGGTCGAGGCGGCCGGTCGACTGCAGCCGGGCATGCGGCAGGTGCGGTCCCGGGTGGCGACGAACCGCCGCTGAGGTCGGCTGGGCCGGTAGCCGTCGACCTCCGCCGGTCGGCGCAGCAGTGTGCACCGGCAGACCGGACCAGGGTGGTCGGTGCAGCCGCGGCGGGCGAGCCTGACCAGTTCACCTGCGGGGGCCACGGCGCGCAGGGCGCCGGTGCGTGGGTCGGTGAGCGCGACGTCCAGGCAGCCGCCGGCCGGGGCGCGTAGTCCGCCTGGGCAGGCTGCGTCGAGCTGGGCGAGGACCTCGCGCAGGTGGGCGGCGGTGATCGGCTCGCCGTCGATCTCGGCCGGGTCCGCGCCCGGGGTCCCGGCCAGGGCCGGGAGCGGTGCCGACACGGTCACGTGCGCGGTCACCGCCGGGCGGGTGGTGTCCCATGGGCGCAGCACGAGATCGGTGAGCACCCCGGCGCGCAGCACCCCCAGCGGGGCGGTGGCGCCGGCGTCGGCGGCCAGCCGGGCGTGGCGGTCGAGGGTGTCGCGGACGGCGCAGGCGTCCTCGTGTGGCAGCAGGGTCACCAGTTCGGACATGCCGTCGGCGACCGGCCGGACCCGGACGTCCGCCGACTGCCGGGCCTCCCGCCGCCGCCGTTCGGCCGCCCCGGCGTCGAGCCGGACCAACTCCCGGCGCGCGGCGGCCCGCAGCGCGCGCACGCCGAGGTCCATCGCACCGGGCAGCACGGCGGCCTCGACCGCGGCGACCACCCGTGCGGGGTCACCGCGGCGGACCGGCTCGGACAGCTCCGCGGCGATCGCCCGGGCCCGTGACCAGTCGACGAGGCCGTCGGCGAGCGCCGCCCAGGTCGCGGTGAGGTGCCGGGTGAGCAGCAGCGCGATCTCGCACCGCACGCTGGCCTCGGTGACCGAGCAGCGCAGCAGTTGGGCCACCTCGTCGACGGTGAACTCACCCATCCCGGCCAGGCCGCCCTCCGACCACGAGGCCGGGCGCTCCCGACCGGGGCGGTCCGAAGAAGTCGGCCCGGGCGCCGGCCAGCTCGGCGATCAGGGCCACCTCGTAGGCGGCCAGCGCCGAGCGGACGTCCTGGATGCGGCCCAGCTCGAGGGCCTGCGTGGCCGGTGCCCAGGTGCCGACCTGCAGCACGTCGGTCAACCGGAAGGGCCGGGCGCCGTCCTCGTGGGCAGACGCCGCAGCGGGCGGCCGCGGCACCTCCGCCACCGCCAGCCCGACCCCGTAGCCCTCGAACACGTCCCGGACGCTAGCCCGGGGGTACGACAGGAACGGGGTCCTGACCAGCACGGACACCGTGGAGTGTGGGAGAGGTGTGGGGGCGCTGTGGGTGGGACGTGCCGACGGCCGCCGACAGGCTCGACGCCATGACGAACACCGCTCCCGCCCCCGTCCCGATGGCCGACGTCCGCGACATGTACGTCGTCCACCGCGCCTTCCGCCGCGAGTTCCGGCTGCTGCCCGAGCTGGTGCGCGCCGTCGCCCCGGGCGACACCGACCGCGCCGCCGTCCTCGCCGGGCACGCCCGCCTGGTGCTGCAGGGCCTGCACCTGCACCACACCGGTGAGGACGAGTACCTGTGGCCGACGCTGCTCGAGCGCTGCCCGCCCGACGCCGAGGTCGTGCACCGCATGGAGGCCCAGCACGAGCAGGTCGAGCACCTCATCGAGCGGCTCGGCCCCGCGCTGGACCGCTGGGAGGCCGAGGCCCGGCCGGCCGTCGCCGAGGAGGTCGCCGGCACGATCGACGCACTCCGCGAGGTCCTGCTCGTGCACCTGGCGGAGGAGGAGCGGGAGATCCTCCCGCTCGCCGAGCGGCACGTCACGCAGGCGGAGTGGGCGCGGCTGGGGGCGCACGGGCAGGAGGTGATGGCGAAGAAGGACCTGCCGATCCTGTTCGGCGCGCTCGTCGAGGAGTGCAGCCCGGAGGAGCGGGAGATGATGCTCGGCGTCGTCCCGTTCCCCGTCCGCGTCCTGCTGCGGACCGTCCTCGCCCGGCAGTACCGGCGCTACGTCAGCCGCGTCCGGGGGACCCGCTGATCCCGCGGGCCAGGGCCGGGACGTCCTCCGGGCGCAGCAGCCGGCCGGCGTCCCAGGCCCGCCCGAACGCCTCCTCGCCCAGCGTCGCGCGCACCTCCGGCAGCACCACGCGGACCAGCTCCAGGTCGGGCGGGAAGGCCACCGCCACCGACGCCGCCTCCGCCGTCGCCGAGCCCGCGGCGAACAGCCGCGCCGCCAGCTCCGGCGACCCGCGGCGGGCCGCGACGACGGCCAGCCCCGGCAGCGTGTACGCCAGCGTCCAGGTGGTGCGGACCTCCGCGGCCAGGTCCGCGGCCTCGGTCCACCGGGCCAGCGCGGTGTCCTCGTCGCCGGCCAGCTGGGCGAGCGAGGCCTGCACGTTGAGCACCGTGGCCAGCGTGAACGGGCTGCCCAGCTCGCGGGCCAACCGCTCGGCGCGGGCGAGCTCGGCGGTGCCCCCGCCGAGGTCGCCGGCCTGCAGCAGCAGCTGCCCGCGCGCGGTCACCGCGTGCGCCCGCGCCCACGCCTGACCGGTGTCGTCCGCCCGGCGCTCCGCCTCGTCGAGGTCGACGGCGGCGGCGTCGAGGTCCCCGAGGAAGACGGCGGCCGACCCGGTGAGCACCAGCGCGAGCGCCCGCAGGTCCGCGGCCCCGGCGTCGGCGGCGGCGCCCGCGGCGTCGGAGGCGGCTGCGCGGGTTCCCGGGATGTCGCCCGACGCGTAGCGCAGCGCGGCGAGCCCGAGCAGCAGCCGGGCGGCGTCGTCGGGGGCCAGCCCGGCCGGGGACACCTGCGCCACCCAGCCCAGCCCCTCGGCGGCGCCGCCGCGCACCGCCCAGTACAGCCACGTCGCCTCGGTGAGCCGGGCGACGTCGGCCACGCGCCCGTCCGCCACCAGGCGGCCGAGGGCGGCGGCGAGGTTGCCGTGGTCGCGCTCGAGCCGGTCCAGCCACGGCCCCTGCTCCGGCCCGGTCAGCCCGTCGCGGGCACCGGCCGCGAGGTCGAGGACGGCGGCGGTGGCCCGGCCGGCGACGGCGTCGGCCTCGCCGGAGGCCGCGAGCCGGGCCGCGGCGTACTGGCGGACCGGCTCGAGGAGCCGGTACCGGGCCTCGGGCCCGTCCTCGACCGCCACCAGCGACTGCTCCACCAGGCCGCCCAGCTCCGGGACGACGTCGTCGCCGCCGGCCACCGCCCGCGCCGCGTCCAGGCCGAACCCGCCCGCGAACACCGCGAGCCGCCGCAACAGCGCCTGCTCGCCGGCGGTGAGCAGCTCGTGGCTCCAGTCGAGCGCGGCGCGCATCGTGCGCTGCCGCTCGGGCAGGTCCCGCGAGCGGCCGGCGCCCAGGGCGTCGTCGAGCCGGCCGAGCAGCGCCGACGGCGGCAGGTAGCGGGCGTGCGCCGCGGCCAGCTCCAGGGCCAGCGGGAGCCCGTCGAGACGGCGGCAGATCGCGGCGACGGCGGCGGCCGCGGCGTCGTCGAGGGCGACCGTGCGGCCGGCGGCGGCCGCCCGGTCGAGGAAGAGCCGCGCGGCGGGGGAGGCGGCGACGGTCGCGGCGTCCGCGCGCGCCGGGACCGGCAGCGGGCCGAGCGGGAACTCGCGCTCGGCCCGCACCCGCAGGGGCGCGCGGCTGGTGGCCAGCACGGCGAGCCCCGGGCAGCGGGCCAGCAGGCCGGCGACCTCCGGTGCCGCGTCGAGGACGTGCTCGGCGTTGTCCAGGACGACCAGGTGCCGGCGGGCGCCCAGCCGGCCGGCGACGGCGTCGGCCACCGGCCCGGCCGGCCGCTGCCCGCCCAGCGCGCGGGCCAGCTCGGGCAGCACCAGCCGGGCCTCGCGCACCGGCGCGAGCTCGACGACGGTGACGCCGTCGGGGAAGTGCGGGGCCAGCGCCCGTGCCGCGGCCAGTGCCAGCGTCGTCTTGCCGACGCCGCCGGGGCCGGTGAGCGTGAGCAGCCGGGTCGCGCCCGACCGCAGCAGCCCGCCGACCTCGGCCAGCTCCGCGTCCCGGCCGACCAGCGGCGTCGGGAGGACGGGGAGGTCCCGCGCGCTCCCGGTCTCGGCGGGCGCCGGTCCGCCGGGACGCGCGGCCGCGGTCAGGGCCGCGCGGTCGGCGTCGTCGAGGGCCAGTGCGTCGGCCAGCGCGCGGAGGGTGTGCGGGTACGGGCGGCACCGCTCCCCGCGCTCGAGCGCGCTCACGGCCTTGGCGGTCAGGCCCGCCCGGGCGGCGAGCTCCTCCTGGCTGAGCGCGGCCCGCTCGCGCCACTGCCGCAGCATCCCGGCCAGGGGGCCGGGGCCGGGCCGGGAGGTGCTCATCGGCGGGGAGGGTAACCGGGCGCGGTCCCGGTTCGCCGGGGGCCGCGCCGTCGGCGAGAGTGGTGCGGCCCAGCACCTCACTCACCGGAAAGGCCCCTCGACGTGCCCCCCTCGGACGACGGCGACCCCCACCTCGCGGAGTTCGGCTACCGACAGCACCTGGACCGCAGCATCGGCCGGTTCTCCAGCTTCGCGGCCGGCGTCAGCTACATCTCGATCCTCACCGGCACGTTCCAGCTCTTCTACTTCGGGTTCGGCGCCGGCGGGCCGGCCTACGTCTGGTCCTGGCCGCTGGTCTTCGCCGGGCAGCTGATGGTGGCGCTGTGCTTCGCCGAGCTCGCCGCCCGCTACCCGGTGGCCGGGTCGCTCTACAACTGGACCAAGCGGCTGGGCAGCGCGACGACGTCGTGGCTGGCCGGCTGGGTGATGCTCACCGCCTCGATCGTGACCCTCGCCGCGACCGCGCTGGCCTACCAGATCACGCTGCCGCAGCTGTGGTCGGGCTTCCAGGTCGTCGGCGACGGCACCGGCACCTACGACGTCGCCGTCAACGCCGTGCTGCTGGGCGGTCTGCTCATCACGTTCACCACGCTGGTCAACGCCTTCGGCGTGCGGCTGATGTCCCGCATCAACAGCGCCGGGGTGTTCATCGAGCTGGTCGCGGCGGTGCTGATCGTCGTCGTCCTGGCGCTGGCGATCACCCGCGGGCCGCAGGACGTCCTGTTCGACACCGGCGGCCGTGGCGAGGGGCAGCCGCTGGGCTACCTCGGCGCCTTCCTGGTCGCCGCGCTCGCCTCGGGCTACGTCATGTACGGCTTCGACACCGCCAGCTCACTGGGCGAGGAGACGAAGGACCCCGGCCGCACCGCGCCCCGGGCGATCATCCGGGCGATCACCGCGTCGTTCGTGCTCGGCGGGCTGATCCTGCTCTTCGGCCTCATGGCCGCCCCCTCCCTCACCGACCCGGCGCTGTCCTCGGGCGGCGGCGGCCTGCAGTACGTCCTGCTCTCGGTGGCCGGCACGGGGCTGGGCAGGGCGTTCCTCGTCTGCATCGTCGTCGCGGTCACCGTGTGCTGCCTGGCGGTGCACACCGCGGCCATCCGGATGACCTTCGCCATGGCCCGCGACAACGTGCTGCCGGCCAGCGCCCGGCTGGCCCACGTCGACCCGCGGCGGCGGACGCCGGTCGTGCCCGCCGTCGTCGTCGGCACGCTCGCGGTGGGCGTGCTGCTGCTCAACGTCCGCCAGCCGCAGGTGTTCACCGCCCTGACCAGCATGGCCGTGGTGATGATCTACCTGGCCTACCTGCTGGTGACCGGGCCGATGCTGGTCGCCCGGCTGCGCGGTCGCTGGCCGGCACCGGCGCCGGCCGGGCGGTTCTCGCTCGGGCGCTGGGGGCTGCCGGTCAACCTGCTCGCCGTCCTGTGGGGCGCCGGCATGGCGGTGAACCTGGCCTGGCCGCGGCGCGAGATCTACAACGCCACCGGCCCGCAGCACTGGTACCTGCAGTGGGCCGCGCCGCTGTTCATCGGCGCGATCGTCGCGGTGGGGCTGGCCTGGTACCTGCTGCGCCAGCGCAAGCGCACCGGCGTGCTGCCCGAGCACGCCGCCGTCATCGAGCCGACCCCGCCGCCCGCGCCCGCCTGAGCCGGGGCACCCCCCGCGCGACGCGGCCCAGCAGCCGGGCGCGCTGCGCGGGGGAGAGGGCGGCGAACACCCGCGCCATCGCCCCGGCGACCGCCGGCGGGGGCGACCCGACGTCGAGGTAGGCCGCCCACGCCCGCTCGGGCAGGGTGAAGAACGCGGCGAAGAAGGCGTCGGTGGCGGCGGTGTCCAGTGGCAGCAGCACCTCCAGGCCCAGGCCGAGCAGCGCCGCCGTCGCCCGGGGCCGGGCCGCGCGCACCGCCCGCCGGGCCGCGGCCGGGCCGCCCCCGCCGGTGAGCGAGGCGGCCACCCGGGGGCCCAGCCGCAGCGACGCGGCCACGCTGTAGCCGGTGGCCGGGTGCACCAGCCCGGCGGCCGCACCCAGCGGCGTGCCCGGACCGCCGCCGCGGGACGGCGCGTCGAGCGGGATCGCCACCCGCTCGGCGGCCCCGGCCGGGCGCAGGCCGTGCGCGGCGAGCAGCGCGGCCAGCCGGTCCCGCAGGCCGGGCAGCGGCAGCGGCGGCCGGGCGGCGAGGGAGGTGGCCTCGAGCAGCACGGTGCCGTCGTCGAGGGGGAGCCCGTAGAGGAACGCCGGTGGCGCACCGGGTGCGGCCAGCGCCGTCCAGTCCATGAGCAGCGCGCCGCCGGGCGGCACGAGGTCGGGGACCGGACCGGCCACCACCTCACCCCAGGCCCGCTGCTGCGCCGTCCCCGGCCCGCCGCCGCGGGCGTCGAGGACCACCCGCGCGGCCAGCCGCCCGCCGTCGGCGAGGACGGTGACCTCCCCGCGCTCGACGGCCGTCACGCGGCCGGTGACCACCGTCCCGCCGGCCGCCCGGAACCGGTCGAGCAGCGCGGCGTGCACGACGTCGTTGCGCAGCCGGGCGTAGCCGCGCGCGAGCCGCCGCTCGCCGCCCGCTGCGGTGCGGACGACGGTGGGGGCGTACCGCGCCGCGGCGGCGGCCGGGTCGAGGCCGAGCGGCCCGGCCGCGGCGTCGAGCTCGTCGGCCCACAGGCAGTAGGTGGCCGGCCAGGCGCGCAGCGACGGGGTGACCAGCGCCGTCCGCAGGCCCGCCGCGGCGCACGCGGCCGCGGCGGACAGGCCCGCAGGACCACTCCCCGCCACCAGGACGTCGAGGTCGGCGGGGGGCACGGCGGCAGACCACCACACCCCCGGTCGGGGCGCCAGGCCGGGGGTGCGCGTCGGTCCGGGCGGGTCCGGGTACCGGGGAGGACGGAGTCCGTCGCCCGAGGAGGGACGTCGATGCGCGCCGGGGGACCGGTCGAACTGCCCGCAGCCGGGACGGTGCTGGCCGGTGACCTCACCGTGCCGCCCGGTGCCCGCGGGGTGGTCCTCTTCGCGCACGGCAGCGGCAGCAGTCGGCACAGTCCCCGCAACCGGGAGGTGGCCGCCGCGCTGCAGCGGGCGGACCTCGGCACCCTGCTGCTGGACCTGCTCACGGCTGCCGAGGAGGAGGTCGACGCCCGCACGCGGGAACTGCGCTTCGACGTCCGGCTGCTCGGCGGCCGGCTGACCGCCGCCGCCGACTGGCTGGGCGGCGCGCCGGGCACCGCCGGGCTCCCGCTGGCCACCTTCGGCGCCAGCACCGGGGCCGCCGCCGCGGTCGTCACGGCGGCCGACCGTCCCGACCGCGTCGTGGCGGTGGTCTCCCGCGGCGGCCGTCCCGACCTGGCCGGGGAGGCGCTGGAGCGGCTGCGGGCGCCGACGCTGCTGATCGTGGGCGGGGCCGACGAGCGCGTGCTCGAGCTCAACCGCGCGGCCACCGCGCGCCTGCGGGCGGTGCACGAGCTGGCCGTCGTCCCCGGCGCGACCCACCTGTTCCCCGAGCCGGGCGCCCTGCGCCACGTCGTCGAGCTGACGCTCGGCTGGCTGGAGCGCTGGCTGCCGGCGCGTCAGGCCGGGTCGCCGTCGACGTAGACCCAGCGGCCGCCGACGCGGCGGAACCGGCTGCGCTCGCCCTGCACGTGCCGCTCCCCGCCGGCCCGGGCGGACGCGCGGAAGGTGACCGTGCCCTCGGCGTCGAACAGCCCGCCGCCGGTCGTCCCCAGCACCTCCAGCCCGATCCAGCGCATCCCCGGGTCGAGGTCCAGCGTGCGCGGCCGGGTGGCGGGGTCCCAGGTGGCGAGGAGGTAGGCCGGGTCGCCGACGGCGAAGGCGCTGTAGCGCGACCGCATCAACTGCTCGGCGGTCGCCGCGGTCGCCGTCCCGTCGTGCAGCCGGCCGCAGCACTCGGCGTAGGCCAGGCCGGATCCGCAGGGGCAGCGTCGGGGGCGCACCCCCTCAGTCTTCAGCGATCCAGACGGCGGTGTCGGGCGGCAGGGCCACCGAGCGGGCCGAGGAGTGCACGCCCGGGCCCGACTCGAGCAGCACCTGCCCGCGCGAGCGGACCAGCACCGGCTCGGCGCCCATGTTGACCACGCAGCGCACCGTGCGGCCGCCGCCGGTGCACCGGACGGTCAGCACGTCGCCGCGGGTGCTCACGGTGGCCTCGCCGGTCCCCAGCGCGGGGTGCTCGGCGCGCACGGCCAGCGCCTGGCGGTACAGGTGCAGCACCGAGCCGGACTCGCGGGTCTGCCGGGAGACGGCGTGCCGCTTCCACTCCGCGGGCACCGGCAGCCACGGCCTGGCCGAGCGGTCGCGGGAGAAGCCGACGCCGGTGGTGGCGTTCCACGGCATCGGCACGCGGCAGCCGTCGCGGCCGGCCCGCGCGCCACCGCTGCGGTGGAAGATCGGGTCCTGCTTGCACTCGTCGGGCACGTGCGCCTGCGGCAGGCCGAGCTCGTCGCCGGCGTAGACGTAGGCCGAGCCGGGCAGCGACAGCAGCAGCAGGGCCGCCGCGCGGGCGCGGGCCAGGCCGGTCTCGCCGCCGCCGAAGCGGGTGACCATGCGGTCCTTGTCGTGGTTGCCCAGCACCCAGCTGACCGGGGCGCCGACCCGACCGAAGGCCTCCAGCGCGCTGCCGATCGCCTCGGCGAAGGCGGGGGTCTCCCACCGCGACTTGAGCAGCCGGAAGGACAGCGACTGGTGCATCTCGTCGGGCCGCGAGTACAGCGCGACCTCGTCGAGGTCGGCCAGGCAGACCTCGCCGACCAGCATGGTGTCCGGGTACTCGTCGCAGATCGACCGCCAGCGGCGCCACACGTCGTGCACCTCGGGCTGGTTCCACGTCATCGCCTGCTCGGGGCCGTGGCCGAACAGCGTGGGGGAGTACTCGCCGGGGTTGTCCCGCAGGCCGGCGTCCTTGTAGAGGCCGTAGGCGACGTCGACCCGGAAGCCGCTCACGCCCCGGTCGAGCCAGAAGCGCAGGGTCCGCTCGAAATCCTCGGCGACGGCGGGGTCGCGCCAGTTGAGGTCGGGCTGCTCGGGGGCGAACAGGTGCAGGTACCAGCGGCCGTCGGCGGTCCGCGACCACGCCGGCCCGCCGAACAGCGACCGCCAGTTGTTCGGCGGCTGCTCCGACGGCGGGGCGAAGTGGTACCGGGACGCCTCGGGGCAGTCCGGGTCGGCCAGCGCCGCCTGGAACCACGGGTGCTGGTCGGAGGTGTGGTTGGGGACGACGTCGAGCACCACGCGCAGGCCCAGCCGTCGCGCGTCGGCGACCAGCGCCTCGACGTCGGACACGTCGCCGTACTCGGGGTCCACCGCCCGGTAGTCGGTGACGTCGTAGCCGCCGTCCGCGCCGCCCGAGGGGTAGTGCGGGTTGATCCACAGCGCGTCCACGCCCAGCCACGACAGGTAGGGCAGGCGGGCGCGCAGGCCGGCCAGGTCACCGATGCCGTCGCCGTCGCCGTCGGCGAACGAGCGCAGGTACACCTGGTAGACGACGGCCGAGCGCCACCACGGGCCGTCCTGGGCGGGCGTCTCCCGGGGCCACGGCTGCTGACCGGCGACGGTGCCGGCCGCGACGAGTCGAGCGGACATGCGCCCAGGATCGGCACTCAGCGTGGTCGGACGGCAGTGTCCCGACGCCAAAGGGTGAGGTCGTGATCGTCACATCTCGCCGAACGTGCAGGTGCAGGCGTCGGTGCGTGTCCTCCCGCACACCCGGATGGGCGACCGCCCCGTCCGTGTTGCACCAGCCGTCCCACGAGTCACGAGCCGCGGCAGCGCCGCGGCAGGGAGTATCCGCACCATGACCAGCTCGATGGCCGATCGCGCCGTCTGTCACCGTCACCCCCGGCACGTCTGGATCGCCAGCTGCCCCGACTGCACCTCCTGGCACCTCGCCGGCCTGCGGGCCCGGCGCGGTGAGGGCGCGGCGCCCCGTCCCCGCGGGACGGGGGACACCCCCGCGCAGACCGCCTCGGCGGCCTGAACCACTCCCGACGCCCCTCCGGCCTCCCGGCCCGAGGGGCGTCGTCGTCCCCGGCCGCCGCGCCGTGCGGTTCACTGGTGGTTGAACGCTCGACGACCCGCTCCCACCCCGCAGGAGGACCGCCGTGCACCTGGGCATCGACAGCTTCGTGGCGGCGGTGACCGACCCGGCCACCGGTCGCGCCGTGGGACCGGAGGAGCGGATGGCCGACCTGCTGGAGGAGATCGAGACCGCCGACCGGGTGGGGCTGCACTCCTTCGGCATCGGGGAGCACCACCGGCCCGAGTACTACGACTCCGCGCCGCCGGTGATCCTGGCCGCGGCGGCCGCCCGGACCTCCCGGATCCGGCTGGGCAGCGCGGTCACCGTGCTGTCGGCCGCCGACCCGGTCCGGGTCTTCCAGCAGTTCGCCACCCTCGACCTGATCAGCCGCGGCCGCATCGACCTCGTCGTGGGCCGGGGCTCGTTCACCGAGGCGTTCCCGCTCTTCGGCCTCTCCCTCGCCGACTACGACGAGTTGTTCGACGAGAAGCTCGACCTGCTGCTGCGGATCCGGGCCTCGGAGCAGGTCACCTGGTCCGGCCGGCACCGGCCGGCGCTCACCGGGCAGGGCGTGTACCCCCGGCCGCTGCAGGACCCGCTGCCGGTCTGGGTCGGCGTCGGCGGCACGCCGCTGTCCTTCGTGCGCGCCGGGGTGCTCGGCCTGCCGCTGATGGTCGCGATCATCGGCGGCGAGCCGCGGCAGTTCGCGCCGCTGGTCGACCTGTACCGGCAGGCCGGCGAGCGGGCCGGGCACCGGCCCGAGGACCTGAAGGTAGGCCTGCACGTGTTCGGCTTCGTCGCCGAGAGCACCGAGGCCGCCGCGGACACGATCTACCCCGGCTGGCACGAGATGTTCGCCAAGGTCTCCCGGGAGCGCGGGTTCCCCCCGCCCAGCCGGGCGCGGTTCGACGCCACCAGCGGGCCCGACGGGGCGTTCTTCCTGGGCGACCCCGACACCGTCGCCGAGAAGCTGGTGCGCGTGTCCGGGCAGCTCGGCGGCGTCGACCGGGTGTCGATCCAGATGACCAACCCGCGGCTGGCGCACGCCGACCTGCTGCGCGGCATCGAGCTGCTGGGCACCGAGGTGGCGCCGAAGGTGGCCGACGCCTGAGCCCTCCGCGCCGTCGAGTGAGCGGTTGCCGCCGCTCGGGACGGCGTGTCGGCGCGTGTCGCCGACCGCAACTGCGCGCTCGGGTCGCCGTCGTCAGGGGTCGCGCGGGAAGGGCGGGGCGTCGTCGGCCACCACCGCACCCCGCTCACCCCGGGGGCGCTCGGGCCCGATGGTCGAGTCGCGCTCGGTCTGCCGCTCGGCCTCGGCGTTCACCACCGCGCCCAGGACGACCAGGAAGACGCTGAGCCACAGCCACACCATGCTGATGGCCACGCCGGCCAGGGAGCCGTAGGTGGCCGTGTAGTCCCCGAGGCTCTGCACGTAGCCGAACAGCGCCGCCGACGTCGCCAGCCAGAGGACCGTCGCGAGCACCGCGCCCCCGCTGATCCACCGCCAGCGCGCCTGCCGCCGGTCGGGGCCGATCCGGTAGAGGACGGCGAGCACGACCACCATGAGCCCGGCCAGACCGAGCCAGAGCAGGACGGGTTCGACGGCGCGGACCGGTCCGGGTGCCCCGGCGACCACCGACGACAGCAGGGTGGCGCCGGCGATCACCCCGCCCAGGAGCGCGGCCCCGCCCAGCACCACGGCCAGCCCGAGCCCGCTGCGCCGGAGGAAGCCCCGGGTCTCCTGCTCGTCGTAGGCCAGGGTCAGCGCGTCGACGAGGTAGGTGGCGGCGGTCGTCGCCGTCCACAGGGCCGCCACCAGGCCGCTGATCCCCCGCCAGGTGAGCACCTGGCCGGAGGCGGTGGTGATGCTGGTGAGCTGGTCGGCGACGAGGGGTTCGAGGTCGTCGGGCAGCACCTCGGCCATGTCCGACAGCTGGTCGAGGGCCTGCTCCGGGGTGTTGACGGCGCCGTAGATCGACAGCGCGGTCACCAGCACCGGGGCGATCGACAGCAGGGCGAAGAAGGCGACCGCCGAGACCTGCACCATCAGCCGCTCGCCGAACGCCTGCCGGGCGGACCGGCCGAGGACGTGCCACCACTCCCGGAGCGAGAGGTGGTGCGGGGACGTGGCGTCGCTCGACCCGGAGCGCGCGGCCGGCCCGCCGGTCGGCGCCCCGCTGCCGCGAGCGTCCGCCATGCACGGAGTGTGCCCGCTGCGCCGTCCCGGCACGCGGGTGGGGCGGGTCGGGGGATCCCCGGACGCCGAGGACCAGGGACCGGTCCGGGCGTCGCCGGATACCCCGCCGCGGCCGCTCCCGGGAGGCTCGTGGCATGACACAGATCCCCTCCACCACCTCCCGTCCCGAACTCCGCCGCGTCCGCTCCGGCGCGATGCTCGGCGGCGTCAGCACCGGCCTCGCCGCCCACACCGGCATCGACACCGTGCTGTGGCGGGCCGCGTTCGTGGCGCTGACCCTCGCCGGCGGCGTCGGCCTGGTGCTCTACGCCGTCCTCTGGGTGCTCACCCCGCCGGCGCCGCTGGCGCCGGGCGAGCAGCCGCGTCCGCTCGACCGGTTCGTCGACCGGCTGGCCGGCCGGGACGACGCCGCCTGAGCCGACGCCGCCCGGGACGACGCCGCCCGAGACGCCCGAGCCGGGTGGGCGGGCCGCTCAGCCGCCGGGGGGGACCAGCCGGGCCAGCTGCACCCGGGACCGCAGCCCGCGCTTGCGGTAGACGCTGGTCAGGTGGTGCTCCACGGTCTTCGGGCTGAGGAACAGCTCCGCGGCGATCTCCCGGTTCGACGCCCCCCGCGCCGCGAGGAGCGCGATCCGCGTCTCCTGCGCGGTGAGCGGCTCCTCCGGCAGCGGACGGCGGGGCCGCGCGGTCCGCCCGGTGGCCCGCAGCTCCTCCTCCGCCCGCCGCGCCCAGTGCACCAGGTCCAGGGCGGCGAACGCGTCCGCGGCTGCGGCCAGCTCCTCGCGGGCGCGGGTGCGGCGGCCCGACCGGCGCAGCCGCTCGCCGAACAGCAGCCGGGTGTGCGGGGTCTCGAAGGCGTCCGGGGCCGCGGCGTGGGCGGCCAGCGCCCGCTCGAACAGCGCGGTGGCCTCGTCGTCGTCGGGGCAGGCCAGGGCCCGGCAGCGCGCCACCAGCGCGGCGGTCGGCGGCAGCGGTGACCGCGACACCCGCTCGTACTCGGCGGCCAGCTCCGCGGCCTCGGCGACCCGACCCAACCCCGCCCAGGCCTCGACCAGCACCGGCGCCACGCCGAGCGGCTCGCCGAGCGGGCCGACCCCGCCGTCGGCGGCCAGCCGTGCCTCCAGCAGCCGCGCGACGGCGGCCAGGTCACCGCGGCACAGGGCGCAGAACGCCTCGTTGACCGTGAGGTGGGCCGCCACCGCGGCGGTGCCGGCCCGGGTGACGAGGGCGCGGGCGCGGTCGAGGTACGCCGCCGCCTCGTCGTGCCGGCCGCGGGCGGCGGCCTCCCACGCGAGCAGCTCCAGGGCGGGGGCGGCGTCGGCGACGTAGCCGAGCTGCTCGGCGAGCTCGACGGCCTCCCCGGCGTCGGCGTAGGCGCCCGCGTGGTCCCCGAGCATCTCGGCCCGGCCGTGGGCGGTCATCGACAGCACGCTCACCAGCACCCCGAGGGCGCCGAGGGTGCGGGCCTCGCGGAGGCGGCGCTCGACGACGGGGACGGCGGCCAGCGGGTCGGCCAGCCAGCCCAGCGCGAGGACGAGCAGGGGCAGCAGCCGGGGCTCGGCGCGCAGCTCCGGGTCGGCCTCCATGCCCTCCACCGCCGCCCGGAGGTGCGGCCGGCCGCGGTCGGGGTCGCCGACGTGCAGGGCGGCGATCCCGGTGACCCACGCCGCCAGCACCCGCTGCAGGGGGTCGCCGGTCCCCGCGGCCGCGGTGATCCGCCGCGCCGTCGCCTGCATCCCCGCCACGTCGCCGAGCCGGTGCTGCACGACGGCGAGGTCGGTGAGCACCCAGGCGGCGGTGCGGCCCTCCGCGGTCTCCGCAGCGGCCCGGAGCAGGTCGTGCGCGGCGGGCACCGAGCCGGTGTCCTGCTCGACCCGGCCGAGCACGTGCAGCACCTCGGCGCGCACCCCAGGGGGAGCCGCACCGCGCAGCACCTCGCCCGCCAGCGCGCGGGCGCGGGCGGCGTCCCCGCCGTCGGCGGCGTCGCGCACGGCCGCGGCGAGCAGCGCCGCGGCCCGGGCGGCGTCGCCGGTCAGTGCCGCGGCCCGCTCGAGGGCCGCCGAGGAGGCGGCGAGCCCGCGGCGGCCGCGCGCCCGGCCGGCGACCACCGCCAGCTCGCCGGCCAGCGCCTCGTCCGGTCCGGCGGCGGCGAGCGCGCGGTGCCAGGTGCGGGCGACGTCGTCGCCGCTGCGCGCGGTCTCGGCGAGCAGGTGGTGGGCGCGGCGGCGGTCGGCGGGGGAGGCCCGGCGCCACACGAGGCTGCGCAGCAGCGGGTGCCGGAAGTCCAGGGCGTCGCCGGTGCGCACGACGACGCCGCGCTGCTCGGCGGCGTCCAGCGCCGCGGCGGGGTCGGTGCCCGTGCGGGCGAGCGCCGCGGCCACCGTGGCGGCGTTGCCGTCGTACGCCGCGGCCAGCAGCAGCACCGCCTCCCGCGCCCCGGGCGGCAGCGCGGCCAGCTCCGGGTCGAACGCCCCGGCCAGCGCCGGGCCGGTGGGCAGGTCCGCGGGCAGCGGCTCGGTGCCCGCACGCTGCGCCGGGGAGAGCGCCGCGGCCACCTCCAGGAGCGCGAGCGGGATGCCGCCGACGCGGTCGGCGAGCCGGCGCGCCACGGCGGGGGCCACCCGACCGGCGAGCAGCGTGCGGGCCTCCTCGGCGGGCAGTGCCCCCACCGGGAGCAGGTCGGCACCGGGCACCGGGTCCGGGGACGGCCGCCGGGAGACCACGACCGCGACCCGGTCCCCGTGCATCCGGCGGGCGGCGAACAGCAGCGCGGCCGCGGACTCGGCGTCGGCCCACTGGAGGTCGTCGACCAGGACCAGCAGGGACGTGTCCGCCGCGGTCGCGGCCAGCAGCGAGAGGGTGCCGGCCCCGACCAGGTGCCGCTCGCCCGGGACGTCGGGCGGGCCCCAGCCCAGCGCCGCCGCGAGGGCCGCCGCCTGACCCGGCGGGACCCCGGCCAGCAGGGGGCGCAGCGGGCCGAGCAGCTCCAGCAGGACGGCGTGGGGGAGCGTCGCCTCCGACTCGATCCCGCGCGCCTGCAGCACGGTGGACCCGGTGGCGCGCGCGGCCGCGGCCCGCAGCAGCGCGGTCTTGCCGACGCCGGCCTCGCCCTCGACGACCAGCAGCCCCGACCGGCCCGACCGGGCGTCGTCGAGGAGCCGCTCGATGCGTGCCAGCTCCGCCGTCCGGCCGACCAGGTCGGGGGTTTCCCCCGACGCGACGGCCTGCCCGCCGGCCGCACGCTCGTCCGGCAGGAGCCCATCGGGAGGACGCCATGACCACGACACCGGGGCGCAGCCTAACGCCGCGCGAGGCCCAGCTGAGGTGGATCGCCGCCTGGTTCGGAGCGCCGCTGGATCCGCGGCTGCTGCCGCGCCGGAGGCCCCGGTGACCGCCCCGGCGGTCGACCACCTGACCCTGACGGTGACCGACCTCGACCGCAGCCAGCGGTTCTACTGCGCGGTCCTGGACCTGGTCCGGCTCGCCGACTTCGGGGACGTCCGCGTGCTGGTGCACCCGGCCAGCGGCTTCACTCTCTCGCTGGCCCGCCACGGTGCCGGCGGCGGGCGCTTCGACGAGACCCGCACCGGGCTGGACCACCTCGGGTTCGCCGCCGCTTCCCGAGAGGAGCTGGCGGCCCGGGAGGCGCAGCTGGCGGCGCTGGGCGCGACGTACACGCCGGTCCGGGAGATGCCCCTCGGGTGGCACCTGAACTTCCGCGACCCCGACGGCATCGCCCTGGAGTTCGTCGCCCCCAACGCGCTGCTGGAGCAGGCGTACGCCGAACTGCGCGACACCGACCTGCCGCCGGCGGGGATCGAGGCGCGGGCCCGCGAGGTGCTGGCCGCGGCGGGGGTCAGCCCCTGAGGTGCTCGTCGAACCAGGCGCCGGTACGGGCCCAGGTGTCGGCCGCGGCCGCCGCGTCCGGCCGGATCCGCAGCACGTTCCGCAGCAGCGGGCGCAGCGGCCGCGGGCCGACCGGCGCGTCGTGCAGGAACCCGTGGCCGACGCCGGGGTACTCCCGCACGTCGTGCCGGACCCCGAGCCGGGTGAGCACGGTCCCGAGTTCCGCGGCGGTGCCGCGCAGGCCCGGGTCCGCGCCGCCGTAGGCCGCGACGAGGGGACAGGACCCGAGGAGCGCGGTGTGCGGGTCCGCCGGCAGCCGCGCGTAGAAGACCGCGGCCGCGTCGAAGCCGCGGGCGGCCACGTGCAGGGCCAGGCCCCCGCCGACGCTGGACCCCAGCACGCCCAGCCGGCCGGTGCAGCCGGGCATCGCGGCCAGGTGCGCGCGGGTCGCCTCGACGTCGGCGAACGGGCGCCCACGCCCGGCGGCGACCGCCTTGAAGGTCGGCACCAGGCTGCGCCGGGCGCCGCCGTCGGTGAACAGGTCCGGCATCAGCGCCAGGTAGCCGGCGTCGGCCATCCGCTGCACCTGCCGGCGCATGACGCCGTCGATCCCGAAGGCCTCGTGCAGCAGCACCACCCCCGGCCAGGGACCGGGCCCCTCCGGGACGCCGAGGACACCCCGCAGCCCGGGTGTCCCGTCCGGTGCCGCCGGGATCGCGACGTCGCTGAGCGTGGCGGGCTGCAGACCGGTCATGCGCCGATGCTGGCAGAGCGGCGCGCCGCCGGACACCGGCTGCGCGCACGGAGGGCTTGGATCCGGCCGCGCCGTGTGAGGGGATGCCGGTACGCGCCCGGTGGCGGGCGCCGGACCGGAGGTGCGGGGGATGACACGGGCGATCGTCGTCGGCGGCGGGGTCGCCGGCCCGGTGGCGGCCATGGCGCTGCAGCGGGCCGGCATCGAGGCGACGGTGCACGAGGCGCACCCCGCGCCGGCCGGGGACGTCGGCGCGTGGCTCGGCGTCCAGGTCAACGGCCTCGACGCGCTGCGGGCGATCGACGCCGAGGACGCCGTCCGCACCGCGGGGTTCCCCACGCCCGTGATCGAGTTCCGCAACGCGGCCGGCCGGGTGCTCGGCGTCCTCCCCACCGGGGACCCCGGGCGGCCGCCGGGCATCTCGCTGCGGCGCTCGGACCTCTACCGGGCCCTGCACGCCGAGGCGCTGCGCCGCGGCATCGAGGTCCGCTACGGCTCCCGGCTGACCGGCGCGGAGGACACCGGCTCCGGCGTCACCGCGCAGTTCGCCGACGGCCGCACCGAGACGGCCGACCTGCTCGTCGGCGCGGACGGCGTCCGGTCGACGGTGCGGGCGCTGGTCGACCCCGGCTGCCCGCCGCCCCGCTTCGTGCCCGTTCTCAACACCGCCGGGTACTCCGAGCACACACCCGACGACGCCGAGGTCGGCCGGCTGACCATGGTCTTCGGCCGGCGCGGCTTCGCCGGCTACCTCGCCGCGCCCACCGGCGGGACCTGGTGGTTCGCCAATCCGCCGTTGTCCGCGGAGCCGTCGCCGGAGGAGGTCGCCGGCACCTCCGACCTGCAGTGGCGGGCTCGCCTCTACGACCTGCACCGCGGCGACCGGTCGCCGCTGGTGGCGCTGGTGGAGGCCACGCCCGGTCCGCTGCGCGGGTGGACCACCCACGACGTCCCCCGCGTGGACCACTGGCACCGCGGGCGCACGGTGCTGGTCGGGGACGCCGCGCACGCGACGTCGCCGGCGGCCGGGCAGGGCTCGTCGCTGGCGGTGGAGGACGCCGTCGTGCTCGCCCGCTGCCTGCGCGACCTGCCCGTCGGCGAGGCGCTGCGGACCTTCGTCGGCCTGCGCCGGGCGCGCGCGGAGCGGGTCGTCGCGCAGGGCTTCGCCACCAGCAGCGCCAAGTCGCCCCCGGCCGTGGGCCGTCTCGTCCGCGACCTGGTGATGCCGCTGGTGCTGCGCCACCGCGACCCGACGGCCTGGATGCGGGCCCACTCGGTCGACTGGGACGCACCCGCCGTGCCCGCGCCGGTCCCGGCGGGCTGACGTCCGCGGCGGCGCGTGTGGCGGCGGCCCCGGGCGGGCACCGGGGAGCCGTCGGCACGGCTCCGCCGGACGGGCGGGCCGAACGGGACGAGGAGGCGGTCGTGGGCGGCACCGATCCGGGCGAACAGCCGGGGACCCAGCCGGGCACCGAGGACGAGGGCTCGCACGCCAGCGTGGGCCAGGACCCCGCGCGGGAGGGCGGCGGCCGCACCGGCGGGGAGACGTCGGTCGACGAGGCGATGGGCCAGGAGGCCGAGCCGCAGGGCTGACCGGAGCCCGGCCGGGTCAGCGCCCGGCGGGCGGCGCCGACCGCGGGATGGCCAGCGCGGCGACCAGCCCCGCGGCCACCACCGCGGTGCTGACCGCGAAGGCCACCTGGTAGGAGGCGACGTCGGTGAGCCAGCCGGCCACCAGTGGGCCCGCGACCGCGCCGAGGTCGGCCGACATCTGGAACACCGCCACGACCCGGCCGCCGCGGGCCGGGCTCACGTCGCCGACCAGGGCCGCCGGCACGCTGGCCAGCAGCGAGGCGGCCAGCCCGTAGGTGGCCATCGACAGCAGGAACGCCCCGGTCGCGGGCGGCAGCACCAGGACCGCCATCGCCGCGGTCCCGACCGCCGCGCCCAGCACCAGGCTCGGCCGGCGGCCCCAGGTGTCGGCCAGCCGGCCCGAGCGCAGCAGACCCAGCGCCTGCGCCGCCGACCCGGCCAGCAGCCCGGCCCCGGCCCAGGCCGCGGTCCGGCCGAGCTCCTCGGTCACGTAGAGGGGGACCAGCGAGTTGCGGACGCCGAAGAGCACCCAGCCGATGCCCAGGTTGGCCACCAGCGCCGCGACGTAGGCCCGGGAGCGCAGCGCGGCCCGCAGCGGCAGCGGCCGGTCGGACAGGTCGGGCGCCGCGACCGCCACGCCGACGCCCTCGTCGTCGGGGGACCGCAGCAGCACCATCGCCACCGCGCCGGCCACCAGCAGGAACCCGGCGTAGAGGAGGAACGGCAGCCGCGGGGACAGGGTGGTGAGCAGGCCGCCGGCCGCGGGCCCGGCGATGCCGCCGAGGATGAACCCGCCCTGGTAGGTGGCCGCCGCCCGGCCCCGGTGCGTCGGCGGCGACACCCGCAGCAGCAGCGCCAGCGCGGCCACGGTGAACATGGCGCTGCCGATCCCGCCCGCGGCGCGCAGCACCAGGAAGACCGGGAACGACGTCGCCAGCCCGGCCAGGCCGGTGGTCAGCGCGACCAGCACCAGCCCGGCGGCGAGGACCAGCCGTTCCCCGAGCCGCTCGACCAGCGAGCCCCCGCCGAACGCGGAGACGAAGCGGAAGAAGGCGAACGCGCTCACGGCCAGGCCGACGGCCGTCGTCCCCACGCCGAAGGAGCGGGCGAACAGGGGGATGGCCGGCGCGACGATGCCGAAGCCCAGCGCGACGACGAAGGCGACGACGGCCAGGACGCCGACCTCGCGGGGGAGCTCGTCCGCCCCCCGTCGCCGCACGCGGCCGATGCTGTCAGGTCGCCCGGCGTGCCTGCCCGCCGGACCCCGGGTACCGGGGGGCCGTGCCCACCCGCCGCCAGGTGCTGGGGGCCGCCGGCGCCGGACTGCTGGCCGGGTGCGGCGTGCGGTCGCCCACCGCGACGCCGGAGGCCGGGGACCCGGCCGTCCTGACCGCGCGCCCGACCGCCCGGCCCACCGGGCCGCCGCCGCTCCCGGGCACCCGCCCGCTCGGGCTGGAGGAGACCCGCGACCCCCTGCTGCACGTCCCGGCGGCCGGGGTCCCCGGGCCCGCCCCGCTGGTCGTCGTCCTGCACGGGGCGGGCGGCGACGCCGAGGCCGGGCTCGGGCTGCTGCGCGGGCCGGCCGACGAGCGGGGGCTGCTGCTCCTCGCGCCGGCCTCCCGCGGCGCGACCTGGGACGCCGTCTCCCGGGGCTACGGGCCTGACGTGGCCGTGCTCGACCGGGCGCTGGCCGCCGTCCTCGGGACCGTCCCGGTCGATCCCGGGCGGATCGCCGTCGCCGGCTTCTCCGACGGCGGGTCCTACGCGCTGGGCCTCGGGCTGGCCAACGGCCGGCTGTTCCGGCGGGTGCTGGCGTTCTCGCCGGGGTTCGTGCCCCCGGGGCCGCGCACCGGCCGGCCGGTGGTGTTCGTGTCCCACGGGACCGCCGACGACGTGCTGCCGATCGACCGCACCAGCCGGGAGATCGTGCCCGCCCTCCGCGACGACGGGTACGACGTCACCTACCGGGAGTTCGACGGCGGCCACGGCGTGCCGCCCGAGCTGGCCCGGGAGGCCGTGGACCTCCTGGGCTGACCGAGCGGGTCAGCCGGCCTCCTCGGCGAGGGCGCGGATCGGGTCGGACCAGGCGGCCGGCGCGGTCCACACGAAGCTGTGCGCGCCGGGCACGGACGCGAACCGGCCGTCCCGGGCACGGCCGGTCAACGCGCGGGCCCACTCCTCGGTGCACAGCCGGTCGTCGGCGCCGTGCAGCACCAGCACCGGGACCGGCACCCGGGGGACGACGTCCTCGAGGCGGTCGGTCAGGTGCACCCGGAGGGCGTGCACGATGCGGCGGGTGCCGGCCCGCTGCCGTTCCGGCCGGTGGGCCTCGTCGAGGTCCGGCGGCTCCAGGCGGTGGTTGCGGTACCAGGCCCGCAGCACGCCGCCGAGGCTGCGGTAGCGCGGGTCGACGGTCGGGCCGGCCAGCACCAGGCCCCGCACGCCGGCCGGCCGGCGGAGCGCCGCCCGCGCGGCGACCTGCGTGCCACCGGAGTGCCCGGCCAGGACCACCCGGTCCAGCCCGGCGGCCGCCAGCCAGGCCACCACGGCGTCCCCGAACTCGACGACGTCGAGCTCGTGCGGCGGCTCGCCGCTGCCGGAGAAGCCGGGCAGCTCGACCAGGTGGGCACGGGTCCACGTCCCCAGAGCGCGCAGCCCGGGGACGAGGTAGTCGGACACGCCGATGCCCTGGACCACGACGACCTCGGCGACGCCGCCGCGCGGCCGGCCCACCGAGCGGCTGTGCACCCGGCCGAACGGGGTGTCCCGGTCGGTCGGGACGAGGTCGGTCGACAGGGGGTACCTCCAGCGGCCGGACGGTGCGGCACCAGGGGTCCAGTGTCGTCGCGGCGGCCCCCGGGTGCGCGGCGTCCGGGTGGCTGGTTGGCTCCCCGACGGGCGGCCCAGCAGTCCGGCCGCCCGGTCCACCGACCGGGAGACGACGTGGTCACCACCATCGCAGGCATGTCCAAGCAGACGGCGGCGCGGGCGCTGGGCGCCGCCGGCGCGGCGTTCGGGGCGCTGAGCGTCCTCGCCCCCCGAGCGGTCGCGACCGGCTACGGCGTCCCGCCGACGCCGCAGGGCCTGCAGCTGCAGCGCCTCTTCGGCAGCCGCGCGCTCGCTCTCTCGGTCACCGCGCTGACCGCGCGCACCCCGGAGGAGGTCGACCGCAACCTGGCCCTGGTCGCCGCGGCGAACCTCCTCGACGTGGTCACCGCCCTCGGGGCGGCCGCCGGGTCGGGCCGGGCCACGACGGTGCGGGCGGTGGCCAGCTCGGCCGTCTACGGCGGGGCGGCCCTGGCGGTCCGCTCGATGCGGGACTGACCGCGGACTCGGAGCCCGCGGGCAAGCCGCTGCCCGACGTCGTCGCGCCGGACCTCGACGTCCTGTTCTGCGGGATCAACCCGTCGCTGACCTCGGCCGCCCGCGGGCACCACTTCGCGCGGCCGGGCAACCGGTTCTGGCCGGCGCTGCACCTGGCCGGGCTCACCCCCCGGCGGCTGGCGCCGGAGGAGGACCGCGAGCTGCTGCGCTACGGGCTCGGGGTGACCAACCTGGTCGACCGGCCCACCCGGACGGCGGCCGAGCTCACGCCCGCGGAGCTGCGGGCGGGTGCGGCGGCGCTGGGCGACCTGGTGGCGCGGTACCGCCCGCGCGTCGTGGCGGTGCTGGGCATCACGGCCTGGCGGCTGGCCACCGGCCGGCCCCGCGACGGGTGGGGCCGCCAGGACGCCGCGATCGCCGGCGCGCAGACGTGGGTGCTGCCCAACCCCAGCGGGCTCAACGCCCACTTCCAGCTGCCCGACCTGGCCCGCCTGTACGCGGGCCTGCGGCCGTGACTCAGCCGGCGGCCGCCGCGGTGCGGGCCTGCTCCGCCAGCCGGCCGACCAGGGCCACCGCGCCGCCGAGGTCGAGTCCGGCGCCCTCGGCCTGCGCGGCGACCAGCTCGTCCGCCGGCAGCGCCGCCCGGGTGGCCGCCACGTAGCGCTGCCCGTCCATGGGGTCCATCCGCAGCGGGTCGTAGCCGACCAGCCGGGCGTTGGCCTGCACCGCGCCGAGCAGCACCCCGGCGGCGCGCGGCTCCCCGGCCGCGGTGGCCGTGCCGACGGCGGCCAGCAGCCCGGCGAGGGTGCCGGTGAGGTCGCCCTCGCGGTGGGTGAGGTCGAGCATCTGCCACAGGTCCGCCAGCGCCTCGGCCGGCCGGCCCACGTCGGTGAGCACCTTGGCCCGGATCCACAGCACGGACGAGTGCGCCCACGAGTGGCCCAGGTCGACCGCGAGCCGCTCGGCGCGGGCGAGGTGGTCCAGCGCGCCGTCGACGTCGCCGGCGACCCGGGAGAACTGGCCGAGGGTCATCGCGATCTCGACCTGCACCCACTCGATGCCCGACGCCTGCGCCAGCTCCAGGCCGCGGGCGATGTCGTGCGGCGTCTGCCCCTCGGGGTCGGGCTGGCCGGTCAGCGCCCGCACGAAGCCGCGCAGGACCAGGGCGAGGGCGAGCACGCCGTCGGACTCGTCGGTGGCCGCGGTGACGATCTCGTTGGTCCGCGCCCAGATCGAGGGGACGTCGCCGGAGAGATAGGCGAGCAGCGCGTCGCCGAGCAGGGCGCCGCTGCGCACCCGGGGCGGCGCGTCCGGCGTCGCCTCCAGCGCCGCAGCCAGCCAGCGGCGGCCCTCGGCGACGTGCCCGCGGCGGTACCACCACCACGACAGCGCCGACCCGATCCGCAGCGCGAGCTCGCCCTGGCCGGTGGCCAGCGCGTGCCCGAGCGCGGCGCGCAGCGCGGGCTGCTCGGTGTCGAGCCGGCGGGCGCTGGCGGTCCACTCCGGACGGCGCAGCGTGGGCTCGAGCCGCTCGCTGAGCTCGACGGCGAAGCCGGTCAGCCGGTCGCGCAGCCGCCGCGACTGCGCCTCGTCGAGGCCCTGCTCGGCGTACTGCCGCAGCGTCTCGAGCATGCGGTAGCGGCCGGCGCCGTGGTCGAGCTCGACCAGGGACTTGGCCACCAGCACGCGCAGCAGCTCCAGCGCGCCGCCGTCGACCTCCGGCCCGGCGACGGCCTCGACCAGGTCGGGGCCGAAGGTGCCCGGCAGCACCGCCACGGCGCGGTAGACCGCCAGCTCCGGCGGCGAGAGCAGGTCCACGCTCCACTGCACCGTCGCCGCCAGCGTGCGCTGGTGCGGCACCGCGGTCCGCCAGCCGCCCGAGAGCAGGGCGAACCGGTCGTCGACCCGGCCGGCCACCTCCGCCAGCGGCAGCGTGGTCAGGCAGGCCGCGGCCAGCTCGACGGCCAGCGGCAGCCCGTCGAGGGCGGCCACCAGCTCGCGGACCTGCGCCAGGTCCTCCTCCGACGGCTCGGCCAGGTGCGGGGCGACCAGCCGGGCGCGGTCGAGGAACAGCCGCTCGGCGTCGCTGCCGGGGGCGCCGGCCGGCATCGGCCCGCAGGGCAGCACCGCCTCGCCGGGCAGGCCCAGCGGCTCGCGCGAGGTGGCCAGCACGCGCAACTCAGGGCAGCGCGGCAGCAGCTCGGCGCAGACGGTCGCGGCCGCCTCGACCACGTGCTCGCAGTTGTCCAGGACGAGCAGCAGCGGCCGGTCCTGCACGGCGGTGGCGACGGCGCCCAGCGGGTCGCCGCCGGCGAGGGTGACGCCCAGGACGGTGGCCACCTGCGCGGCGACCAGGTCGGGGTCGGTGACGCCGGCCAGCTCGACCAGCGCGGCCGGCGGCGCGTCGGCCGGCCGCCGCCGGGCGGCCTCCAGCGCCAGCCGGGTCTTGCCGCTGCCGCCGGGGCCGACCAGCGTGACCAGCCGCTGCCCGGCCAGCGCCGCGGCCACCTGGGCCAGCTCGCGCTCGCGGCCGACGAACGCGGTCAGCGGCACCGGCAGCGGGCCCAGCGGCCGGACCGCGGGCCGCTCGGGTGCGGGCGGCGCCGGGGCCGCGGCGGGCGGGGCCGGCGCGGGGCGGGTCCGGCCGGCGCCGGCCAGGGCGGGGTCCTGGCGCAGGATCTGGCCGTGCAGGGTCTGCAGCGCCCGGCCGGGGTCGACGCCGAGGCCGTCGGCGAGCAGCCGCCGGCCCTCCTCGTAGACCTCCAGCGCCTCGGCCTGCCGGCCGCACCGGTACAGCGCCAGCATCAGCGAGGCGCGCAGGCCCTCGCGCAGCGGCTCGGCCCGCAGCAGCTCCCGGACGTCGTCGACGATCTCGGCGTGCCGGCCCAGCCGCAGGTCCAGCTCGGCGGCGAGCTCGCGGGCGGCCAGCCGCAGCTGCTCGAGCCGCTCGGACTCCTCGACGGCGAAGGTGGCCGACACGTCGGCGTAGGCGGGACCGCGCCACAGCGCCAGGCCCTCGGTGACCGCCTCCCGCGCCTGCTGCACCTCGTCGCGCGCGGCCAGGTCGCGGGCGGTGCGCAGCAGCTGCACGAAGCGGACGGCGTCGACGTCCTCCGGGGCGACCTCGAGCCGGTAGCCGGGCTCCCGGGTGACCAGCAGCGTCCAGCGGCCGCCGGTGACGTCGGGCTCGAGCTCGCGGCGCAGCCGGGACACGATCGACTGCAGCGTCGCCGACACCGCCGCGGGGGGCTGGCCGCTCCACACGCGGTCGACGAGCAGGTCGACCGGCACGGTGCGGCCCGGGTCGACCAGCAGCGCGGCGAGGACCGCGCGGTGCTTCGGGGACTGGGGGGCGAGGAGGGAGCCGTCGCGCCGGACCTCCACGGGTCCCAGCACGCGGAACGAGGTGCCGGTCATCGCGCGGGAGCCTAGGATCCGGAACCCCGCCGTGGTGCTGGAGCCACTCCATCGAGTCGGTTCCGTGACCTGCTGACCTGGCGCCCAAGCGCCCGGCAAGGGGACACCAAGGACGGCGGACGACCCTCCTGGGGCACCGTCGCCGCGCACCCTGGAGACCTCCCGTGACGTCCGGAACCGTCCTGCCCGCCGTCCTCCCGCCCGACCTGTCGGCCGCCCTGCGGTCCCGGCTCACGCCCGGGGCCGGGCTGAGCGAGGGGTCGGTGGTGCAGGTGGCCGAGGCCGCCGACGTCGTCGCGGCCGTGCGGCTGGCCGGCCGGCACGGCGTCGCGCTCGCCGTCGAGGGACCCGGGCGCGGCACCGCCCCGACGCGCCGGCTGGTGGTCGACCCCGCGGGCCTGGCGGAGGTGACCGTGTCGCCCGCCGGGTGGGCGCGGGTGGGTGCCGGCGTGCGCTGGCGCGACCTGGCGGGGGAGGCGGGCCGGCGCGGCCTGACCCCGCTGACCGGCGCGTCGGCGGCCGAGCGGGTGGCAGACACGGTGACCGGGGGCGGCGTCGGGCCGCTGGCGCGCACCTACGGCCTGGCCTGCGACCGGGTCCGCGCGGTGGAGCTGGTCACCGGCGACGGCGCGCTGCGGCGGGTCACCCCCACCGAGGAGCCCGAGCTGTTCTGGGGCGTGCGCGGCGGCGGCGCGGCGCTGGGCGTGGTCACCGCCGTCGAGCTGGACCTGCTGGCCGCCGGCCCGCGCTACGGCGGGCAGCTGCGTTGGGCCGCGTCCGACGCCGCGCGGGTGTTCGACGCCTGGCGCGCGTGGACGGCGACGCTGCCGTCGCAGGCGGGCACCTCGCTGCTGCTGACCCACCCGCGGCACGGCGAGTGCGGGGTGACGGTCCGGTTCGCGTGGGCCGGGGACACCGAGGACGGCGTCGAGGTGCTCGACGGGCTGCTGCGCCCGCTGGCGGCCACCGTCCGCCCCCTGGACTCCGAGATCGCCCCGCGCGGTCCGGCCGGGCTGGCCACGCGGGACCAGGAGCTGGGCACCGGCTCCTCGCTGCTGCCCACCCGGATCCCCGACCGGGCGGCCGCGGCGCTGCTGCGGGCCGTCCGCGGTGCCCGGCCGCGCACGGTGGAGGTGCGGCTGCTCGGCGGGGCGCTGGGCTGGGTGCCCGAGCGGCCCAGCGCCGTCTGCCACCGCGACGCCCGGCTGGCGGTCCGGCTCGTCGGGGGCACCGGTGTCGAGGACCGGGCGGCCACCCGGGCCTGCGCCGAGGAGCTGGCGGCCGCGTTCGGTGCCGACCTCGCCGGCCGGCCCCCGGCCCACGG
Source organism: Geodermatophilus sp. SYSU D00700 (assembly GCF_054050255.1). Taxonomy (NCBI): domain Bacteria; kingdom Bacillati; phylum Actinomycetota; class Actinomycetes; order Geodermatophilales; family Geodermatophilaceae; genus Geodermatophilus; species Geodermatophilus sp. SYSU D00700. Next base: position 45,589 of record NZ_JBJGZA010000001.1, on the reverse strand, counting down.
CTTCGCCGCGGTGCCCGACGTGCTGGCCCGCACGCCCACCGGGCCGGTCCGCGAGCGGCTGGCCGCGCTGGCGGCCGGCGCCGACCCGCACCGCATCCTCGAGGGCGCCGTCCCGGGGGACCGGCGCGGCGCCTGAGCCCCGGCCGGGCGGGCGCGCCGACCCCGTCCCGCGGTGCCCGACCTCACCCCGCAGCGCGGGGTCGGGCACCGCGCGGTGCGGCCGGGGTGCCGGCCGGTCAGCCGGCGTGCACGGCGTCGGGGGCCGGCTCGGTCTGGAAGTCGGCCTGCCACAGGTCGGGGCCGAAGACCTCGTACTGGACGTCCCGCGCGGCCACGCCCCGGTCGAGCAGCGCGCTGCGCACGGCCCGCATGAACGGCAGCGGACCGCACAGGTAGTAGACGGCGTCGGGCGGGAGGTCGACCGCGTCGAGGTCCATGACCCCGGCGTGGACCCCGTCGACCGGCAGCGTCCCGGTCGCCCCGCGCTCGTACCAGGTGTGGATCCGCGCGCCGGACAGCTGCCGGATGTCGGCGAGCACCTGCTCGCGCAGGGCGAAGGACTCCTCGTCGACGTCGGCGTGCAGGAGCGTGATGGGCAGGTGGGAGCCCGCGGCGGTCAGGTGGGAGAGCATCCCGGCCATCGGCGTGATGCCGATGCCGGCGCTGGCGAACACCACCGGGCGGCCGGAGTCGTCGAGGACGACGTCGCCGAAGGGCAGCGACATCGTCAGCCGGTCGCCCACCCCGACCCGGTCGCAGAGGTGGTTGGAGACCTCGCCGTCGGGCTTGCCGCCGCCGCGGACCCGCTTGACCGAGAACTGGCGGTGCTCGCCGTCGTCGGCCCGGGTCAGGCTGTACTGCCGCGGCTGGCGGACCCCGTCGGGCATCGGCACCTGCACCGTCACGTACTGGCCCGGCAGCGAGGTCTTGACCAGCCGGTCGTCGACCCGCCGGACCCGGAAGGTGACCACCTCGGGGGTCTCCTGGACCTTCTCGGCCACCTCCCACTCGCGCCACACCGTCTCCGGGCGGACGCCGCGGGCGCTGTAGAGGCCGCGCTCCTGGTTGATCAGCGCGTAGGCCATCAGCCAGTAGACCTCGTCCCACGCGGCGGCGACCTCGGGGGTGACCGCGTCGCCGAGGACGTCGGCGATGGCCCAGAACAGGTGCTCGTGCACGACGTCGTACTGCGCCGGCGTGACGCCCAACGAGGCGTGCTTGTGCGCGATCCGCGACAGCAGGCGCTCGGGCACCTGCTCGGGCGTCTGCACCATTGTGCTCGCGAAGACCGCGACCGACCCCGCGAGGGCGACCTGCTGCTCACCGGTGGCCTGGTTGCCGCGGTTGAAGACCCCGTCGAACAGCTCCGGGTGGGCGCCGAACAGGTGCCCGTAGAACCGCTCGGCGACCTCGCCGATGTGGTCGGCGACGACCGGCAGCGTCGCCTCGATGACGGGTCGTGATCGGTCGGACAGCATCGGTCCTCCTCGGACGGTCGACGGGACGCGGCCACCGACCCTGCCAGGAGGGACTGCGGACGGCGACTGCGGCCGTACCGGTACGGCCCTGGCCGCTGGCCGTGATCGTCGTTACAGTGCCCCGGACGGCGGTCCGGCCACCCGGTCGGCCGACGGGACCGTTGCACGGGGGGCTTGCGTGGACATTCCTGCGATGCGCGCCAACTTCGCCAAGGCGGCCGCGGCGGGGGACGAGGCGCCGCTGTGGTTCTACGCGCACCTGTTCCTCGCCCATCCCGAGACCCGGCAGCTGTTCCCGGTCTCGATGGCGCACCAGCGCGACCGGCTCTTCGCCGCACTCGGTGAGGTGGTGGCCCGGGTCGACGACCTCGACGCCCTCGTGCCGATCCTGCAGCAGCTCGGGCGCGACCACCGCAAGTTCGGCACCGTGGCCGAGCACTACCCCGCGGTGGGCGCGAGCCTGCTGGCCACCCTCGAGCACTTCGACGACGAGTGGAACGAGGCGCTGGCCGCGGACTGGACGGCGGCCTACGAGCTGGTCGCCTCGGTGATGGTGCAGGCCGCCGACGAGATGTCCGACCAGCCGCCCTGGTGGGACGCCGAGGTCGTCGCGCACGAGCGGCGCACCGTCGACACCGCCGTCCTGCGGCTGCGCTCGAAGGTCCCGCTGCCCTACCGCCCCGGGGAGTCGATCTCGCTGGAGACCGAGCTGCGGCCCCGGCTGTGGCGCTACTACTCCCCGGCCAACGCCTTCCGGCCCGACGGCGAGCTGGAGATCCACGCGCGGGCCCAGCCGGGCGGGCCGGTCAGCACCGCGCTGGTCCGGCAGGTCCACGTCGGCGACGTGCTGCGCCTCGGCCCCCCGGTCGACCACATGCGCTTCGACCCCGACTCCGACCGCGACCTGCTGCTGGTGGCGGGCGGGACGGGCCTGGCGCCGCTCAAGGCGATCGTCGACCACGTGGCCCGCAACGGCCCGCCCCGGCGGGTGGACCTGTTCGTCGGCGTCCGCCTCGAGGAGGACCTCTACGACCGCGCGGACCTGACGCGCCTGACGCAGGACAACCCCTGGCTCACCGTCACCGTCGCCGTCTCCGAGGACGGGCACTCGCAGTTCGCCCACGGCGACGTCGGTGAGGTGGTGGCCCGCGCGGGGCCGTGGGGGAGCAGGGAGGCCTACGTCGCCGGTCCGCCGGCGATGGTCGACGACACCGTCGAGAGGCTGCGGCAGCAGGGGGTACCCGAGGAGCGCATCCGCACCGAGGTGTTCGCCCCCAGCCGCCCGGGACCCGATGTGCACGGAGAGGTGACGACATGAGCACGACCACCGAGCCCGCCGGCTGGAGCGGCCGGCGGCTGAGCCCGGCGGACGTCCGCGACGTGCGGTTCGGCCGGTCCTCGGTCTTCCGCCACGGCTACGACGACGTCGAGGTCGACCGCTTCCTCGAGCGCGTGGGGGAGGAGCTGGCCCGGCTGCACGCGGAGAAGGCGGAGCTGCGCGACCGGGTGCACGACCTGCAGGCCCGCCTCGACCACGACCCGCGGCCCGAGGCCCCCTCCTCGCAGGCCGTGGGCATCCTCGCGGCCGCCCAGCAGACCGCCGACCAGTACGTCGCCGAGGCCGAGGCGATCAGCCGGGTGATGACCGCCGAGGCGCGCGAGCACTACGAGGAGCAGGTGCGCGAGGCGCGCGAGAAGGTCGGCGCGATGATCCAGGCGGCGCACGAGACCGCCTCCCGGATCGCCGCCGCGCAGGGTGCCGCGGCCGCCGCGGGGGACGCGGTCGGCGTCGACACCCGGACCGAGGAGGAGCTGCAGGAGCAGGTGCGGTACCTGCAGGCTTTCGGGCAGGCGTGCCGCGCGCAGCTGCGCGCCTACCTGGAGGCGCTGCTCGCCGATGTCGAGCGCGAGTGGGGCGCCGCGCACCCCGAGGGTGTGCCGGGAGCGCTCCGCGCCCAGGCCGAGCCGCTGCGGGCCGGCCGGGCGGCGACGCCGGCCGCGCCCGTCGCGGTGCCCCAACGCGCGGCGTCCGACCCGGCGCCGGCCGCGGCGATCGCGGCGCCCGAGGCGAAGGCCGGTCCGGAGGCGTCCGGCCAGGCCGGGCCGAGGACGGTGGAGGCGGCCGCGGTGCTGCTCAGCGACGAGTCGCTGCGCGCGGAGGAGACCACCCGCCGGCAGTGACCGGCGGTGGCCTCCCGCCGACCCCGCGTCACGGTGCCCGACCTCACCCTGCAGCACGAGGTCGGGCACCGCGCGCGTCAGCCCGGCCGGCGCAGCCGGGCCGAGACGACGTCCGCGGGCAGCACCGCCTGCCCGGTCGTCCCGCGGCCGAGCAGCGTGCCGTCGGCGCCGGTCGCGGTGAGCGCGCAGGTCAGCCGGTTGCCGCGCACCTCGACGCAGCTGGCGGTGACCCGGACCCGGTCTCCCGGCCACGCCGGGGCCAGGTGCTCGACCGCCACCGCCGTCCCGATGCCGGCCTCGCCGGGCTCGAGGTGGGCCAGCAGCAGCTTGCGCCCGGCCTCCTCGAAGTGCTTGGCCATCGCGTAGGTGGCGTAGACCGGGTGCACCGGGCCGAGCTCGTCGAAGTCGACGGTCATCGCCGCGGTGACGACGACGTCGAGGACGACGGTCTCGCCGGCGGGGATCGGGGTCACGCGTCGAAGTCGACGGTGACCGCGTCCGACAGCGGGAGCGTCTGGCAGGTCAGCACGTAGCCGGCCTCGACCTCGGCCGCCTCCAGCGCGTAGTTGCGCCGCATCTCCACCTCGCCGTCGGTGACCCGCGCGCGGCAGGTGCCGCAGACGCCGCCCTTGCAGGCGAAGGGCAGGTCGGAGCGGACCCGCTGGGCGGAGTCGAGCACGGGCACGTCGCGGGGGAGGGCGAGGGTGGTCGAGCGGCCGTCGAGGACCACGGTGACCTGGCTGCTGGGCCCCTCGACGAGCTGGTCGTCGCCGCGCACCGGCTGCGGCGGGACGTCGTCGACGTAGAACAGCTCCTGGTGCACCCGCTCGGGCGGGACGCCGAGCCCGGCGAGCAGCTCCCGGGCGTCGGTGACCATCCCGTGCGGGCCGCACAGCCACCAGTGGTCGACGTGCCCGGCGTCGACGAAGGTCTCGACCAGCGTGCGCAGCCGCTCGCCGTCGAGCCGGCCGGTGGTCAGCTCGGCGTCGCGCGGCTCGCGGGAGAGGACGTGCACCAGCTGCAGCCGGGTGCCGTAGCGGTCTTTCAGGTCGGCCAGCTCGTCGGCGAACATCACCGTGTTGGTGCGCCGGTTGCCGTAGAAGACGGTGACGGTCGACTCGCCGTCGCGGAGCACGGTGCTCGCCAGGCTCAGCGCCGGGGTGACGCCGGAGCCGGCGACGACGAACACGTGGTCGGCCGGGGTGGACAGGTCGGCGGTGAACGTCCCCGACGGCGGCAGCACCTCGATCTCGTCGCCGGGCCGCACCTCGTGCACCAGGTAGGAGGAGAAGAAGCCGCCGGGGACCTCGCGGACGCCCACCCGGGGCGGAGCGCCGACGGGCGCGCAGATCGAGTAGGACCGCCGCTCGTCGCGGTCGCCGTCGACCCGGCGGAGGGTGAGCGCCTGGCCGGGCCGGAAGGCGTAGTCCTCGGCCAGCTCCTCGGGCACGTCGAAGGTGACCGCGACGGCGTCGTCGGTGAGCTGCTCGACGCGGGCGACCCGCAGCGGGTGGAACTGCGGCCGGCGGCGGGTCGGTGCGCTCAACTCAGATCTCCTTGACGTGCTCGAACGGTTCGCGGCAGCTGCGGCAGCGGCGCAGCGCCTTGCAGGCCGTGGACCCGAACTCGCTGAGCTCCTCGGTGTCGGGGGAGCCGCACAGCGGGCAGGCCGCCGTGCGCCGGGTCGGGCCGAGCTGCAGCGGGACCGGGCCGGCGGGGCGGACCGGCGCCCGGCCGGGCGGCGCGATGCCGGCCGCGGCGAGCTTGCGGCGGCCCTCCTCGCTGATCCAGTCGGTGCTCCACGCCGGGGAGAGGACGGTGCGCACCTCGACGTCGTCGTACCCGGCCGAGTGCAGCGCGTGCAGCAGGTCGGCGCGCATGACGCCCATCGCCGGGCAGCCGCTGTAGGTGGGGGTGATGTCGACGACGACGGTGCCGTCGTGCACGCGGACGTCGCGCAGCACCCCGAGGTCGGCGAGGGTGAGCGTGGGCAGCTCCGGGTCGGTGACGGTCTCGGCGACCGCCCGCGGGTCGGTGGTGGCGGGGCCGGTCATCGCCGTCACCAGGTGGCCGCCGGGTGCCGGCGGGCCAGGCCCTGGAGCGTCTCCAGCAGCGCGGCCAGCTCCGGGCCGTGCTCGCCGGCCCGGCCGCGCGGCGGGACGTCGGCGGGCCACGGCGGCGTGCGCAGGGTGGCCCGGTCGAGCACCGCGGTGAGCACCTCGCGCACCTCGTCGCGGACGTCGGCGGGGTCGACCGCGACCCCGGCGCCGGCCAGCCGCCGCTCGACGTCGGTGGCGGTGAACAGGTCGGCCAGCAGCGGCCACACCGCGTCGGCGCCGGCCTGCACCCGCCGGTGGGACTCCGGCGTGCCGTCGCCCAGGCGCAGCACCCAGCGGGCGGCGTGGTCGCGGTGGTAGCTGAGCTCGTGGACGCCCTTGGCGGCGATCGCGGCGAGGACCGGGTCGCGGGAGTCCCGCAGCCGGGCGAACACCGCCAGCCGGACGGTGGCGGCCACCAGCAGCCGGACCATCGTCCGGCCGAAGTCGCCGTTCTCCGCCGTGGTCAGCGCGGTGCAGCGGAACTCGTCGGGGTCGCGGAAGTAGGCCAGTGCGTCCTCGTCGGGGATGCTCTCGGTGGCCTTCTCGCGGGAGCGGCCCAGCACGCCCACCGAGCCGGCCCGGGCCAGCAGCAGCCGGGCCTGGCCGAGCAGGTCGAGGGCGACGTTGGCGATCGCCATCTCCTCCTCGAGCTCGGGCGCGGCGGTCACCCACTCGGTGAGGCGCTGGGCGAGCACGAGGGCGTCGTCGCCGAGCATCAGGCAGTAGGCGCCGAGGTCGGCGTGGTCGACCCCGTCGGGGACGGTGGTGTCGACGCCGGCCAGCGGCTCGTCGAAGCCGGTGCCGAAGGCCCAGTGCCCCTCGCCCCCGTGGGCGTGGTCCAGCGCCTCGTACACGGTCTCCTCGTGCCCCATGTCAACCGTTCCTTCCGTGGTGGACGCGCCCAGCCGGTCGGCCCCCTCTCAGGGCCCCGCCGCCCGAGGTACGAGGGCGGTGGGGGGAGAGGAGGTCCTTGCTCACATGTGGGGGACGTCCTCGGGGATCTCGTAGAACGTCGGGTGCCGGTAGACCTTGTCGCCGCTCGGGGCGAACATCGGGTCCTTCTCGTCGGGGCTCGAGGCGGTGATGTCGGCGGCCTTCACCACCCAGATGCTCACGCCCTCGTTGCGCCGGGTGTAGACGTCGCGGGCGGCGTGCACCGCCATCTCGTCGTCGGGGGCGTGCAGCGAGCCCACGTGCACGTGGTTGAGGCCACGCTTGCCGCGCACGAACACCTCGTACAGCGGCCAGTCCCGCCGCGCGGTGGACGCCTTCGGCTCCACGGGGACCTCGGGCCCGGTGGGGACGGCGCCGTGCCCGCCCTCGGCGGTGACGTCGGTGCTCACGACGCGTGCTTCCCGGCGTACGCGGCGGCGGCCTCGGTGACCCACGCGTTGTCGTCGCGGGCGGCCCGGCGGCGGGCGATGCGGACGGCGTTCATCGGCCCGCTCCCGCTGACCACCCGCTTGAACTCCGCCCAGTCGATCGCGCCGAACCGGTGCCGGCCAGCCGCCTCGTCCCACACCAGGTCCGGGTCGGGCAGCGTCACGCCGAGGAACCGCGCCTGCGGCACGGTCATGTCCACGAAGCGCTGGCGCAGCTCGTCGTTGCTGTGCCGCTTGATGCCCCAGGCCATCGACTGCGCCGAGTTGGGGCTGTCGTCGTCGGGCGGGCCGAACATCATCAGCGAGGGCCACCACCACCGGTCGACGGCGTCCTGCACCATCGCCCGCTGCTCGGGGGTGCCGCGCATCATCGTCATCAGCAGCTCGTAGCCCTGCCGCTGGTGGAACGACTCCTCCTTGCAGACCCGGATCATCGCCCGGGCGTAGGGCCCGTAGGAGGAGCGGCACAGCGGCACCTGGTTGCAGATCGCCGCGCCGTCGACCAGCCAGCCGATGACGCCGACGTCGGCGTAGGTGAGCGTCGGGTAGTTGAAGATCGAGCTGTACTTCTGCTTCTGCTCGATGAGCTTGTCGGTGAGGTCGGCGCGGTCGGCGCCGAGGGTCTCGGCGGCCGAGTACAGGTACATCCCGTGCCCGGCCTCGTCCTGCACCTTGGCCAGCAGGATCGCCTTGCGCCGCAGGCTGGGCGCCGCCAGCAGCCAGTCGCCCTCGGGCTGCATCCCGATGATCTCCGAGTGCGCGTGCTGGGCGATCTGGCGGACCAGCGTCCTGCGGTACCCCTCGGGCATCCAGTCGCGCGGCTCGATCCGGTGCTCGGCGGCGATGGTCGCGTCGAACTGCTGCTGCAGCGCGGCCTCGTCGGGGCGGTCGGCAGCGGGCCGTTCCAGGGTGGGCGCGGACATCTCGCACTCCTCGTGGGCGACGTCGGGGGTCAATTACTGACCGGACGGTCGGTTTCAGTGTGCCCGACGCCGGGAGCAGGCACAAGCGCGGCCGGGGAGGACTTGACAGCGGGCGAGGGAGGGGAGTCCGATACCTGACCATCCGGTCGGTAATGGCGTACCCAGGCGGCCGCCGCCGGCCGTCCGGCGACGACGCCTGCCCACCTCCGGAGGCCTCCCGAGATGACGGTCCTGTCCAGCGAGACCCCACGGCGCCTCGGGGACGCCCCCGACCCCGCGACGCTCGACGCCGCCGAGCGGATGTCGGTCGACGAGCTGCGCGCGCTGCAGCTCGAGCGGCTGCGGTGGTCGCTGCGGCACGCCTACGACAACGTGCCCCACCACCGGACCGCCTTCGACGCCGCGGGCGTGCACCCCGACGACTGCCGCGAGCTCGCCGACCTCGCCCGGTTCCCGACGACGAGCAAGGCCGACCTGCGGGACACCTACCCGTTCGGCATGTTCGCCGTCCCCCAGGAGCAGGTGCGCCGGATCCACGCCTCCTCCGGCACGACCGGCCGCCCGACCGTCGTCGGGTACACCGGGCGCGACATCGACACCTGGGCCACCGTGATGGCCCGCTCCATCCGCGCCGCCGGCGGTCGCCCCGGCGACCGGCTGCACAACGCCTACGGCTACGGCCTGTTCACCGGCGGGCTCGGCGCGCACTACGGCGCCGAGAAGCTCGGCTGCACGGTCATCCCGGTCTCCGGCGGCATGACGCCGCGCCAGGTCCAGCTGATCACCGACTTCGAGCCCCGCGTGATCATGGTGACCCCGAGCTACATGCTCACGCTGCTCGACGAGTTCGAGAAGCAGGGCCTCGACCCCCGGCGGTCCAGCCTCGAGATCGGCGTCTTCGGCGCCGAGCCCTGGACCGAGCAGATGCGCCTGGAGATGGAGGAGCGCGCCGGCATCCAGGCGGTCGACATCTACGGCCTGTCGGAGGTGATGGGCCCCGGCGTCGCGCAGGAGTGCGTGGAGACCAAGGACGGGCTGCACGTCTGGGAGGACCACTTCTACCCGGAGGTCATCGACCCGATCACCGGCGAGGTGCTGCCCGAGGGCGAGGTCGGCGAGCTGGTGTTCACCTCGCTGACCAAGGAGGCCATGCCGGTCGTGCGCTACCGCACCCGCGACCTGACCCGGCTGCTGCCCGGGACGGCCCGGCCGGGCATGCGGCGGATGGAGAAGGTCACCGGCCGCACCGACGACATGATCATCCTGCGCGGGGTGAACCTCTTCCCGACCCAGATCGAGGAGGTCGTGCTGCGCACGCCGGGGCTGGCCCCGCACTTCGCCCTCGAGCTGCTGACCCGCGGCCGGATGGACCACCTCGTCGTCCGGGTCGAGGCGCGTCCCGACTGCCCGCCCGAGCGGCGCGAGGAGGCCGCCCGCGAGGTCGCCACGGGCGTCAAGGACACCGTCGGCACGAGCATCGAGGTGCTCGTCGTCGACCCGGAGACCCTGCCCCGGTCGATGGGCAAGCTGCAGCGGCTGACCGACCGGCGGGAGCGGGCGTGACGGAGCTCCGGGTCCGCCGGGGCCGGCCCGGGCACTCGCTCGACAGCCTGCTCGAGGTCGCCGTCGCCGTCTTCAACGAGCGCGGCTACGACGCCACGAGCATGGAGGAGCTCGCCGCCCGGCTCGGCATCACCAAGTCGGCGATCTACCACCACGTGCCCAGCAAGGTCGAGCTGCTGCGCATGGCGCTCGACCGGGCGCTGGACGCCCTCTTCGCCGTCACGCGGGAACCGGCGGCGGTCACCGGCCGCGCGATCGACCGGCTCGAGCACGTCGTCCGCGGGTCGGTGCGGGTGCTGGCCGCCGAGCTGCCCTTCGTCACCCTGCTGCTGCGGGTGCGCGGCAACTCCCCGGTCGAGGAGGCCGCGCTCGCCCGCCGGCGGGAGTTCGACCGCATCGTCACCGACCTGGTGCGCGCGGCCGAGGAGGAGGGCGACGTGCGCCCCGACGTCGACCCCGCCGTCACCAGCCGGCTGCTGTTCGGCACCGTCAACTCGCTCACCGAGTGGTTCCGCCCCGGCGGCAGCCTGTCGGCCGACGCCCTGGCCGACGCGCTCGTCGCCACCACCTTCGAGGGCCTGCGGGCCCGCTCGACCCCGGGAGACCTGCGATGACCGCCCCCCTGCTCGAGAGCTACGCCGCCGGCCGGTGGTACGCCGCGCCCGACGAGGGCACGCCGCTGCCCGACGCCGTGACCGGCGAGACCGTCGCCCGGATCAGCAGCACCGGCCTCGACGTCGCCGCGATGCTCGACCACGCCCGCACCGTGGGCGGGCCGGCGCTGCGGGAGCTGACCTTCCACCAGCGCGCCGGGCTGCTCAAGCAGCTGGGCCTGCGGCTGATGGCCGACAAGGACGCCTTCTCCGCGCTGTCCCACCGCACCGGCGCCACCGACCGCGACAACGCCGTCGACGTCGACGGCGGCTTCGGCACGCTGCTGTCCTACGCGAGCAAGGGGCGCCGCGAGCTGCCCGACGACACCGTCGTGCTCGACGGCGCGGTCGAGCCCCTGGGCCGGCGGGGCACCTTCGCCGGCCAGCACCTGTACACCCCGCTGCGCGGCGTGGCGGTGCAGGTCAACGCGTTCAACTTCCCGGTGTGGGGCTTCCTGGAGAAGCTCGCGCCGGCGTTCCTCGCGGGCGTCCCGACCATCGTCAAGCCGGCCAGCCAGACGGCGTACCTGACCGAGGCCGTGGTCCGCGCGATCGTCGAGTCCGGGCTCCTGCCCGAGGGGTCGGTGCAGCTGCTGGCCGGCAGCCCCGCCGGGCTCCTCGACGGGCTCGCCGGACAGGACCTCGTCTTCTTCACCGGCTCGGCGGCCACCGCCCGCAAGCTGCGCAGCCATCCCGCGGTCGTGGCCAACTCCGTGCGGTTCAACGCCGAGGCCGACTCGCTCAACTGCTCGGTGCTCGGCCCCGACGCGACGCCGGACACCCCCGAGTTCGGCCTGTTCGTCGACCAGCTGGTCACCGAGATGACGGTCAAGGCCGGCCAGAAGTGCACCGCGATCCGCCGCGCGTTCGTGCCGCGGGAGCTGGTCGGCGACGTGGTGGAGGCCACCCGCGAGCGGCTGGCGCAGGTCGTCGTTGGCGCGCCGGGCGCCGAGGGCGTGACCATGGGCGCGCTGGCCAGCCTCGACCAGCGCGAGGAGGTGCTGCGCGCGGTCAAGGCGCTGCGCGGCGTCGCCGAGCTCGTGGCCGGCGACCCCGAGCACGTCGACGTCGTCGGCGCCGACCGCGACCGCGGCGCGTTCCTGCCGCCGCTGCTGCTGCGCTGCGACGACCTGTCCGCCGCCGAGCCGCACGACGTCGAGGCGTTCGGGCCGGTCAGCACCGTGCTGCCCTACGACTCGGTGACGCAGGCCGTGGAGCTGGCCGCCCGCGGGCAGGGCAGCCTCGTCGGCTCCCTGGTCACCCACGACCCGGCGGTGGCGCGGGAGTTCGTGCTCGGCGCCGCGCACGCCCACGGCCGGATCCTGGTCCTCGACCGCGACGACGCCGGGGAGAACACCGGCCACGGCTCCCCGCTGCCGGTCCTCGTGCACGGCGGTCCGGGCCGCGCCGGCGGCGGCGAGGAGCTCGGCGGCATCCGCGGCGTGCTGCACCACATGCAGCGCACCGCCGTGCAGGGCTCGCCGGACGTGCTGACCGCGGTCGGCGGCCGCTGGGTGACCGGCGCGCGCCGCACCGACGACGGCGTGCACCCGTTCCGCAAGTCGCTGGCCGAGCTGCGCATCGGCGACTCCGTGACCGCCGGCCCGCGCCCGGTGACGCTGGCCGACATCGAGCACTTCGCCGAGTTCACCGGCGACACCTTCTACGCGCACACGGACGAGGAGGCCGCCCGCGCCAACCCGCTCTTCGGCGGCCGGGTCGCGCACGGCTACCTGATCGTGTCCTGGGCGGCGGGGCTGTTCGTCGACCCCGACCCGGGCCCGGTGCTGGCCAACTACGGCGTCGACAACCTGCGGTTCCTCACGCCGGTCAAGCCGGGGGAGGAGCTGACCGTGACGCTCACGGCCAAGCAGATCACCCCGCGCGGCGGCGCCGACCACGGCGAGGTGCGCTGGGACGCCGTCGTCGTCAACGGCGAGGGCGCGCCGGTGGCCACCTACGACGTTCTCACGATGGTCGCGAAGACCTGGCCGCCGGCGGCCGCCGGCAGCTGAGGCGTTCCGGGGTCAGGCGGCTGCCCAGCGGATCGGCAGCCGCTTGACCCCGCGCTGGAAGTTCGACCGCAGCAGCGCCGGGGGCCCGTCGAGCTCCACGGTGCGCGTCCGCCGCAGCAGCTCGGCGAACAGCGCGCGCATCTGCACCCGCGCCAGCTGCGCGCCGAGGCAGAAGTGCGGTCCGTGGCCGAAGGACAGGTGCGGGTTGGGGCTCCGGCGGACGTCGAAGGCGTCGGGGTCGGCGAACACCGCCGGGTCGCGGTTGGCCGAGGTGAACGAGACGACGACCTTGTCGCCGGCCCGCACCCGGACGCCGGCGAGGTCGACGTCGGTGGTGGCGGTGCGGCGGAACACCATGACCGGCGTCCACCAGCGCAGCATCTCCTCGACCGCACCGGGCAGCAGCGACGGGTCCGCGCGCACCGCGGCCAGCTGCGCGGGGTGCTGCAGCAGCGCGATCAGCCCGCCGGGCAGGCCGTTGCGCAGCGTCTCGTTCCCGGCGACGGCGAACAGCCAGAACAGGTTCTCGAACTCCTCGGTGCTCACCTGCCCGCCGTCGTCGTCGACCTGCGCCAGCAGGATCGACATGACGTCGTCGCCCGGCGCCCGCCGCTTCTCCTCGGCCAGCAGCCCGGCGTAGGCGTAGAGGTCGGGCATGCCGGCGCGGGTGCGCGGGTCGGGCATCCGCCCGTCGGCGTCGGGGACCGGCCGCAGGGCGAGCGCCGCGCGGGCCATCGCCGTCCCGCCGGTGCCGTCGAAGGCGGCCGAGGTGGCGTAGTCGGGGTCCTGCCAGCCGATCACCCGGTTGGACCAGTCGAACATCAGCCACCGGTCCTCGGCGGGCACCCCGAGCACGTCGGCGAGGGTGAGCAGCGGGAGGTCGGCGGCGACGTCCTTCGCGAAGTCGCACCGGCCCTCGGGGGCGCCGTCGACCATGCGGTCGACCAGGCCGGCCGCCGCGGCCCCGATCGCCTCGGTGAGCGCGGCGACCGCCCGCGGGGTGAACGACCGGGACAGCAGCCGCCGCAGCCGCGAGTGGTCGGGCGGGTCGGTGTTGAGCATCATCCGGCGCACCCACGCGAGGTCGGCGGCGTCGCGGACCTGGGTGGCGCCCAGCCACGAGGAGAAGGTCGCCGGGTCGCGCAGCACCCGCTCGACGTCGGCGTGCCGCAGCACCAGCCAGAAGCCCGGGCCGGCCGGCTGGCCGTGCAGCGCGGGCTCCTCGACCCACGCCACCGGTGCCTGCCCGCGCAGCCGGCGCAGCAGCGCCAGGGGTGGGCCCTGCTCGTAGGTCACCGGGTCGACGAGGGCCACGGTGTCCCCGGGCGCCGGCCCGCCGGCGGTCACGACGGGTTCGGTGCTCACGACCGGAGTCTCGTGGCGGTGCGGGGACCGGACAAGGGCGGCGGCGGGCCGGCCGGCCGCGACGGGGAGCCTGGTCCGGGTGCCGGCGACGCGGGAGGATGGCGCCCGCGCGGGGGCCGGCAGCGTGGGACGTGGTGGCCGTGCAGGAGTTCGACGAGCTGCAGCGGCGACTGGCGGCGGCATGCGCGCTCAACGCGCCGGGCTCCTCCCGGCCGCACGTGCTGGTGGCGCTGCCCTCGTTCAGCATCGGTGAGTCGCTGCTGTCGCACTACGCCGACCGCATCCCGGCCCTGGAGCACCGGTACCTCGTCGCCGTGCTGGTGCTGCCGCGCGTCCCCGGCTGCGAGCTGGTCTTCGTCGGCAGCGCCGCGCCGCCGGTGGCGCTGCTGGACCACTACCTCGCCCTGATGCCCCCCGCCGCCCGGGCGTCGGCGCGCCGCCGGTTGCAGCTCCTGGTCGTCCCCGACGCCTCGCACCGGTCGGTGGCCCGCAAGCTGCTCGACCGGCCCGACCTGCTCGACGGGCTCCGGCGGCACATCGGGGACCGGCCGGCGTTCGTCGAGCCGTGGAACGTGACCGCCGACGAGGTCGCCGTCGCCCTGCACCTGGGCGTGCCGGTCAACGGCACCGCCCCCGAGCTCTGGCCGCTCGGGTTCAAGAGCGCCGGACGCCGGCTGCTCGCTGGCGCGGGCGTACCGGTGCCGGTGGGCTGCGAGGACGTGCGCACGGTGGAGGACGTGGACCGGGCGATCGAGGAGGTCCTGCGGCAGCGGCCGGACGCCGCGGGGGTGGTGCTGAAGCTCGACGACAGCGGCGCCGGCGACGGCAACGTGGTGCTGCGCTGCGAGGGCCTGCCCGGCACCGGGGGCGGCCTGCGCGACCGCGTCCGCCGGCTGCCGGCCTGGTTCCTCGCGGCGCTGCGCCTCGGCGGCGTCGTCGAGGAGCTGGTCAGCGGGGACGGGCTGGCCAGCCCCAGCGTCACGGGCGACATCTCGCCCGACGGCGGGGTGACCGTGCTGGCCACCCACGAGCAGCTGCTCGGCGGCCCGAGCGGGCAGGTCTACCTCGGGTGCCGCTTCCCGGCCGACCCGGCCTACGCCGCCGACCTCGGCCGGTACGGCCTGGCCGCCGGGCGGGCCCTGGCGCGCCGCGGTGCGCGCGGGCGGTACGGCGTCGACTTCGTCGCCACCCGCGGTCCGGACGGGTGGCGGCTGCAGGCCCTGGAGATCAACCTCCGCAAGGGCGGCACCACCCACCCGTACGCGGTGCTGCGCAACCTCGTCCCCGGCCGCTACGACGTGGCCGAGGCCCGCTGGACCGCCGACGACGGCACCGTCCGGTGCTACGCGGCGACCGACAACCTGGTCGACCCCGACTGGACGGGCCTGCCGCCCGCGCGCGTGGTCGACGCGGTGACCCGAGCCGGGCTGACCTTCGACCGCCGGACCCGGTCCGGCGTGGTCCTGCACATGCTCTCGGGGCTGGCGATCGACGGCCGGTTCGGCCTGACCGCCCTCGCGCCCTCGACCGCGGCGGCGGACGACCTGCTCGAGCGCACCCACGCCGCCGTCGACCGGGCGGCCCGCCGGCTGGTTCAGCCCAGGCCGTCGAGGAACCGTTCGACGCAGGTCAGCAGCGCCACCGGCGTCTCGAACGGCGCGTAGTGGCCGGCGTTGGCCAGCACCTCGAGGGTCGCCTCGGGGTGGTACTGCAGGAAGGTCTGCTCCATCACCGCGGCCGAGAGCGCCGGGTCGTGCTCGCCGACGACGACCAGGACCGGCACCCGCCGGCCGCGCACCTCGTCGGCGAAGTCGGTCCCCGACCACGCGTCGAGGTAGGCCCGGAAGGCGACCGGGTCGGAGGTGTCGAGCGAGGCCTGCACCATGCGGTCGAGCCAGGTGCGGCTGAGCCGGCCGCCGGTCGTGAGGTCGATGATCGCCCGGCGGTTGCCCGGCTCCTCCGCCGCGCCGCTGAACAGCGCCCAGGACTGCTCGTCGAACGGCACGCCCGAGGCCGGGACGGGGCTGACGCCGACCAGGCCCGTCACCCGGTCGCCGGCGTCGAGTGCGACCCGCTCCATCACGCTGCCGCCCATGGAGTGCCCCAGCACGGCGAAGTCGGTCCAGCCCAGCTCGTCGGCCGCGGCCACGGCGTCGCCGGCCATCTCGGCGATCGTGTACTCGCCGGGCTCGCCGCGCCGGGCGCCGTAGCCGCGGAAGTCGGGGAAGGCGAACGTGTAGCGGTCGCCGTCGACCAGGTCGGCGAACGGCCCCCAGCCCGTCGCGGAGCCGAACCAGCCGTGCAGGGCCAGGACGCGTCGGGGGCCGGAACCGATCACCACGGGGTCGATGCTCATGGCCGGAGTCTCAGGTCGGCCCCGGAGCCGGACAAGGCGACGCCCCGGGCGGTGACGCCACGATCCCCCGGGGTCAGGGCGCGGGGGCCGGCTCCACCCGGCCGGTGACCTCGCCGAGCGAGATCCGGCCGCCGCCGGTGCCCGGCGCGGTGGCGGTGAGGGTGACGACGTCGCCGTCCTCGAGGAAGGTCCGGGTGGAGCCGTCGGCGAGGGTCAGCGGCTCCTTCCCGCCCCAGGACAGCTCGATGAACGAGCCGCGCTGGTCCGGCGCCGGGCCGGAGACGGTGCCCGAGGCGAACAGGTCGCCGGTGCGCAGGCACGCGCCGTTGACGGTGGTGTGCGCCAGCTGCTGGGCGGCGGTCCAGTACATGAGGTCGAACGGGGGGCAGGACACGAGCTCCCCGTCGAGGCGTACCTCGATGGCGATGTCGAGGCCCCACGGGTCGGCGCCGGTGTCGTCGAGGTAGGGCAGCAGCGGGACGTCGCGGGGCGGCGGGGTGACGCGGGCGGCATCGAGCGCGGCCAGCGGCACGACCCAGGGGGAGACCGAGGTGAGGAAGCTCTTGCCGAGGAAGGGGCCCAGCGGCACGTACTCCCAGGCCTGGACGTCGCGGGCGGACCAGTCGTTGACCAGGCAGACGCCGAACACGTGCTCGGCGAAGTCCGCGAGCGGCACCGGGGTGCCCAGGTCGGACCCGACGCCGACGACGAAGCCGACCTCGGCCTCGATGTCGAGCCGCTGGGACGGGCCGAAGGTGGGGGCGTCGTCGGCAGGCGCCTTGCGCTGCCCGCTCGGCCGCACCACGGGCGTCCCCGAGACCGCCACCGTGCCGGAGCGGCCGTGGTAGCCGATCGGCAGGTGCTGCCAGTTCGGGGTCAGCGGCGGGGAGTCGGGGCGGAACATCCGGCCGAGGTTCTCCGCGTGGTGCCTCGAGCTGTAGAAGTCGACGTAGTCGGCGACCTCGACCGGCAGGTGCAGGGTCACCGCCGACCGCGGCACCAGGTGCGGCCGCACCCGGTCGCGGTGGCGCTCGTCGGTGACCCACTCGGTGAGCTGCGCCCGCAGGTCGGCCCAGGCCCGCGGTCCGCGCGCCATGAAGGCGTTGAGCGAGCCGGTGCCGTGCCCGTCGTCGCCGGTGACGGCGGCGAGGTCGAGCACGGAGTCGCCGATCGCGACGCCGGTGCGCGGCGCGGTGCCGGGGGTGGAGAAGACGCCGTAGGGGAGGTTGTCGACGCCGAAGCCGGTGCCGGCAGGGAGGTCGAGCCAGCTCATGCAGGGGTCCTGTCGAGGGTCGGGAGCAGGCCCAGGCGCACGAGGTCGTCGACCGGCTCCAGCACGCTGCACGTGCCGGAGGAGGTGAACACGGCGCGGGCGCGGGCGGCGCGGTCGGCCGGCCAGGCCCGCACGGCCGCGGCCACGTCGGCGGCGTCGGTGCGGGCCAGCTCCGCCGCGGCCGCCTCGGGCGGCGCGCCGGAGGCCAGCGCGTCCGCGGCGAGCAGCACGTTCAGGAAGCCGTGGTGGGCGAAGCCGGTGGCCGGGTCGGTGTGCGCCACGGCGGAGTGCAGGCCGGCGGTGCACTTGACCGCGATGCCCCGGGCGACGCAGGCGGCCAGCGTCCCGGCCAGCTCGCCCGCGGACGGGAACAGGTCGGCCCGCAGTCCGCCGGTGCGCAGCTTGGCCCGGTACCGGGTGCCGGCGAGCACGTCGAGCACGGCGTCGCGGGCACCGGTGCGCGGTACCTCGACCGCGGCGGGCACCCCGGGCGGCAGGACGCCGTCGAGCACCCGCACCGCCTCGGCCGCGGCCCCGGCGTCGGCCACGACGGGCACCTCGACGGCCGCCGCCCGCAGCCGCGGGTCGGCGCCGGCCCGGGCCGCGGCCGCGGGCAGGTCGCCGGCCGCGGCGATGAGGGACACGCCGAACCCCTCGCCGTCGTCGAGGTGCGCGGCCAGCTCGCCGAGCCGGGCGGCGGGGACGACGAAGGGCCCGACCAGGTCGCCCAGCCGCGCCCGCAGCTCCCGGTGGGCGGGGACGGCGTCGGCCATCGGGGCGTCGCCGGGCGGGAACAGCGCGGCGTCGTCGAACAGCCCGGCGAACAGCGCCGTCATGCCGAGGGACCCCGGCCCGACCAGGTCCAGGCGTACTTCCCGTCATCGGCGGCCAGGCCGGCCTCGCCGAGGTCGAGCGGGCGGAAGGTGTCGACCATGACGGCGGTCTCGTCGAAGTACTCCACGCCCAGCGACCGCTCGACGGCGCCCGGCTGCGGGCCGTGGCTGTGCCCGCCGGGGTGCACCGAGATCGACCCCTTGCCGATGCCCGAGCCCTTGCGGGCCTCGTAGTCGCCGTCGACGTAGAACATGATCTCGTCGGAGTCGACGTTGGAGTGGTAGTAGGGCACCGGCACCGCGAGCGGGTGGTAGTCGACCTTCCGCGGCACGAAGTTGCAGATGACGAAGTTGCCGCCCTCGAACACCTGGTGCACCGGCGGCGGCTGGTGCACGCGGCCGGTGATCGGCTCGAAGTCGGCGATGTTGAAGGCGTAGGGGTAGAGGTGCCCGTCCCAGCCGACGACGTCGAAGGGGTGCTCCGGGACGACGTGGACCGTGCCGGCCAGCCCGCCGGGGCCGGGACCGCGGTGCTTGACGTGGACCTCGACGTCGGTGCCCTCGGCGAGCAGTGGCTCGGCCGGGCCGCGCAGGTCGCGCTCGCAGTACGGGGCGTGCTCGAGGAACTGCCCGTACCGCGACAGGTAGCGCCTGGGCGGGGCGATGTGGCTGTTGGCCTCGATCGCGTAGGTGCGCAGCGGCTCGCTGCCGGTGGGGATCCAGCGGTGGGTGGTGGTGCGCGGGATGACCACGTAGTCGCCCTGGCCGACCTCCAGCGCGCCGAAGGTCGTCTCGACGGTGGCGGCGCCGCGCTCGACGTAGACGCACTCGTCGCCGGTGGCGTTGCGGTAGTACGGGCTGGTCAGCGACGAGACGGCGTAGGAGATGCGGACGTCGGCGTTGCCCAGCACCAGCCGCCGCCCGGTGACCGGGTCGGTGGCCTTGTGCTCCTCGCCGGGGAACAGGTCGTGCAGCCTCAGGTGCCGCGGCACCAGCGGCGCGTTCGGCGTGAGCGTCTGGTCGGGCAGCTCCCAGGGGCGGGCGTCGACGATCGCCGACGGCACGCCGCGGTGGTAGAGCAGCGAGGAGTCCGAGGAGAAGCCCTCCTCGCCGACCAGCTCCTCGGAGTAGAGGCCGCCGTCGGGACGGCGGAACTGGGTGTGCCGCTTGGGCGGGACCTCGCCCACCTGCCGGTAGAACGCCATCGGGTGCCTCCCTGTTCAGGCCGGGACGGTAGCGGGGAGCGGACGGGCGAGCGCGCGGGCCACCGCGGGGGCGACGTCGGCGGCGCGGGTCAGCACGGCGGCGACGTGCGCGTCCGGGCGCAGCACCCAGGCCTCCCCGGGCCGGGCGCCCAGAGCCTCGCCGAGCAGACCGGCGGTGTCCAGGTCGCCCATCCGGTGGACGGCCACCGGCAGGCCGCCGAGGTCGGGCAGCTCGGGGGCCGGCGCGTCGTCGCCGAGCAGGACGGTGACGCCCTCGCGGGCCAGCTGCCGCAACCGGACGACGTCGGGCCGGCCGGGCACGGTCACCGGCCAGTCGGGGACGAGGACGCCGGGGGCCGGCACCGGGACGTCGCCGCGGGCCGGCCGGCCGGGGAACGGCCGCGCCGGGTCGGGGGTGGTGAGCGGGGAGTCGACGTACCAGAACGGTTCGGCGAGCCGGCCGGAGTCGACCTGGGCGCGGGCCGCGGGGTCACCGGCGGCCCGCTCGAGGACGTCGAGCCGGTGGCGGGCCTCCTCGGCGGTGCGTGGGACGAGGAAGCGCATGGTCGCGGTGGTGACGTCGATGTTCTCCTGCGCCGCCGCGTGCCGTTCGGCGTGGTAGCTCTCCAGCAGCTCCTCGGGCGCCCAGCCGCGGCGGACGAAGGCGACCTTCCAGGCGGCGTTCTCGGCGTCGAGGACGCCGGAGTTCAGCCCGCGGGCGCCGAACGGGCTGACCAGGTGCGCGGCGTCGCCGGCGACCAGCACCCGGCCGACCCGCATCCGGTCGACCAGCCGCGAGTGGAAGCGGTAGACCGACTTCCACACGACCTCGTAGGGCCGGTCGCCGACGACCTGGCGGATGCGCCGGTCCAGCCCGCCGGAGGCCTCCTCGGCGGCCAGGTCGAAGTCCGGCGGCACCTGCCAGTCGATGCGGAAGGTGGAGTCCGGGCACGGGTGGATCAGCACCTGCCGGCCGGGGTTCCACGCCGGGTCGAAGTAGAACCGGCGCTCGGTCTGCCACCCGGGCAGGTCGGTGCGGATGTCGCAGATGAGGAAGGAGTCGTCGAAGGACTCGCCGGGGAAGGTCAGCCCGAGCATCGAGCGGATCGCGTCGCTGCGCGGGCCGGGGCAGGCGACGGCGTGCGAGCCGGCCAGCCGCACCTCGCCGCCGGGGGTCTCACAGGTGACGGTGACGCCGGCGTCGTCCTGCTCGATGCCGGTGACCCGGTGCCCCCAGCGGACGTCGACCAGCGGCGAGGCGGCGATCCGCTCGTCGAGCAGCGCCTCGGTCTCGCACTGGGAGACGTTGACGAACGGCGGGAACGGCGAGCGGCCGCGGTCGGCGAAGGTGAAGCCGAACAGCTCGGCGTCGCGGTGGAAGGTCCGCGCGGTGGTCCAGGTGACCCCGCGGCGGGCGACCGCGGCGCCGACGCCGACGGAGTCCCACACGTCGAGGACGTCGCGCTGCTGGCAGATCGCCTTGGAGCCGACCGGGTCGCGTTCGGCGCGGGCGTCGAGGACGACGACCGGCAGGCCCCACCGGGCCAGCAGCAGGGCGGCGGTCTGCCCGACCGGGCCCGCACCCAGGACCAGCACCGGCACGTCCGGCGGGGTGGTCATCGCCGTCAGCCCTGCAGCTGGTCCCAGACGGCGCGGTCGCGCTCGGCGGTCCAGACGACGGGGCGCTCGATGCCCGAGAACTCGTCCCACAGCCGGGAGACGTCGAAGGGCAGGCAGTGCTCGAAGATCGGCCACCGCCCGTACGCCGGGGCCAACGCGGCGTGGGTGGCCTCGAAGGCCTGCTGGAGGGTGCCGCCGGCGCGGTGCACGTCGCCGACGGTGCGCTGCATGGTGAGCAGGAAGTCGCGGGTCTGCTCGATCGCGGCGCCGACCTCCTCACGGCCCCGGGCGATCCGCCCGCGCCCGCCGACCAGCTGCTGCGCCCCGAGGGCCGCGACCCGGTCGAGGGTGCCGGCGGCCCAGTCGAAGTGGAACGCGTCGCCGGTGTAGAGCGCGGCCTGGGACTCCACGAGGTCGCCGGCGAAGAGGACCTCCTGCTTCGGCAGCCAGGCCACGATGTCGCCCTCGGTGTGGCCGCGGCCGAGGAACTCGAGCACCAGCTCGCCGCGGTCGCCGCCGAGCTCGATGGTCAGCCGGTCGCGGAAGGTCATCGTGGGCCAGGTCAGGCCGGGGATGGACTCGGGCTCCTCGAACAGCCGCGGCATCCGGCCGTACTCGCTCTCCCAGTCCTGCTGCCCGCGTTCGGCGATCAGGTGCCTGGTCTGCTCGGAGCTGACGACCACCTGCGCGTCGAACGCGCTGGCGCCCAGCACCCGGACGGCGTGGTAGTGGCTGAGCACCAGGTAGCGGACCGGCTTGTCGGTGTGCTCGCGGAGCCTGGCCAGCCAGCGGCGGGCGGCGACCGGGGTGGCCAGGGCCTCGAAGCAGACGAGGAAGTCCTCGCCCTCGATCGCCCCGACGTTCGGGTCGCCCTCGGCGGTGAGCGCGTAGACGCCGTCGGCGAGCACCTCGAGGGTCTGCTCCTTGACGCCGAGGTCCGCGGAGGAGGCGAAGGGCTTGGCG
This sequence comes from Geodermatophilus sp. SYSU D00700, assembly GCF_054050255.1. Taxonomy (NCBI): domain Bacteria; kingdom Bacillati; phylum Actinomycetota; class Actinomycetes; order Geodermatophilales; family Geodermatophilaceae; genus Geodermatophilus; species Geodermatophilus sp. SYSU D00700. The sequence goes on along the minus strand of NZ_JBJGZA010000001.1, from coordinate 23,680 downwards.
GCCATGGGATCTCCCGGCTGTTCGATAAACGGACGAACCGTTCACGTTGTGGTCCGACCGTAGATCGCCGCGGTCGCCGGCACAAGGACGGGCGGCGACTCGGCACAGGGCAGAGGCTCAGCGCAGCGCGGCAGCGACCTCGGCGGCGGCGGCGGCCACGCGGCGGCCCACCCGGTCGACGTCGGCGCCGTCGTCGACGTAGACGACGGCGATCGCGGCGCGCGCCCCGCCGTCGGGGCCGAGGACCGGTGCTGCGACCGACCGGAGGCCCGGGACGACCTCGCCGTGCGAGGCGGCCCAGCCCACGCGCCGCGCCTCGACGAGCGCGGCGCGGTCGTCCGGCGCGGGCGGCTGCGGCACGAGCAGCGCCAGCCCGGGGGCGCCGCGGCCGACGGGGTGCCGGGTGCCGGGCCGGTAGGCCACGTGGGCGGCGGTGTCGTGCGGCTCCACGCTGACCACGGTCACCGCCTCGTCGCCGGCGCGGACGACGAGGAACGCCGTCATGCCCAGTTCGGCGGCCAGCGCGTCGAGCCGGGGGAGCGCCGCGGTCTGCAGGTCGGCGCGCACCCCGCGGGCGAGTGCGGCCATGCCGAGGCCGAGGCGGTAGTGGCCCGCGGCGTCGCGCTCGACGAGCTGGTGGTCCTCCAGCGTGCGCAGCAGGCGGTAGGCGATGGAACGGTGCAGCCCGACGGCCGCGGCGACCTCGGCGACCGGCCGGGGCGAGCCCGCGGTCGCCAGGTGCTCGAGGATGCGCAGCCCGCGGTCGAGCGTCTGGGACTGGGGCGCGCTCGCGCCGTCGTCGGCCGCCATCCCCGGGTGCCTCCTCGGTCGGGTCCGGTCCAGCCTACGGTCGCCGCCCCGGCCGGCCGTGTCGTCGGCCACGTCCGCGAGGCGGGCGCAACTCCGGTGACAGGGCCCCGCCGCGGTGCTGCAATGGGCCGCGCACGGGGGAGGCAACCGAGTACGGAGGTCCCCGGTGGACCCTGCCACCACGGCCGTGCGCCCCGCGGCCGACCGTCGTCGCGAGCTCCTGCCGGCCATGCGCGGGTTGCTGCTCGTCTTCAGCGTGCTCACCGCGCTCGGCTTCGGCGCGCTGTTCGTCCTGTCGAGCCGCACCGCCGAGAGCTTCGCGTGGACCATCCAGCCGCCGGCGACCGCCGCCTTCCTCGGCGCGGGCTACGCCGCCGGCTTCACCCTCGTCGTCCTGTCGCTGCGCGACCCGGTCTGGGCGCACACGCGGGTGCCGGTGCTCACCGTGCTGGTGTTCACCCTGCTCACGCTGGTCGCCACGCTGGTGCACGCCGACCGCATGCACTTCGCGGCCGAGTTCGCCGACGCCCCGGCCCTGGCGCGCGGCGCGGCCTGGTTCTGGACCGCCGTCTACGTGCTCATCCCGGTGGGCATCCTCGTCGTCCTGGCCTTCCAGGAGCGGGCGCCGGGCACCGACCCGCCCCGGCGGTTCCCGGTCCCGGTGGTGCTGCGGGCGGCGCTGGCCGTCGAGTCGGTGGTGCTCCTGGCCGTCGGCGCCGCGATCTCGGTGTCGCCGACGACCTCGGAGACGCTGTGGCCCTGGACGCTGACCCCGCTCACCGCGCGGGTGGTGGGTGCCTGGCTGATCGCGTTCGGCATCGCCACGGCGCTGGCCGCGCTGGCCGGCGACCTGGAGCGGCTGCGCACCGCGACGATCGCCTACACCCTCTTCGGCGCCCTCGAGCTGCTCGTGGTGCTGCTGCACCGGGAGCACGTGGCCTGGGACCGCCCGGCCGCCTGGCTCTACGTCGCCTTCGCCGTCGCGATCGTGCTCACCGGGGCGGCCGGCTGGCGCCTGGCCCCGGTACCGGAGCGCGCGGCGCACGCCGCCCGCCACCGGTCCTGAGCCGGGCACGTCCCCGCGGGGGACGTGCCCGGCACCCGCCGGTCAGGACGCCGGCCGCTCGAGCGCCGCGAGCATGGCCGGGGTGTCGACGTAGGCCTCGAACCGCCGCACCCGCCCGTCGGCGACGGTCCACAGGTGCACCTCGGGGACGTCGAAGGCGGCGCCGGTCGCCCGCACCGTGCCGCGGGTGCGGCCGACCTGCACCACCCGGCCCGCGCCGTCGGCGAACAGCCGCTCGGTCACCGGGGTGGAGTCCAGGTGCGCGGTGAGCGTGCCGAGGAAGGTCGCCAGTCCCTCGGGACCGGTGTGCGTGCCGCCCCAGGGCAGCGCGGGTGACTGGGTGATGACGCCGTCGGCGGCGAACAGCGCGGCGATGCGGGCGAGGTCGCGGCGCGCGAACGCGGCGTACACCTCCGCCACGACGTCGGTGTCGGCCTGCGGGTCGGTGGTCGTGGTCTGCACGGCGGGTCTCCGTCCTCTCGGGTGTCGGTGCAGCGAGCCTGGCCGGGCGCGCCGGCCGTGCGCGTGGACGTCCCTGCCGTCCGGTCGTCGGTTCCTGCTCAGCGGCCGCGGGCCGCGGCCCGCAGCGCACCGGGGGCGGCGCCGAGCTCCCGGCGGGTGTGCCGGGTGAGGTGGCTCTGGTCGGCGAACCCGCAGCGGACGGCGACCTGGGCGAGCGGGAGGTCGGAGCGGGTGAGCAGCTCGCGGGCGCGCTCGACGCGGCGCCGCACCACGTACCGGTGCGGGCTGGTGCCGGTGGCCGCGCGGAACTGCCGGCTGAAGTGGAACTCGCTCACCTGCGCGCGGGCGGCGAGGTCGGCGACGCCGATCGGCCCGGCCAGGTGCTCCTCGACGTGCCGCAGCACGCGGTCGAGCTGGGCCGGCGACAGCCCGCCGGGGCGCGGGGCGGCCGGGGGCGCGGTGGTGTGGTCGCGGGCCAGCGCCGCGACCAGCGCCTGCGCCAACGTCCCCAGGGCCAGCCGGCCGACGTCGGTGCGGTCGTCGAGGCCGGCCGACAGCAGTCCCGCGAGGGCGGCGACGGCCGGCGACCGGGCGCCGACCACCGGCAGCAGCTCGGCGGCCCGCCGCACCCCGCCCTCGGCGAGCACCTCGCCCAGCAGCTCCGGCGTCACCGCGACGACGAGCGCGGCGACCTGCTGCGGCGTCCCGTCCCGGCTGCGGACGGCGAACGGCGCGCCCGCGGGGACCACCGCGACGTCGCCGGGCAGGCCGGGCGTGCGGTGCTCGGTCCCGGCGAGGGTCTCCAGCAGCCGGTAGGGGCGGCCGACGTTGACCAGCACCCGGTGCTCGGGAGCCGGCGGGCGGGCGCGCTCGCCGACCGGCCCGCGCACCGACGACACGGTCAGGCCGGGGCGCAGCTGCAGCGGTGCGGTCACCGGGACCTCCTCGCGGCGGGGGTGCCGCCGATCGTGGCCGCTCCGGTCCGCGACGTCGACGGGTCCGTCAGCGGGGTCCCGGCACGGCGGGGGAGGAGCGCAGCGCCACGGGCCGGCCGGACCGCTCGGCACACTCGAGCGTGCCGGCCAGCAGCTCCCGGCCCGAGGGCGACAGCGCGGTGACCGAGCGGGCGTCGACGACGTCGACCCGCACCGGCTCGCGGCCATAGCAGCGCCAGAACGCCTCCACCGCCGCCGCGTCGACCTCCCCGGCCAGGACCAGCACCCGCCCGCCGGAGGTGTTCAGCAGGCGCACCACGCCCCGGCGGGTGACGGCGGAGACGGGCACGCCGCCAGTCTGCGCGCCCGGTGTCCCGGGCGCTGTCGCACCGGTCGGCGAGACTGCGCGGGTGGACCGGGTGCTGCTGCGCCGCGACGGCGCGGCGGTGACGGCCACCGCGTGCGCCGAGGACGGCACGCCCGGCGCGGTCACCGTCCTGTCCGCCGGCGAGCTGCCGGGCTGGGTCGCCGCGCGGGAGCGGGCGGCCCCGGTGCGCTGGGTGTGGGACGACACCACCCGCTGGTACCCGGCGCTGCTCGACGCCGGCGTGCGGGTGGAGCGGTGCACCGACCTGCGGCTGTGTGCCGCCGTCCTGCGCGGGTCGCCCTTCGCCGCTCCCGGCCCGGCGGAGGACCCGGGCTGGGCGGCGCTGGAACCGGTGACCGCGGACGACCCGGCGCTGTTCTGCCTCGCCGACCCCGCCGACCGGCTCGACCCGGTCGCCGAGCACCGGCGCCAGCAGGCCGCCGTCGCCGCGTCGGCGCACCGGGGCCGGCTCGGGCTGCTGCTGGCCGCGGAGTCCTCCGGGGCGCTGGCGGCCGCGGAGATGACCTGGGCCGGGCTGCCCTGGCGCGCCGACGAACACGGCCGGCTGCTCACCGCGCTGCTCGGCGACCGGCCACCGCCCGGGATGCGCCCGCCGGTGCTGGAGCGGCTGGCCGGCGAGGTGCGCGCGGTCCTGCGCGCGCCCGACCTCAACCCCGACTCGCCCGCCGCGCTGCTGCGCGCGCTGCAGACCGCCGGGCTGCCGGTCGAGGACACCCGGTCGTGGACGCTGGAGCGGTTCGAGCACCCGGTGGTGCCGCCGCTGCTGGAGTACAGGCGGCTGGCCCGGCTGCTGGCGGCCAACGGCTGGAGCTGGCTGGACGCCTGGGTGCGCGAGGGCCGGTTCCGCCCGGTGTTCCTCCCCGGCGGCGTGGTCACCGGGCGCTGGGCCTCCTCCGGCGGCGGCGCGCTGTCGGTGCCCGTGCAGGTGCGGCCGGCGGCGGTCGCCGACGAGGGGTGGCGGCTGGTCGTCGCCGACGTCGCCCAGCTCGAGCCGCGGGTGCTCGCCGGCATGAGCCGCGACGGCGCGCTGGCCGAGGCGGCGCGGGCGGCCGACCTCTACGCCGGGATGGTCGCCGCCGGGGTGGTGGGCACGCGGGCGGAGGCGAAGGTCGGCGTGCTGGGCGCGCTCTACGGCGGCACCCGAGGCGAGAGCGGGCGGGTGATGCCGCGCCTGGCCCGCCGCTACCCGCGGGCCATCGGCCTGGTCGAGGACGCCGCGCGGGCCGGCGAGCGGGGCGCGGTGGTGCACACCCTGCTCGGCCGCGGCTCCCCGGCCCCCGGCGGCGCGTGGGCGCAGCGGGACGCCGACCTCGGCGAGGCACCCGAGCCCGGCGGCCGCGACACCGACCGCGCCCGCCGCTCGTGGGGCCGGTTCACCCGCAACTTCGTCGTCCAGGGCACCGGCGCGGAGTGGGCGCTGTGCTGGCTCGCCGACCTGCGCAACCGGCTGTGGTCGCTGGGCGAGGGCCGGCTCGACCGGCGCCCGCACCTGGTGTTCTTCCTCCACGACGAGGTCGTCGTCCACACCCCGGCGCACCTGGCCGACGCGGTCACCGAGCAGGTGCGGGCGGCGGCGGGCACGGCCGGGCGGCTGCTGTTCGGCGACTTCCCGGTCGACTTCCCCCTCGACGTCGCCGTCGTCCGGTCCTGGGCCGACGCCGGATGACCTCCCCGCGGCCGGTGCGGGGGCCCACCGTCGTCCCGTGCTCCGCCGAGCCGCCCTGGCGGCCGCGGTCGCGGTCCTCGGGGCGTGAACCTCGTCCACCGGGACCTCCGGGGAGGAGGCCGCGGCGACGGTGGCGTCCGGCCTGGAGCAGCGGATCGCCCGCAGCGAGGCGCTCGTCGACGAGGTGCTGGCCGACGACGAGCCCGGGTGCTCCCTGGCGGTCGGCGTCGACGGAGAGGTGGTGTGGGCGGCCGCCCGGGGCGTCGCCGACGTGCGCACGGGGCGCCCGCTCACCCCGGAGACCAGGTTCGACGTCGCGTCGGTGAGCAAGCAGTTCACCGCCACGGCCGTGCTCCTGCTCGCGCAGGACGGCGTCCTGACCCTCGGCGACCCGGTGTCCCGGTGGCTGCCGGGCCTGCCCGCCTGGGCGCAGGAGGTGACGCTCGACCAGCTCGTGCACCACACCAGCGGCATCCCCGACCACGTCGCCGACCTCGAGGCCGCCGGGTCCGCGGCCACCGACGTGACCACGCAGGAGCAGGCGGTGCAGGCGATCGCCGCTCATCCGGAGCTGCCGGAGGCGGAGGGCTTCGCCTACTCGAACTCGAACTACGTGCTGCTGGCCGAGGTCGTGCGGGCGGCGACCGGGCAGCCGCTCGGGGACTTCCTCCGCATCCGGGTCTTCGAGCCCCTCGGCCTCGCCATGGAGCTCGATCCCACGGTCGCCGATCCCGACTCGCCCGACGACTCCTCCGCGCGCGGCCACCTCAGGGACTCGGCCACGGCACCGTGGCGGGTCGCCGGCTCGCGGTTCGAGGCCCTCGGCCCCGGGTCGGTCGTGACGACGCCGTCAGAGCTGGTGCGCTGGACCGACGAGTACCGCGCGCCCCGGCTCGGGGGCGAGGCGCTGCTCGCCGCCCGGCTGGCCGACCCGGCGCCGGTCAACGGCACCGTCGACTACGGCGCGGGCATCGGGCTCGCCCGGGGCGGCGCGCTCGAGCACGCTGGCGACTGGGCCGGCTCCCTCAGCATCATGCGGGTCTCGGCCGACCGGCACACGGCGGTGGCGGCCAGTTGCAACGGCGACGAGCCGGGCGTGGCCGACATCGAGCGCATCTGGCGGGTCCTGCCCGGCGTGTGGTCCTGAACCCGATCCGTCGAGGGGGATGCGGACGGACCCGGTCCGGTGGATGCTGTGACCTGGGGCACGGGGAGGCGAACAGTGGCCGGACGGCGGGGAACCCGGACGGGGACGGCGGGGTGAGCGTCCTCCGCCGGGCCGCCACGGCCCGGCGCGCCCTGCGCGCGACGGCCCGCCTCGCGGTCGCCGGCGCGCAGGTGGCCGCCGCCCCGGCCCTGCTCACCACCGGGCTGCTCGTCGGCTCGTCGCGGGCCGCGGTCAAGACCGCCGCCGGGCTGACCTCCCGGGTGGCCGGCCGGCCGGTCGACCTCGCCTCGGCGGCCGCCTCCGGCGTGCGGGCGGTCGGCACGCTGGTGACCGGTGCCGACCCGCTGCCCACCGGCCGGCTGCGCGAACTGGCCGAGGTCGCCTCGGGCATGTTCGAGCCGGTGGGCGGGCGGCACACGCCGCGCGTCTGGGCCGACCGGGGGCTGGTGCAGGTCGAGGTCCCCGCCCCGCCCCCGGACGCCCCGCCCGACGCCCGCCGCGCGATGCGCCGGCAGCTCGAGCGCCTCGAGGGCGTGCAGTGGGCGACGGTCAACGACGTCCTGGGCCGGGTGCTGGTCGCCGTCGACGAGCGGCGGGTCGACGTGGAGGACGTCGTCGAGAGCGTCCGGGCGGTGCAGACCGCCGGGCGCCGGAGCGGGGTCCTCCACGAGCCGGCCGACCACCCCGCCGACCTCGAGCCGCTGCTGGCCGCGGCGGCCGCGGCGGCGGTGGACGCGCTGGGCGTCGCCGCCGCGCTCACGGGCCGGGTACTGCCCGTCCCCGCCCTCAGCCGGCACGCCACGCTGGCGGTCACGCTGCTCGACTCGCAGGACTGGTTCACCGACCTCCTCGTCCGGCGGGTCGGCCGGTTCGGCGCCCGGCTGGTCCTCGAGGGGCTCTCGGCGGTGCTGCACTCGGCCACCCAGAGCCCCACGGTGCCCGCGATCAACGCCGCCGCCTCCGCCCAGCAGGTGCTGGAGGTGCGCGCCCGGCGCCAGGTGTGGCAACGGCGCGAGGACGAGCTGTGCCGCCCCGAGCCGGACGCGGCCGACCCCGACCCCGGCCCCGCCGACGCCGGGAAGCGGCCGGTGCCGCTGGCCCCGGGCCTCGTGGGCCGCTACCAGTCCCGGCTCGGGCCGACGACGACCGCCGCCGTGCTCACCGTGCTGGCCCTCACCGGCCGGCCGGGCCGGTCGGCCGACCTGGTCAAGGCGCTCTCGCCGAAGGCCGCGCTGCAGGGCCGGGAGTGCTTCGCCGCCACGCTGGACCTGCTGATGTGCCGCGCCGGCGTCCTGCCGCTGGACGGCATGGCCTACCGCCGCCTCGACCGCGTCGGCGTCGTGGTCGTCGACGGCGGCACGCTGTGCACCGGCCCGCCGGTCGTCCTCGAGGCGACCGCCGAGGCGGAGGGGTGGGACGACGCCGCCGTCTGGACCGCCGCCGCCCGGCTGCTCGCCACCGGCGGGGGCTCGGACGGGGCGGGCCGGCGCGGGACCCGGCTCGGTGACCCGCGGGAGGCCCCGGACGCCCCCGGCGCGTCGCTGCGGACCCTCTACGACGGGCGCCGCCGGGTCGGCTCCGTGCTGGTCGCCCCCGAGCTCGACCCGCACGCCGAGGCGCTGCTGACCACCGCGGCCGCGACCGGGTGCCGCCTGGTGCTCACCCCCCACGCCGGAGCGCGCGAGGTCGCCGGGCTCGCCGACGAGGTGGCCCCGGCGGACGAGTCGCTGCTGCACGTGGTCCGCCGCCTGCAGGCCGACGGGCCCGGCGTGCTGCTCGTCGCCGCCGCCGACACCGCCGCCCTGCTCGCCGCCGACGTCGCCGTGGCCCCCGTCCGGCCCGGCCGGTCGCCCGCCTGGGGCGCGGACCTGGTCACCGGGTCCGGCCTGGCCGACGCCTGCCGGGTGGTGCGGGCGGTGACCGACGCGCGGGCGGTGGCCCGGCGAGCGGTGCAGAGCGCGGTGACCGGCAACGTCCTGGGCAGCCTGCTGGCCGCCGTCGGCTCGGCCCGCGGCGGGCAGAAGCGGGCGACGACGCCGGGCAAGACCGCGACCGTCTGGACCATGCTCGACGGCACGGTGACGGGGGTCCGGGCCGCGCGCCGCCCGCCGCCCGCGCCGTCGGTGCACACGCCGTGGCACGCCCTCGACCCCGACGACGTCCTGCGCCGGCTCGCCGAGCTGCCCCGGGCCGACGACGCGCCACCCGGGCCGCTGGCGCGGGCGTGGCGGCGGGGGACCGGCGTGGCGGTGGTCCGGGTGCCGGTCCGGTTCGGGCGCACGGTCGCCGCCGAGCTCGCCGACCCGCTCACCCCCGTCCTCGGCGCCGGCGCCGGGGCCACGGCCGTGCTCGGCGAGACCGCGGACGCGTTCCTGGTCGGCGGGGTCACCGTCGGCAACGCCCTGCTCGGGGCCGCCCAGCGGATGCGCGCGGAGACGGCCCTGGAGTCGCTGCTGCTGGAGCAGGACGCCTGCGTGCGGCGGGAGACCGACGGCGGGTCCGAGGAGGTGCCCGCGGGCGCGCTGCGGGTCGGGGACGTGCTCCTCGTGGGCTCCGGCGACGTCGTCACCGCCGACGCGCGGCTGCTCGCCGCCGAGGACCTCGAGGTCGACGAGTCCAGCCTGACCGGGGAGTCGCTGGCGGTGGCCAAGGCCGTGGCCGCGACGCCGGGCGCCGAGGTGGCCGACCGGCGCTGCATGCTCTTCGACGGGACGACCGTGGTCGCCGGCAGCGGCCGCGCCGTCGTCGTCGCCGTCGGGCCGGCCACCCAGGCCGGGCGGGCCGCGCGGGCGGCCGGGGGGACGGCGCCGCCGGCGGGCGTGCAGGCCCGCCTGGCCGAGCTCACCCGGTCGGTGCTCCCGCTGACCCTGGCCGGGGGCGGCGCGGTGACCGCGCTCGGCGTGCTGTGGCGGCGGCCGCTGCGCGAGGCGGTCAGCGCGGGGGTCGCCGTCGCGGTCGCCGCGGTCCCGGAGGGCCTCCCGCTGGTCGCCACGGTGGCGCAGCAGGCCGCGGCCCGGCGGCTGTCCCGGCGCGGCGCCGTGGTCCGCAGCGCCCGCGTCCTCGAGGCGCTCGGGCGGGTGGACACCGTCTGCTTCGACAAGACCGGCACCCTCACCGAGAACCGGCTGCAGGTGGTGCGGCTGCTGCCGCTGGCCGACGGCGGGGACGGCGAGGACGGCCTGCTCCGCCTCGCCGCGGCCGGGGTGGGCACCGGCGACACCGACGCGCACGAGACCGACCGCGCCGTCGTGGCCGCCGCCGACGACCGCGGCGTGGCGTGCGACGGGGAGCCGGAGGCCTCGGTGCCCTTCGCCACCGGGCGCGGCTTCTCCGCGGCGCTGCGCTCGGGCCGGCTGGTGGTCAAGGGTGCGCCCGAGGTCGTGCTCCGGCTGTGCACCGACGCCGGGGACGCCGCCGACCGGGTGCAGGAGCTGGCCTGCGACGGGCTGCGGGTGCTCGCCGTCGCCGACCGGGCGGTCGAGGGGCAGCCGGAGGACCTCGAGGCGGCGGCGGCCGGGCTCACCCTGCGCGGCCTGGTGGGGCTGGCCGACACGGTGCGCGACTCGTCGGCGGCGGCGGTCGAGCAGCTGGGCGCGGCGGGCATCCGGGTGCTGGTGGCCACCGGCGACCACCCCGAGACCGCGGCCGCGATCGCGGCGCAGGCGGGCGTGCCCGACGCCGACCGGGTGGTCACCGGCGCGCAGCTGGCCCGGGCCTCGGAGGGGGAGCGGGCCCGCCTGGTGCGGGAGTCGGCGGTGTTCGCCCGGCTCACCCCCGAGCACAAGGTGACGCTGGTGGCCGCGCTGCGCCGCGCCGGGGCCACGCTGGCGATGACCGGCGACGGGGTCAACGACGCCGCCGCGATCCGCCTGGCCGACGTCGGGGTCGGCGTGGCCGGCGCCGAGTCGCCCGCCGCGCGCAGCGCCGCCGACCTGGTGATCACCGACCTGGACCTGACCCGGCTGGTCGACGCGGTCGCCGAGGGGCGGGCGCTGTGGTCCCGCGTCCGCGACGCCGTCGCCATCCTCGTCGGGGGCAACGCCGGCGAGGTCACCTTCACCGTGCTCGGCACCGCACTGGGCGGGCGCGCGCCGATCGGCACCCGCCAGCTGCTGCTGGTCAACCTGCTCACCGACATGTTCCCGGCACTGGCCGTCGCGGTCGCCCAGCCGCGGGCGGCCGCCCCGGGCGCGGACGACGGGCCGCTGGCCGGCCACCCGCTGGCGCCGGTGCTGCTCGCCGGGCCCTACCGCGGCTTCACCGAGGCGGTGCGGCACCAGGTCGCCGTCCGCGGCGCGGCCACCGCGGCGGGCGCGGTGGGTGCGTGGGCCACCGGCTGGCCGCCGCTGCTGCGCCGGCGCGCGAGCACCATGGGCCTCGCCGCGTTGATCGCCACCCAGCTGGGCCAGACCGCCTGGGCCGGCCGCCGCAGCCCGCTGGTGCTGGCCACCGCGGCCGGGTCGCTGGCGGTGCTGGCCCTGGTCGTGCAGACCCCGGGGGTCAGCCGGTTCTTCGGCTGCACGCCGCTGGACCCGCTGGCCTGGCTGGTCGTCCTCGGGTGGGCCGCTGCCGGCACCGCCGGCGCGGAGGTCGTCCCGGCGCTGGCGCGCCGGTGGTCCGGTCAGGCGGGGACGCGCTCCGACGAGCGGGCCGAGCGGGTGATGGCCCACCCGACGAGGGCCGCCACCGGGAACATCAGCACGCCGTAGACGGCGGCCGGGACCGCGAGCTCCACGCTGCCGAGCACGCTGATCGCGACGGCGATGGCCAGCGTGCTGTTGTGCACCCCGATCTCGAACGCGCACGCCACCGCCTGCCGGTGCCCGACGCCGACCGCCCGGGGGACGGCGAACCCGATCAGCAGGCTCAGCAGGCAGAAGGCCAGCGCGACCAGCCCGACCTCGCGCAGGTAGCCGGCCACGTTCTCCCGCTCGGCGACGACGGTGCCGACGATGACCAGGGCGAGCACGACCGCCGAGAGGACGCGCACCGGCTTGTCCATCCGGTCGGCGAAGGCCGGCGACCAGCGCCGCACCAGCATGCCGAGCGCCACCGGCACCAGCACGATCACGAAGACCTGCACCGTCTTGCCGAACTGCAGGCCGATCTCCCCGGCGCCGGGCGGGTCGAACACCGCGACCGCCAGGTTGGTGACCAGGGGCAGGGTGACCACCGCGAGGAGCGAGTTCACCGCGGTCAGCGACACGTTGAGGGCGACGTCGCCGCGGAACAGGTGGCTGAACAGGTTCGCCGTCGTCCCGCCGGGGGAGGCGGCCAGCAGCACCATGCCCACCGCCAGCACCGGCTCGAGCCCCGCGAGCACCACCAGGCCGAAGCACAGGGCCGGGAGCACGAGCAGCTGCAGCGCCAGCGCGACCACCGCGGCCCGCGGCCGGCGGGTGACGCGGACGAAGTCGTCGACGGTCAGCGACAGGCCCAGGCCGAGCATGACCACGGCCAGGGCCGCGGGCAGGGCGACGGTGGCGAGAGCCGAGTCCACGGGCGACCTCCGGGTGCCTCCGCGGCGCCGGTGCCGCGGCTTCCCGGGGATCCTCGCCGACCGGCTGCCGGACGGCGAGGGCTGTCCCACCTGGGGGTTGAGGACGGTGCCCGGTGGGAACCACAGGGGAGCGGCGCGTCAGACCACCGGCACGCCGCACGAGCCCCCGGACGGGGGCCGCGTGGATCGGGGGACGGAGCCCTGGGGGACACAGCCCCTCGGGGGCAGTACGGGACGGAGCCAGGGACGTGACCTCGCTGGAGACGGGCCGGCAGACGCTGGGGGACCGCTACGAGCTCCAGGAGCTGATCGCCCGCGGCGGCATGGGCCAGGTGTGGCGGGGGCGCGACCGGCTGCTCCTCCGGCCGGTCGCGGTCAAGGTCCTGCGCAGCGAGTACGCCGACGACCCGGTGTTCCTCGAGCGGTTCCGCTGCGAGGCCCGGCACGCCGCGGCGCTGAGCCACCCGAACATCGCCGCCGTCCTCGACTACGGCGAGTCCGACGACGAGGCGACCGGCGAGCACCTGGCCTACCTGGTCATGGAGCTCGTCGACGGCGCGCCGCTGTCGGACCGGCTCTCGGCCGACGGGCCGCTGGAACCCGAGGCCGCGCTCTCGGTGCTGCAGCAGACGGCGGCGGGTCTGGCCGAGGCCCACCGCGCGGGCCTGGTGCACCGCGACGTCAAGCCGGCCAACATCCTGGTCCGGCCCGACGGCCGGGTGAAGCTCACCGACTTCGGCATCGCGTGGTCGGCGGAGAGCGTGCCGCTGACCGGCACCGGGCAGGTGATCGGCACCGCCCGCTACATGTCGCCGGAGCAGGCCGCCGGCGACCGGGTCAGCCCGGCCAGCGACGTCTACGCCCTCGGCCTGGTCGGCTACGAGTCGCTCACCGGGCACGCGCCGTTCGACGGCACCAACCCGGTCACCGTGGCGCTCAAGCAGGTGCGCGAGGCTCCCGAGCCACTGCCCGAGGACGTCCCGCCCGGCGTCCGCTCCCTCATCGACGCCGCCCTGGTCAAGGACCCCGGTGAGCGGTTGCCCGACGCGGACGCGTTCCTGACCGCCGTCGAGGAGACGATCGAGCAGACCGCCCGGCCGCGCCCCGGGGCGCCGTCGCCCTCCCGGGCGGTCGCCGCGGCCCCGCCGGCCGCGCTGGTCGAGACGGCCGCGGTCACGGTGCCCTCCCCGGAGCCGGTGTCCCCGGACGACCTGCCACCCGGGGAGACCGCGGAGGTGTCCGGTGCCTCGCGGTCGCCGCGCCGGCGCCCGGCGGTGCTGGTGCCGGTGCTGGCGGTGCTGCTCGCGGGCCTGCTCGCGGTCCTCCTCTGGCCGGGTGGCTCCGGCGGCGGGCAGCCTCCCGCGCAGGCCGCGGAGACCGGCGCCGGCACCGGCGAGGGCGCCGCGGCGGCCGGCTCGGTGGTCCTCGCCGCCAACGACCACGTCGGGCGCCCTGCTGACGACGTCGCCGCGGACCTCACCGCGCTGGGTCTCACCGTGCAGCGGCAGGACGAGGTGACGACCGCCGTCGAGCCGGGCACGGTCTCGGGCCTCGACCCGGTCGGTGTCCCGCTGCAGCCCGGCGCCCCCGTGACGCTGCGCGTCGCGGTCACCCCGGCAGCACCGGCACCGGCGCCCGAGGGCGGTGCGCCCGCGGGAGGTGAGGGTCCCGAGGCGGCGCTGTCGGTGCCGTCCGGGTCCGGCCCGGCCGCGCCCGCGCCGGCCGAGCCCGCGCCCGCGGAACCGGGACCGTCGGACGCCGCCGTGTCCCCGGACGCAGCGTCCCCCGAGCCCGCGCCGGCCGAGCCCGCGCCCTCCGACGCGGCCCCCTCCGACGCGGCCCCCTCCGACCCGGCCCCCTCCGACGCGGCCCCCTCCGACGCGGTGTCCTCGGAGCCCGCCCCGTCCGAGCCCGCGCCCTCGGACAGCGTCCCGACCGAGCCGGCCCCGACCGACCCCACCGGGCCCGCGCCGACCGAGCCGGCGCCCTCGGACAGCGCCCCGACCGAGCCGGCCCCGACCGACCCGACCGGGGCGGCCCCGAGCGAGCCGTCGGAGCCCGCCCCGAGCGAGCCCTCGGAGCCCGCGCCGTCGGGGTCGTCGGGCGCGACGTCCCCGGGGTCGGCGACGTCGTCGGCACCCGACGGGGGCAGCGCGGCTCCCGACACGGGTGCGGCCGGCTGACCGCGGGCGGTTAGGGTCCTCCGCCATGCCGACCAGGTCACCGGGGGACGCTCCGGCGGGGACGATCGAGACGCTGGGCCTGCCCACCCGGGCAGTCACCGCGCTGACCCGCGCCGGCATCACCGACGTCGCCGCGCTCGCCGCCCTCAGCCGCCGTGAGCTCGCCGCCGTGCCCGGGCTGGGCGCGGGCCTGGTGACGGCGATCCGCCGCGTCGTGCCGGAGCCGCCCACGCCGCTGCCCCGATCGGGGACGGCGGCGCGCGACGGGCAGCTGTCGCTGCCGGCCGAGGACGACGGGGCGCCCGACGCGCCGGAGATCCCCTCCTTCGCCTCGCTGCGGGACCCCCGCCGGCGCAGCGGCCTCGACCTGCTGGTGCCCGGGGCCCCCCCGCCGGAGCAGGGGACGGCGCCCGGTCCGCAGCCCGAGGCGGCGGCGGCCCCGCCCGCGTCCGCCCCGCGCCGCGCCGCCCGCCCGGCGCCTGCACCCCGGCCGGCCGAGTACGCCGACCTGGTGCGGCTCGGGGTGCGGGTGGCCCGCGCCGCGGTGACCGTGCCCGGCCGCCTCGCGCTGTGGTCGGTGCGCACCCAGGTCGACTGGCTGCGGCGGCTGCTCGGCGCCTGACGGCCCGACACGCCGCCGCGACACGCGATGCTCGTCACGCTCCGCCGCCGCGGGATTGTCACGGTGCGGTAACGACGGTTACCGTGGCCGCCGTCCGACCGGCCGTCAGTCCCCGTCCGGGGAGTCCGGACGGATGCCGCCGAGTCGCCCTCCCGGGCGAGCCGGGGACCCACCGCACCACTGGGGTGAATCCCGCCCGCCGGACACCGTCCGGCCGCGGGTAGGGCTGCTTCCCGCCCGAACCCGTCAGCTGACCCGGTAGGCGGCCCACGGGAGAAACGGAGAGCCCGCCGGATGGCGCGCTTCTGCAGCACGACCGCACCACCCCGCCGGCTCCGCCGCACCCGGGTGCGCTCCCGCATCTGACCGCGCCCGGCCGTCCCGACGCCGCACCGCGCCCACCCGAGCTCCTCGGGTGGTGCCCGCCGGTGCGCCCGCGTCGCCCCGACGGCCGGTGCCGCCCACTGCCCCGCACCCCTCCACGGCGCCGCCGCCGGCCGCGCCGTGCCCGTACCCCTGGAGCACCTCCCTCCGATGGACGCCCCCACCGCCGAGATCCCGCGGCCCGCCGCCGGCGCCGCCCGCCGGTCCCGCCGCGCCCCCGTCCGCCGCCCCGCGCTGCTGCTCGGCGTCGCCGCCGCCGGCGCGCTGGTGGCCAACGTGCTGGTCGGCCCCGACCCGGCCGCCGAGGCGCAGGCGGGGACGTCGGAGACCGTGACCGTCGCCCAGGCGCTGGGCCTGCCCGCGCAGACCGGCACCGCGACCGAGGTCCCGCAGGTGCAGCCGCAGGACCTGCAGGTGCTCGAGGAGCTGGCGGCCAGCCGCGGCAGCCGCGAGGCCGCCGAGACCGCCGCCGCGCAGGCGCAGGCCGGTGCCGACCAGGCCGTGCGCGACGCGCAGGCGGCCGAGGCCGCGCGGCTCGCCGCCGAGGCGCAGGCCGCCGCGGAGGCGCAGGCCGCCGCCGAGCGGGCCGCCGCCGAGGCGGCCGCGGCTGCGGAGGCCCAGACCGCCGCGGAGGCCGCGGAGGCGCAGGCGGCGGCGGAGGAGGCCGAGGGGGAGTCCGGCGGGTCGGAGGCGGCGTCCTCCCCGGCCGCCTCGTCGTCGGCCTCGTCCTCGTCGTCGGGGACCACGGCCTCCCGCGTCGCCCGGATCACCAACACCTCGGGCCCGGTGCGCTCGGTGGTGCAGGCCGCCGCCGACGCCGTGGTCAGCAACGTCCCCGGCGCCGCGTCGATCACCCTCGGCGGCACCCGCGCGAGCGCGGCCGACCCGGGCGGGCACCCCTCCGGCCTGGCGCTGGACTACATGGTGCTGACCGACGCCGCCCTCGGCGACGCGATCGTGCAGTACCACGTCGAGCACTGGGACGAGCTCGGCGTCGACTACCTCATCTGGGAGCAGCGGATGCTCTCCTCGCCGGGTGGCTCGTGGTCGACCATGGCCGACCGGGGCGGCGTCACGGCCAACCACTACGACCACGTGCACGTCAACTACGTGGGCTGAGCCGCGACCTCCCGCGCCGCGGGCGCCAGCCAGCGCACCGGGTCCTCGAGCACCGCGTCGAGCGCGCGCAGCGCCGCGCCGGTCGCCCCCGCGGCCGGCACGGCGCCGCCCGCCGCCACGAACGGCCGGCGCCACCGGGCCGAGAGCACCCGCCGGGCCAGGTGCTCCTCCAGCCCCGGGCGCAGCAGGTCGGTCAGCTCGGCGAGGTGACCGCCGAGCACCACCGTGGGGATGTCGAGCACGTTGACCACCCCGGCCAGCGCGACGCCCAGCGCCCACGCCGCGCGGTCGAGCGCGCGGCGGGCGCCGGGGTCGCCGGCCTCGGCGCGGGCCCGCAGCTCCGCGGGGCCGGCGTCGGCGGGCACCCCGGCGGCGGCCAGCAGCGCCAGCCGGCCGGCGTAGCGCTCCAGGCACCCGGTCGACCCGCACGGGCAGTCCGGCCCGGCCGGGTCGACGCAGACGTGGCCGATCTCGCCGGCCCAGCCCGAGCTGCCGGTCATCACCCGGCCGCCGAGCACCGCGGCCCCGCCGATGCCGATCTGCCCCGACAGGTAGACGAAGTCCCGGTGCGGCCCCGGCCGGCCCGGGGCGCTCTGCGCGACGCAGCGCGCGGCGAGGTCGGCCTCGTTGCCGAGCACCGGGACCAGCCCGTCGGGGAGCAGGTCGGCCAGCACGTCGGCGGGGCGCACCCGCGACCAGCCGAGGTTGGGCGCCCGCAGCAGCAGGCCCCGCCCGGCGTCGACCAGGCCGGGCAGCGCGAGCCCGGCGCCCACCACCCGCACACCGGCGGGCAGCGACCCGAGCACCTCGGCGCCCAGCCGGCCGAGCCGGTCCAGCGTGGCGACCGGGTCGCTGCCGCGCAGGTCCTCCTCGTGCAGCCGCTCGGCGACCGTCCGCCCGCGCAGGTCGACCACCCGGACCGCGACCAGCCCGGCGTCGACCTGCATGCCCAGCCCCGCCGGCCCCGACCCCGGTGCCAGCGGGGTGGCCGGCCGGCCCCGGCGCGACGCCGGCCCGCGCTCGACCTCGTCGAGCAGGCCGCCGGCGACCAGGTCGTCGACCAGCCGGGACGCCGTGCCGCGCGTGGTGCCCAGCGCCGCCGCGACGCCGGCCCGCGACAGCTCGCCGGGGTCGGCGCACACCGCGCGCAGGACCAGCGCCAGGTTGGTCGCCCGCAGCGTCGACTGCCGGGCACCGGTGAGGACGCGGCCGTCGGACACGGGTTGAGGTTAGCCGGGTGGATCGTTTATGTTCTACCGCAGCACAAAAGCGGTGGCCCGCGTCACCCGGACGAGCGCCCCGGTGCCCGGCGGAAGGATCCCCATGCCCCTGCAGCCCACCCGTGAGGACAGGTTCACCTTCGGTCTGTGGACGGTCGGCTGGCCGGCCCGCGACCCCTTCGGTGACGCGACCCGTCCGGCGATCGACCCGGTCGAGTCCGTCGAGAAGCTCGCCGAGCTGGGCGCCTACGGCGTCACCTTCCACGACGACGACGTGATCCCGTTCGGCAGCGACGACGACCAGCGCGCCAAGACCATCGAGCGCTTCAAGCAGGCGCTGGCCGACACCGGCCTGGTCGTGCCGATGGTGACCACCAACCTGTTCACCCACCCGGTGTTCAAGGAGGGTGCGCTCACCGCCAACGACCGCGGCGTCCGCCGGTACGCGCTGCGCAAGGTCATGCGCAACATGGACCTCGCCGCCGAGCTCGGCGCCTCCACCTACGTGCTGTGGGGCGGCCGCGAGGGCACCGAGGTCGACAGTGCCAAGGACCTCAAGGCCGCGCTGGACCGCTACCGCGAGGGCATCGACACCCTGGCCCAGTACTCCGAGGACCGCGGCTACGGCCTGCGCTTCGCCCTGGAGCCCAAGCCCAACGAGCCGCGCGGCGACATCTTCCTGCCGACCATCGGCCACGCCATCGCCTTCATCCACGGCCTCGAGCACGCCGACCTGGTGGGTGTGAACCCCGAGGTCGGCCACGAGCAGATGGCCGGCCTCAACTACACCCACGGCATCGCCCAGGCGCTGTGGCAGGACAAGCTCTTCCACATCGACCTCAACGGCCAGAAGGGCCCGCGCTACGACCAGGACTTCGTGTTCGGCCACGGCGACCTGCTCTCCGCCTTCGCCACCGTCGACCTGCTGGAGAACGGCTTCCCCTCCGGGGGTCCCCGTTACGAGGGCCCGCGCCACTTCGACTACAAGCCGCTGCGCACCGAGGACCTGAAGGGCGTCTGGGAGTCGGCCGAGGCCAACATGCGCACCTACCTGCTGCTCAAGGAGCGGGCCGCCGCGTTCCGCGCCGACCCGGAGGTCCAGGAGGCCCTCGCCGACGCCGCCGTCCCGGAGCTCGCCCAGCCGACCCTCGGCGACGGCGAGTCCCACGAGCAGCTGCTGGCCGACCGCTCGGCGTTCGAGGACTTCGACGCCGAGTCCGCCGGCGCCCGCCGGGGCGGCCAGGTGCGGCTGTCCCAGCTCGCCCTCGAGCACCTGCTCGGCGCCCGCTGATGCCTCTGGTCGCGGGGGTCGACACCTCGACCCAGGCCTGCAAGGTCGTCGTCCGGGACGCGGCGTCCGGTGCCCTCGTGCGCGAGGGCCGGGCGCCGCACCCGGAGGGCACCGAGGTGGCCCCCGCGGCCTGGGCGGCCGCCCTGGATCAGGCGGTGGCGCAGGCCGGCGGGCTCGACGACGTCGCCGCCGTGGCCGTCGGCGGGCAGCAGCACGGCATGGTCTGCCTCGACGAGGACGGCCGGGTCGTGCGCGACGCCCTGCTCTGGAACGACACCCGCTCCGCCGGCGCGGCCGCCGACCTCACCCGTGAGCTCGGCGGCCCGCGGGCGTGGGCCGACGCCGTCGGCCTGGTGCCGGTGGCGTCGTTCACCGTCACCAAGCTGCGCTGGCTGGCCGAGCACGAGCCGGAGAACGCACAGCGCACCGCCGCGGTGTGCCTGCCGCACGACTGGCTGACCTGGGTGCTGGCCGGGACGCCCGGCCTCGGCGCCCTGGTCACCGACCGCGGCGACGCCAGCGGCACCGGCTACTGGTCGGCGGCCACCGGCGAGTACCGCCCCGACCTGCTCGAGCGGGCCCTCGGCCGCACGCCGGCCGTCCCGCGGGTGCTCGGCCCGGCCGAGGCCGCGGGCACCTCGGCCACCGGCGCGGTGCTCGGGCCGGGCACGGGGGACAACGCCGCGGCGGCGCTCGGGCTGGCCGCCGAGCCCGGCGACGTCGTCTGCTCGGTCGGCACCTCCGGGGTGGTGTCGATCGTGTCCGACACCCCGGCCGCCGACGCCACCGGTGCGGTCGCCGGGTTCGCCGACGCCACCGGCCGGTACCTGCCGCTGGTGGCCACGCTCAACGCCGCCCGCGTCCTCGACGCCACGGCCCGGCTGCTGGGCGTCGACCACGACGAGCTGTCCCGGCTGGCGCTGTCGGCACCCGCGGGGGCCGGCGGGCTGGCGCTGGTCCCGTACCTGGAGGGCGAGCGGACGCCGGACCGGCCGGACTCCACCGGCGCGCTGCACGGGCTCACCCTCGCGACGTCGACCCCGGCGCACCTCGCGCGCGCCGCGGTCGAGGGGCTGCTGTGCGGGCTGGCCGACGGCCTGGACGCCGTCCGCGCGACCGGCGCGCAGGTGCGGCGGGTGCTGCTGGTCGGCGGCGGCGCCCGGTCGGCCGCGGTGCGGGCGATCGCCCCGGCCGTGCTCGGCGTGCCGGTGCTGGTGCCGCCGCCGGGGGAGTACGTCGCCGACGGCGCCGCCCGGCAGGCCGCCTGGGTGCTGTCCGGGGACGCTGAGCCGCCGGCGTGGGAGCGGCCGGGCACCGAGCTGCACGAGGCCGACCCGACCCCGGCGGTGCGCGAGCGCTACGCCGAGGTCCGCGACCTGACCGCCGGCCGCGTCTGACCGCGGCCGGCGGCCCGGCCGGACCCGCCCGTTCCGCAGCCGCGCGCCTGGGGGAGACTGGGTCCCCGTGACGACGGGGACGCCGGCAGTGCGGGCGGGCTGCCGGTGACCGACGCGTTCCTCCCGGAGGGCCTCACCGGGCCGCTGCTCGCCCTCGTCCTGCTCGCCGCGCTGACGGCCGGCTGGGTGGACGCCGTCGTCGGGGGCGGCGGGCTGATCCAGCTGCCGGCGCTGCTGCTCGTCCCGGGCCTGTCCCCGGTGCAGGCGCTGGCCACCAACAAGCTGGGGTCGGTGTTCGGCACCACCACCAGCGCGGTCACCTACCAGCGGCGGGTGCACCCCGACCTGCGCACGGCGCTGCCGATGGCCGCGGTCGCCCTGGTGGGCTCGTTCTGCGGGGCGTCGGTGGCGGCGCTGCTGCCGGCGGAGGTGTTCAAGCCGGTCATCGTGGTCGCGCTGGTGGGCATCGCGCTGTTCACCGCGCTCCGCCCGTCGCTGGGCGAGGTGACGGCGCTGCGGCACACCGGCCGCCGGCACCACGGCACGGCGCTGGCGGTCGGGGCGGTCATCGGCTTCTACGACGGCGTCCTGGGGCCGGGCACGGGCTCGTTCCTCGTCTTCGCGCTGGTGTCGCTGCTCGGCTACGACTTCCTCAACGCCAGCGCCAAGGCCAAGATCGTCAACGTCGCCACCAACCTCGGGGCGCTGGCGTTCTTCGTGCCGCACGGGTCGGTGGTCTGGGGCCTGGGCCTCGCGCTCGGTGCGGCCAACACGCTGGGCGGCTACGTCGGCTCCCGGACGGCGACCAGCCGGGGCACCGGGTTCATCCGGGTCGTCTTCCTCGTGGTGGTGAGCGCGCTCATCGTGCGGCTGGGCTGGGACGTCTGGACGGAGAACGTGCGCGGCTGAGGCCGATGGGCCCTGGCGCAGGTGAGGCGGGCGCGCGAGCCTGGGGCGCCGGTCGCGGTGTCCGGCGCAGGAGGGGGACCCGGGCCGAGGGGCTGGCGGCAGCCGATGGGGCAGGTCGAGGAGCGGGCGCGGGAGACGGGCGAGGAGGTCCGCCCCGGCACCCGGCGCCTGCTGGTCGCCTTCCTGGTGCTCACCCTGCTCGCCGTCAACCAGCTGTTCGTCCTCGCCGACGTGGCCGACCGCTACTGGGCCTGGACGATCCGCACCGAGCCGACCGCCGCGTTCCTCGGCGCGGCCTACGGCGTCGGCGCGGTGCTGTCGGCGCTGTCGCTGCGGGAGGACCGCTGGAGCCGGATCCGGATCCCGGTGCTCACGGTCACCGTCTTCACCGTCGTCACGTGCGTCGCGACGCTGGTCCACACCCACCGCCTGCACCTGCTCAGCGGCGGGCCGGTGGCCCGGGTGACGGCCTGGACCTGGCTGGCCGTCTACCTGATCGTCCCGGCGCTGTGCCTGGCGGTGGTGCTCGCCCAGGAGGTCCGCCGCACCGGGCGGCCGGCGGTGCTGCGGCCGGTGCCGGGCTGGCTGGCCGGGCTGCTGGCCGTCGAGGGGGTGCTGCTGCTCGCGGCCGGCGGGGTCCTCTTCGCCGGCGGGCTGTTCGTGCACCACCACGTCGAGACCGTCACGTCGTTCTGGCCGTGGGAGATCACCCCGCTCAGCTCCCAGGTGATCGGTGCCTGGCTGCTCGCCCTCGGCGTCGCCGCGGCGCTGGTCCTCCGTGACCGGGACCTCGGCCGGCTGTTCGTCGCGGGCGTCACCTACACCGTCTTCGGGTCGCTCGAGCTCGTGGCGCTGGTCTGGTACCTGCCCGAGATGGACACCGGCGACGGGTGGGTGTGGGCCTACGGCCTGTTCCTGGTCGCGGTCGTCGTCACCGGCGCCGTCGGCGCCCGCGCCGCCCGGGCCGCCCGGCGCGGCGGTACGAGTTCGGCGCCGGAGACGGCCGGCTGACCGGGGCGTCGCCGCGCTGTGGTGCCGGGCACGACCGGCGGGCACCATCGACGCACCGACGACCGTCCCCGATCCAGGCCGTCCCGGAGGTCCCCGTGAGCGCCCCCGTTCCCGAGTCCGTCTTCACCTACGGAGCGCCGCAGCTCAAGTTCGGCAGCGGCGCGTCGGAGGAGATCGGCTTCGACCTCAGCCGGCTCGGCGTGCGCCGCGTGCTGGTGGTGACCGACCCCGGGGTGGCGGCCACCGGGCTGCCGCAGCGGGTGGCCGACCAGATGGGCCGCTTCGGCATCGAGGCGCGGGTGTACGACGGCGTGCACGTCGAGCCCACCGACGTCAGCCTCACCGCGGCGGCGGAGGAGGCGCGCGCGTCGGGGCCGTGGGACGCGTTCGTGGCCGTGGGCGGCGGGTCGGCCATCGACACCGCCAAGGCCGTCGACCTGCTCACCACCAACCCCGGCGAGCTCCTGGACTACGTCAACGTGCCGGTGGGGAGGGGCAAGGCGCCGACCGAGCCGCTCAAGCCGCTGGTCGCCGTCCCGACCACGACCGGCACCGGGTCGGAGAGCACCACCATCTGCGTGATGGACGTGCTCGCGCAGCGGGTGAAGACCGGCATCAGCCACGCCCGGCTGCGCCCGACCCTCGCCGTCGTCGACCCGGACCTGACCCTCACCCAGCCGCCGGGGGTGACCGCGGCGTCGGGCATGGACATCCTCTGCCACGCGCTGGAGAGCTACACGGCGCGCTGGTACACCACCTACGACCGCAAGACCGCCGAGCAACGGGTGCCCTACTGCGGCTCCAACCCGATCTCGGACATGTGGTCGGAGAAGGCGCTGTCGCTGCTGGCCGGGTCCTTCCGCCGGGCGGTCCGCCACGGCGACGACCGGCAGGCGCGGGGGGACATGGCGATGGCCGCGACCTTCGCCGGGATGGGGTTCGGCAACGCCGGGGTGCACGTCCCGCACGCCAACGCCTACCCGATCGCCGGGCAGGTGAAGGACTTCCACCCGAAGGACTACCCGGCCGGCGAGCCGATGGTGCCGCACGGGATGTCGGTGGCCCTGACCGCGCCGGAGGCCTTCCGGTTCACCTTCGCGGCCGCGCCGGAGCGGCACGTGCGCGCCGCGCAGCTGCTCGCGCCCAACGCCGGCGAGCCCGACGACCCCGCCGAGTTCCTGCCGACCGTGCTCACCGACCTGATGCGCGACATCGACATGCCCAACGGCATCGCCGCGGTCGGCTTCGACGACGGCGACGTACCCGACCTGGTCGCGGGGACGATGAAGCAGCAGCGGCTGCTCGCCACCTGTCCCCGGGAGGTGACCGAGGACGACGTCGCGGGCATCTTCCGCCGCTCGATGACGCTGTGGTGACGACGCCGCCCGGCTGAGCGCGGCCGACCCCGACCCCGCGCCCCGACCCCGCGCCGGGGGGGGGGGGGGGGGGGGGGGGGGGGGGGGGGGGGGGGGGGGGGGGGGGGGGGGGGGGGGGGGGGGGGGGGGGGGGGGGGGGGGGGGGGGGGGGGGGGGGGGGGGGGGGGGGGGGG